>JAJDDX010000399.1 GCA_029260055.1 Phycisphaerae bacterium
ACCCCTGCCCGCTCGATAATCCCGACGATACGGACGCCGACGGAGTCTGCGACTCGGTCGACCAGTGCCCCGGTTTCGATGACGCTCTCGATGGCGACGGTGACGGTCAACCCGACGGATGCGACCCCTGTCCGCTCGACAACCCTGACGACTCGGACGCCGACGGTGTCTGTGATTCTGCCGACATCTGCCCGGGACACGATGATAACGCGGACGGTGACGGCGACGGCGTGCCGGACGGGTGCGACGCGTGTCCACTCGACAACCCGAATGACACAGATGCGGATGGCGTGTGCGACTCGGCCGACATATGCCCCGGGCACGATGACAACGTGGATACTGATGTCGACGGCGTGCCGGACGGGTGCGACGCCTGCCCACTCGACAACCCGGACGACACCGATGCCGACGGCGTATGCGATTCCACCGACGTCTGCCCGGGTCACGATGACAACGTGGACACCGATGTTGACGGCGTGCCGGACGGTTGCGACCCCTGCCCGCTCGATAATCCCGACGACACGGACGCCGACGGTGTTTGCGACTCGGCTGACGCCTGTCCGGGCTTTGATGATAACGCGGATGGCGATGCCGACGGCGTGCCCGACGGCTGCGATGCGTGTCCGCTCGACAATCCCGACGATACGGACGGCGACGGCGTCTGCGACTCAGCCGACATCTGCCCCGGCTTCGACGACAACTTGGACGGCGATGCCGACGGCGTGCCGGACGGTTGCGACACGTGCCCGCTGGACAATCCGAACGACTCGGACGGCGACGGCGTGTGCGACTCCGACGACATCTGCCCCGGGTTCAACGACAACGCCGATGTCGATGGTGACGGCGTGCCGGACGGCTGCGACGCGTGTCCGCTCGACAATCCCGACGATACGGACGCGGACGGCGTATGCGATTCAGCCGACGTCTGCCCCGGCTTTGACGACAACCTGGATGGCGATGGTGACGGCACGCCGGACGGCTGCGACGCTTGCCCGCTGGACAACCCGGACGATCCCGACGGCGACGGCGTGTGTACCAGCGACGACAACTGCGCGCTGTCGAACCCCGATCAGTTCGACTGCCAACCCAACGGCATTGGGGACGTGTGCGACATCGACGCGGGTACGTCGACCGACGGCAACGGCAACGGCATCCCCGACGAGTGCGAGACGGGCACGGTGGCGGTGCCCTTGCCGGAGGACAGCCTGGCGCAGACCTGCACGATCGACTCGGACTGCATGAACCTCGCTGTCTGTAAGGCCGGCGTCTGCTACGTGCCCAAGAGCCGCTACGTGTCACTCGATCCGAACCCCGCCAACGCGGGGACATCGACGGCGCGCAGAATCAGTCTCGATCTCGGCGGCGGACAGACGCACGTGCTCGGGTGGGTCGGCGAACCACTACCGATCGCGCTCACCGGCCCGGAAGTGACCCCGCAACTGCTCGGGCGCATCGTCGACTTCGCCTCACGGCACTACCGTGATTGGGGCGTCGACGACGCTGACCAGCCGTGGATTGACGCCACGTTGCACGTGGGTGCCTGCGAGACGTCTCCGCAGCAGACCTATGTGGTTCAGTCCATTCTGGTGGGGCATGACGAATCAAATGAGGGCAACTACTCGGAACCACTTGTGCTGAGCACGCTCAATGACTTCGGCGATGTGATGGGCGTCA
Source organism: Phycisphaerae bacterium (assembly GCA_029260055.1). Taxonomy (GTDB): domain Bacteria; phylum Planctomycetota; class Phycisphaerae; order UBA1845; family UBA1845; genus JADFOB01. The sequence goes on from JAJDDX010000399.1 coordinate 1,675, forward strand.
ACGGCGGCGATCCGCCCGATGGCCAGCGGAACTTCCGGGACATTTCGGCGCTCGTGCGCGGCTTCCAGAGTAGCCAGACCGAACCGAAGGTGTGGTTGGACCTCCAGGGCGGCACCGACACGCCGGAGCTGCCGGACTTTAGCGATATCAGCTTCCAGGACATCAACCACGCCGTGCGCGGGTTCCAGGGAGAAGGCTATCCCTACGCCGCGCCGTGTGCCTGTCCGGGGCAGAGTTGTCCGTAGCGGACAAAGCCTAAAGCTGAAACGGTCGAACCCGGATGTCTCGGGCGGTTTGCGATTCGCAGACGCCCGCTACGTCCGGAAAACGGTTGAATCCGCGCCTTGCTGTGGGGTAAGGTACGGGTTGGGAAGGGCCGAGGAACTCTGCGCAAGCGGCCGGGCTTTGCTGCGTCCGTCGGGCCACATCAACATCGCCGATATAGAGGTTGCCGTAAGGTGATGCTCGCGCTGAGTCGAGCACCATCGGTATGACTGCGCCAGCATGCAGGAGCGAGTGCGTTATGGATTGTCCCCGGATTTCGAAGTACGTATACGTAGCTGCCGTTACGGTGGCCGCTTTTCCCTTCACCCTGCGAGCCGACGAGGTCTGGACGCTCGACAGCGGCATCAGCTCGATGGAACTCGACGCCGACGCGATGGCCCGAATCGGGCTGACGGCTGAAGTCGCCGCCGACGCGTCGCTGCCCCATCGCACGGACGCAGGCGTGGGCCTTGCTCTCGATCCAGCCTCCGATCTGATCCTCGGTGTCATGGACGGCGGTGTGACCGAGCTGTTTGGCCGCCACGTCAAACTCGTCGACGGCATCACGTTCGTGTCGAGTGCCGGCGTGGCGACCGTGCGTGACCTCGCCGTGGTCGGCAATGATGGGCTTACGGACGAGGCGCTGACCGAATCCATGCCGATGCTCGGTGACGTACCCTATCTCGAACTTAGACGGGTCAAGTTCGGCTTCGATGCGAAAGCCCAAACCTTCGCGATCTTCGCACAACACCTGACCGTCTCGCCGTCGCTCGCGGCGGCTCTCGGCGATGCCGACCTTGCCGGCGCGCGAATCGGTAAGATCATGATCAACGTCAACGGTACATGGGTCGGCGGGGATGCTCCGGTGATCCCGACGGGCCCGTCGCCGGACGGAGCCGCAGCCATGGGTGCCATCGGCCCCGACATGGCGTTCTGCCAGCTCTACGGGCTCGGCCAATACGGTCGACTCGGCAGTGTCGTCGGCTTGTCGCTTGCCACCACGTCGTGGAACGTCGGCGATGAGGTGCTCATGTGGCACGGACTTCCCGCCGTGGACCATCCGTTCATCGTGATGAACCTGTACCGGCTCAAGGACGATCGGTTCGAACAGATCGGCCAGTCGTGGATCAAGCACGGCTTCTGCGCGCTGGACAGCACCCAGTGCGGCGGCTCGTGTCCACCGACGGGATGCGGCACCCTGGGCATCAATTGCACGGACACGTACGGCGCTGGATTGAACGCCGGGCAGAGCGGCCTGGGGCCTCGCTATGAGGTCAACCCGTGGACGGGCGTCTACGTTCACAGCGGCTCGCACCTTGCCGGAGGCGGCCATTCGCACAACGCCGTCCAGCACCGCCTGCAGGTTCATGATGACGATCTGAACTCGGCTCTGAACGTCGGCGCTACCTACTACGGCGAGGGCTACTACGTCTGCCTCGACGACGTGAACGTCTGGAACAGCGCATCGTGGAAGCCCGTCACGGTCAGCGGCTCTCCCGGGGGCAACTGGTCGTTCGGCATGTCGAATTCGGGCACGCTTCCCGAAGTCGGCTTCGCCCTGGATGCATGGGTCGGCGCGGGACAGAAGGTCTTCGCACCGGAGTTCCCGGTGATCGAGTTCGTCTCCCCGGACGGACGCGGCGTCGTGGCGAGCAAGGCCACCGACCTCGGCGGCGGCCAATGGCACTACGAATACGCGATACTGAACGTCGACCTGGACCGCAAGGTCGGTTCTTACAGTGTGCCGCTGCCCGAAGGCGTCACGGTCACCAACGTCGGCTTCCACGCCGTCGAAAGCCACGACGAGCCCTATTCCAACACGCTATGGTCGGACAACGTCACCACCGATGCCGTCACATGGACCACGCTCGACAACCCGATCAGGTGGGGGACGCTCTACAACTTCCGCTTCGACGCGGACAAACCGCCGGCCGCCGCCGCCACCGTGGTGGGACTGTTTGAACCCGGAACACCCGCCACATTGGAAGCGGGCGGAATCGCCGCGCCCGCGACCGACTGCAACGGCAACAACGTCGCGGACAGCGAAGACGTCTCGTCAGGAAGCAGCCCCGACATCAACACCAACGGGATTCCCGACGAATGTGAACCGCCTGCCTGCGGCAACGGATTACTCGACGATTTCGAGGAGTGCGACGATTACAACACCGACGCGGGTGACGGATGCTCCGTATCCTGCGCCGTCGAAAGCGGCTACGAATGCAGCGGGCGCCCGAGCGTCTGCGTCGACATCGACGAATGCGCGACCGGCACCGACAACTGCGATACCAACGCTACCTGTGCGAACACCGTGGGCGGTTTCAACTGCACGTGCGACACCGGATTCGAGGGCGACGGCGTGACCTGTTCGCCCATCTGCGGAGACGGACTTGTCGTCAGCGGTGAACCGTGCGATGACGGTGCCAACGAAAACGGCGACGGCTGTTCGGCTTCCTGCGCGGTCGAGGACGGCTTTGTCTGCAGCGGCCAGCCGAGCGTGTGCGAGGTCGACTGCGACGGCAACGGCATGGCCGACAGCCAGGACATGGCCAACTGCGGCGGCGAGCCGGCTTGCAGCGACTGCAACACCAATGGTACGCTCGACGGCTGCGACATCGCGTCCGGTGGATCGACCGACGGCGACGGCAACGGCGTCCCCGACGAGTGTGACATCAGTGCGCCGGCTCCTCCTTCGCCTGAGGACAGCCTCACGCAGACCTGCACCCTGGATACAGAGTGCGGCGATGCGGCGTGCGTGGCCGGTGTCTGCTACGTGGCCAAGAACCGGTACGTATCGATCGATCCCAATCCGAGCAACGCGGGTGTGCAGACCGCTCGCCGGATCAGCCTCGACCTCGGCGGCGGTACGTCGCACGTATTGGGCTGGATCGGGGCACCGATCGTCACGCCGGTGGCCGGCCCCGAGACGAGCCCGCAACTGCTGGCTCGAATCGTCGACTTCCCATCGCGGCACTACCGCGACTGGAGCGTGGATGACCTGGTCCAACCTTGGGTCGATGCGACACTGCAGGTCGGCGATTGCGAAACTTCGCCACAACACGCTTACCTGATCCAGTCCATCGCGGCCGGCAGCGATGAGGCGAACGAAGCCAACTACTCGACGCCCCTGGCGCTCGGCACGACGCCTGATTTCGGCGACGTGATCGGCGGCGAAAGCGGTGCGCCGCCGGACGGAAACCGGAACTTCCGCGACATCTCGGCCATCGTGCGCGGGTTCCAGAGTAGTCAAACCGAGCCGAAAGTGTGGTTGGACTTGCAGGGCGGCACGGATACGCCGGCGGTCCCCGACTTCAGCGATATCAGCTTCCAGGACATCACGCACGCCGTCAGCGGGTTCCAGGGTGGCCTGTACCCCTTTGCCGCGCCGTGCGCGTGCCCGGGCCAAGCTTGTCCGTGACGCATCGGTGGCACCGTGTCCTGAGACGCCGATAGGCGGCGCCGGGCGGATTGCTCAGGAACTCGTCTTACGAACGGGCTTGGCCGGCGCGCGCTTGCGCGTCGCAGTCGTAGTCTTCTTTGCCTTGCCGCTGTCTTCGGGCTTCATGGTCGTCGCTTCGCCGATGCGCATGAAGCCGTTGAGCTTGGCGCCACCCTCGACGGTTAGCGACGGTGCCTGCAGGTCGCCGGTGAACCATGCCGTCTTGTGGACCTTCACCTTCCCGCGGGCGATGACATTGCCCTGAATCTTCCCCTTGACCGTGAGGTTGCTGACCTTGACCGCGGCGCAGACGTGTCCGCGCTTCTCGACCACGACGTCGCCACACGTAGCGAACTCACGCACGCCGTGGTAGGTGGTGATTTTGAAGTCTTCGAGGATGAGGCGCTTCTTGCAGTGTGGGCAGAAGACGGACATCGCCTTCTGCCCCACCTCGCTGGCCTGATCGCAATGGGTACATGTGACCTGCTTCGGCGTGGCGGCAGTCGTCCGCTTCTTGGGGATGGTCGGCATCGCTGGTTCCACCGGCGACAGCGCCGCAACTGACTTCCACCGGCCCGGCGGTGATGCGCTCAACTCGATGGCGCCGGGCACCAATCGACGGCGCCGGCCCGCGCAGCGAACGTTTTTGCGCACCGGAGCCGGACCCGCATGACCCTAGCCGCATGCACACGCCCACTCGTGCCTGCCGCGCGTCGGCTCGCCCGACGAGCCGTCAATCCACCGGCCCACAACTGTTCGCTCGTCGCTTCCGTGCGAACTCGCCGCCCGAGTCCTACCTCTTCGCGCCGACCGGTGTGACGTTGCCCTTGGGCTTCGCCTGCGGCGCAGCGGACTGGCCTACCCCCGGCTTCACGTCGGCAGCGGGCTTGGATGCCTGGCCGTTAACACCGACCATGCAGTGCCCCACGAGCACGGCACCTTCCGCGACTTCCAGACGCTGCGCCTGCACGTCGCCTTCGACCTTCGCCGAAGCCGTCAGTTGCACCTTCGCGCCGGCGTCGAGGTTGCCCTTGACGTTGCCGTCGATGCGAATGCTGTCGGCCTTCACGTCGCCGCTCAGCGATGCGCCGTCCGCAATGAGCAGTTGTCCGCCGCTCGTGATCTCGCCCTCGAACTTGCCAAGCAAGCGCACGCCTTTTTCAAACTCAAGCTGTCCTTTGAATTTAGCGTCCGGACCGAGGACTGTTGGGTATTCGTTGTCTGAGTCGGCCATGATAGCCCTCCATGTAGCGTTGACCGTTTTTGGGGTTAACCCGACCTCCTGTCAAACTAGGGAGGCGATGAACGAAGCATTATAGCTTCGACACGAAAGCGATCAATGCCCTTGCTCTATGCTGTCAACGGCATTTCACACGCGCATGCGTTTCCGTTCGCCGCGAACCCGTCAAGCGCGCAATGTCAAAATAGGAAAGGACTTGGCGAGGGCCGGGCCTGTGATATCTTTGTCGTACTTCCCCCGAGCGCCCTAGTCGACAAGATGGGCCCCGGGAGCCGGTGTAGCGAAGCGCCGCAGATGCTGTGGTTTCTGAAAAAAACGGGGCCGCCCGATGGGCAGCCCCGTGTCCAATTCAACGTTTGTACCGTCCGAGTTTCGCCCGCTAGCGCAAGCGCGAACGGTTCGGTGCAAATTCGTCGGTCTTCTCGAACCCGTCCGGCACCGTCGACTTGAAGACCGCCTCGCCGAGCTTCGGGTCGACTTCGAGACCCGAGATGGCGAGCGTCATCCAGGCGATCTCTCCCGTAGCGCGACTCCTGCGCGTGCTCTTGCGTGTACGAGGGAGGAAGTCCTTCTTGGAGAAGTACCAAACGGATCGCGCTTGTCCGCCCTTGTAGCGGACATCGATCACGTAGCAATCTTCGTCGCCGACCTTCGCGGATTCCTTCAGCTCGGCCGCGTCTGCGTTGATCTCATCGTTGAACGGCGCCGGATGAACGAACTCGACCATGGTGAGCCCCAGGGCGATATTGCCGTCCGTGCCCATTACGGTAGGGTCAAGGTCCTCGTGAACCTTCTTGTTCGACCAATCAACCAGGTAGAAGTTCTCACCGTCGGCGCCACTCGTGATACGTCGAACTTCCTCTGAACCGGGCATCCGGACCTTCGCATCAACGACGTATGTCTCCAACATGCCGTTGCTGAACCCACCGGCCAGGATCACGGTGCCCTCGGCCGTCGGCATCGCGGACACCAGCCAGCCGTCCGAACTCAGGCTCGCCTTGTAACGTGCGCTCTTCACCTTCTTTGCGGCGGCATCGACCTTCTTGAGGATCTCGACGGCCTGGTCGTGAGTCGCAGGCTTGGGGGCCGCGGCCTCCTTCGCCGCCTGAGCCTTCTTCGCCTTCGGGTCCTCAGGCGTGTCCTGGGCGACCGCCACGGTCACCAGGCACCAGCCTAAAAGAAGTACGAGCATGCGTTTCATCGCTGTCTCTCCGTGGATGTAAACCCCGTCCGGTTTGCTGAACAGATACGTCCAATGAAGGATACCAGCGCCGGGGCGGCTCAGCCAAGTCTGAACATGGGCGAACAATGTCCGAATTTGTCAAAACGCCCGATCGCCGGTCAAACCGCGCCGATCGCCGGCTCCGGAAGCGGACGCGGCGCCCGAGGTGCTTCCCCCTGGCGCGACGCGGCCGCCACCGCCTGGAACTCCGCCTCGCAGGCGACGAAAGCCTCGACGATCTGTGGATCGAAGTGCTTGCTGGCGCCGTCCAGGATGATGCGCCGAGCCTTCTCGTGGCTCATCGCGTCCTTGTAGACCCGCTTGCTGGTGAGGGCATCGTACACGTCGGCCAGCGCCGCGATCCGTCCCGGCAGCGGGATCTGTTCGCCCGAAAGGCGGAACGGATAACCGTCGCCGTCCCACCGTTCGTGATGCGAGAAGGCGATCTCGCACGCGATTTCCAGGAAGTCGTCATCGCCGAGGCGCTGCTTGATGGCGAGCAGGCAATCGCCGCCGATGGTGGTATGTGTCTCGATGATCTCCCGTTCCTTCGGCGATAGCCGGCCCGGCTTGAGCAACACGGCATCCGGCACGCCGACCTTCCCGATGTCGTGTAACGACGAGGTCAAGCCGAGCATGCGGATCGCCTCGTCATCGATATCGCGGTGAGACTTGCCGAGTTGCCTCGCGAGTATCTCGACGTACGTGCGGATGCGCTCGAGGTGTTCGCCCGTGTCGTCGTCCCGCGACTCCGCCAACTTCGCGAGCCCGAAGATGACCGCATCGCGCGTCTTGATCAACGATTCGCTGCGGCGCCGCACGAGCTGCTCGAGGTTCGTGTTGATGTGCGCGAGCCTGTTCTCATATCGTTGGACAATGGCAGCCGTCAACACAAACCCGAGCATCACCATGACCACCGCCGTGCCGAACCCGACGCGGCGCACCAGCATCACGACGGCCGCCGTTGCCTTGACGATCCCCGCCTCCCGCTGGTGCGCCATGACCTTGACACCCAGTGAGGGCAAATCCCGAATACCGATCAAATGCGTACCGTCGGGCATGGTGGCTCGTCCGCCGACGGAGCCACGTTGATCGTTGGTCGAATCGACGATGGCACGTCCCAGCCCCGGGCCGCGCAGCGTGGCGAGGCCCGGCTTCATGTCGCGCATCTTCGGCTCGTGGCGCAGATCAGGGTGGCAAATCAAGTTGCCCCCGGTTCCGTTGATCACGCACAAGAACCCGTCATTGGGAAGACGCACCTTCTCGATGACCATCTGAAGCCGCGTCCAATCGGGCGAGCCGTAATCGAGGTGGGTAAGATCCATCTCCTCGATCATCATGGCCATCTGTGTGGCCATCTGCTCGTTGTTCGCCAGGACCTCCTTGCGCATCAGATCGGCGAGGCTCGCGTCAAGACGACCGGCAAACCAGCTCACGCCGAAAAGAAGCAACGCGAGCTGCCCGGCGCTGACGAGCAGGATCAAAGCCCATCGTTTGTTGATCTTCATATGCTGCACTGTCCTCGCGGTCATCAAGGCGACGTGCGGACCCGGCTCGGGCCGCCTGGAGTCTTATCGGTACGGCTCGCGCGCCGGCGAAGCCATCGCGCGTCCGATTGCGGGCGAGTCGGTAGCGTCCCAGAACATCGCGGCTATGCTGTCGTCATGGCTGTATCGTGGATCGAAGAACTCAACCCCGCACAAAGAGAGGCCGTTGAGCACGGCGAGGGCCCCCTCCTCGTCGTGGCCGGCGCGGGCACCGGAAAGACAAAGACGCTAGCCTGCCGCGTGGCGCATCTGATCGGCAAAGGCGTGCGCGCGGACCGAATCCTCCTGCTTACCTTCACGCGGCGAGCAGCCGGCGAGATGATCAGCCGCGTCCGCCATATGGTCGAAACCACCGAGGTCGCCGGCGTCTGGAGCGGTACGTTCCACTCGGTCGCCAACCGTTTGCTCCGCATCTACGGCCGAGCCATCGACCTGTCGCCCGAGTTCACGGTGATGGATCAGGCGGACGCAGCCGACATGATGAATCTCATCCGCAACGACCTGGGCTGTGCCAAGGGCAAGAAACGATTCGCACGCAAGCAAACGCTGGTCAAGATCTACTCGCACACGGTCAACGCCCAAAAGCCGCTCAGCGAAGTGGTCGAGCGATACTTCCCATGGTGTGCCGAGGACCTCGAAGCCTTCGCCGCGATCTTCCAGGAGTACACCCAGCGCAAACGCCGGCATCGCGTCCTCGACTACGATGACCTGCTGCTCTACTGGCGGATGCTGTGCGCCACGTTACCGACCGGCAAAACGGTGGCCGACCGGTTCGACCACGTCCTCGTCGACGAGTACCAGGACACCAACGCCATACAGAGCGAGATCGTCCGCGCAATGCGCGTCAGTTCGCAAAACGTGATGGCCGTCGGCGACGATGCGCAGTCGATCTACTCCTTCCGCGCCGCGACCGTGCGGAACATCCTCGACTTTCCCGAGGCCTTCCCGGGTACGCACGTCGTTACGCTGGAAGAGAACTACCGCTCGACCAAGCCCATCCTGGCGGCCTCCAACGCGGTGATGCAACAAGCCAAAGAACGGTATACCAAGGAGTTGCGATCCGATCGGGAGTCGGGCGAGAAGCCGGTGCTCTACATCTGCCAGGATGAGGCCGAGCAGTGCGAGGTCGTGTGCGGTACGATCCTGGAGCATCGCGAGCAGGGGATCGACCTGATGCAGCAGGCGGTCTTGTTCCGTGCGTCGCACCACAGCGCACAGTTGGAGGTCGAACTGACGCGCCGCAACATTCCCTTCCACAAGTACGGCGGGCTGAAGTTCATCGAAGCGGCGCACATCAAGGACATGCTGGCGATCCTGCGGATAATCGAAAACCCCTACGACGAGTTGAGCTGGTTCCGCGTGCTGCAACTGCTCGACGGCGTCGGCCCGCGAACCGCGCACAAGATCATGACCGCGCTGACCGGCGGGCCGGCCGCCGATACCGAGGCTGGCGTCGCAACACCGCTACGGCGACTGTTCGCCGAACCACCGACGGCACCCTCCGCCGCTCGTGAGCAATTCGCCGGCCTGCGCAGCGCACTGGCCGACTGCGTCGGCGTCAAACTCAACGGCGCATCCCCTGAGCCGCGGGCTTCAGCCCGCGCGGATGATCGGTCGCCGGATGCTCCCGACGCACCGCGGGGGAGCGTCCCGCTTCCCGTCCAGGTCGAGCGCGTGCGCCGCTTCTACGAGCCGATTTGCGAGGCCGCCTACGAAAACCCGAAACCGCGCCTGCGCGACATCGAGCAATTGGAACTGATCGCCGCGCGCTACCGATCGCGCGGGCGCTTCATCACCGACCTGACCCTCGATCCGCCCACCTCCACATCGGACTTGGCCGGAGCGCCGCACCTGGACGAGGACTACCTGATCCTCAGCACCATCCACTCAGCCAAGGGGTGCGAGTGGACGAGCGTCCACATCATTCACGCAGCCGACGGCATGATCCCGTCGGACATGGCGACGACCGACGAGGCGGGCATCGAAGAGGAGCGGCGCTTGCTCTACGTGGCGATGACCCGCGCGAAGGATCACCTGCTCGTTCACTTTCCGCTGCGGTACTATCACACGAAGCACCGCCGCGGTGACGGCCACAGCTTCGCCCAACTATCCCGCTACCTCGACACCGACGTGATGACGTACTTCCAGCAAAAGGCAGCCGTCGAACCGAGTGAGCCCGATCCCACCAAGCCCGCCGACCGCGAGCAGCTCGACGATTGGCTGAACAAGCTGTGGACTGAGTAGTGTCTGAGGTATCCATGAAGAGACTGTCTGCTGTCAACGGTGCTATCGCATAACGCGGCACTCCCGGTTGGCGTCAGCCCCCTTTCCGGAGGGGATTGAAGCCGAGGGGTCCGGGGGCGAGCAGCC
>JAJDDX010000400.1 GCA_029260055.1 Phycisphaerae bacterium
ATCCCGCCGCGCGGGATATCGAGTGATGAGTGAGAACCGTCTTGTCCTGGAGCCCCCGATGCTAGCCAACCGACACACGTCCACCTCAGTATCCACGTTGACCGTCGCCGCGATCGGCCTGTCCTGTCTTTTGACCGGGTGCGCCTCGAGCGGGCGTGCATGCAAACCGTTCGAGGACGAGTCCAAGTACCTCTCGAACATCCGCCAGGTCACGTTCCAGCATATGGGCCTGGTCAACGCGGGCGAAGCCTACTTCTCGCCCGATATGAAGACGATCGCCTTTCAGGCCACCCCGGAGGGGAAGAGCGAGTACCAGATGTACACACTGGAACTCGCCACCGGGAAACTGAGGATGGTCAGCACCGGCCACGGCGCCTGCACCTGCGCCTATTTCCACCCCAACGGCGAGAAGATCGTCTTCGCATCCACGCACCTCGACCCCGATTGCGACAAGCCCGCCACGGAGGCAGACACCAAGGGCTACAAGTGGAAGTTCCACAAGCACATGGACATCTTCGAGGCGAACGTGGACGGGACCGATCTCAAGCGGTTGACCGATGCGCCGGGCTATGACGCCGAAGGGTCATACTCTGCCGACGGCAAGCACATCGTCTTCTGTTCCGAGCGCGACGGTGATCTCGAGATCTACATCATGGACGCCGACGGCGGCAATCAGCGGCGCGTCACCAACGCCGCCGGCTATGATGGCGGGCCGTTCTTCTCACCTGATGGCAAGCGGGTCGTCTATCGCGGCGACCATCGAGCCGACGACAAGATGAACCTGCAACTGAGGCTAGTGAACGCCGACGGCACGAACGATCGCGCGATCACCGACAACCAGATCTTCAACTGGTGCCCCTACTGGTACCCGAGCGGAAAGAGCTGGATCTTCACGCAGGTCGATCACGAAGGTTGGTCCAAGGGGCAGCGGCCGAACTACGACTTGTTCATGATGGACGATAACGGCAAGAACCAGACACGAATCACGTTCGAGCCCAATTTCGACGGGCTTCCGGTCTTCAGCCCCGATGGCAAGAAGCTGCTGTGGACCTCCAAACGCGGTGGGCTTGATGAAGCACAGATCTTCATCGGAGACTTCACGCTGCCCGAGGGCTTCGAATAGCAGCCGGGGCGCGGTCCGCCGTTATCCGCCGCGCCTCGGATCGCGGCCACGCCTGGTTTCCAGGGGATCGCGGTGCCGACGGATGAGTTCTCGTTTGCAGCGCGGGCACTTCAGCGGCTCTTCGATCGAGACCCAGTCCTTGCCGGGTAGGCGCAACTCCGAGGCTTTGATCTTGCCGCCCGCGCCGGCGGCATGGCGCACAGCCACTTCGAACGTGCCGTGCATCTCGCAGCGGTACTCCGCGCGCGGGAATGCAAGTTGTCCGCACGTCGGACAACTCGGTGGTTCGACGCGCAGCGGCAGTTTGTACGAGTGTCTTCGCGGGCAAACGTAGGTGACTTGCGGGCCGGATTTGTGCCGGACGGTAGGCACCGAATCCCCATCGTCAAACCACACGCGCCACGCGAGGAACACGAGCGCCGCAGCACCGGCGGCCAAGTAGAGACTCGTCCAGGCGGCCCTCGGGATCTTGCGTCGCTGGATGATACGAACAGTGCGGCGTGTGCGGCGGGGAATCGGTTAGAATCCGTTTTTGGAGTCCGGCAGCGACCCGGTCCACCAGAAGAGACGATCCTGAGCGAAGGAGTAGTGATTCAGCGACAACTCGCGACAGAGCGTACAACCACCCCTCGAACAGTCCTCGTAGTAGCTATCGACCGGGCGATCCAGCGTCGTCAGTGTGCGCCCGCGCCGAACGCCGCCGGAGAGCGTCAAGATATTGATGCAGTCGTTGTGCCGGGTGGTAAGCCATGACTGGACTTGGCCGTCAATGACGTCGAAGTCCTCGCCCCAACCGAGCAAGGCCCCACTCCGTTCGGGCCCGCCGCGCCGCCCTGCGAAATCACCCGCGACCTCCTCCTCCACTTGATCCGGGCCCAGATCCGCGAGCAAGATCGTGTCGCCGGGGCGACTCGGTTCATACCGCTCGACGTTGGCCAGCCGCCCACGGTCGCCCGTCATGATGAAACTGTTCAAACCGAAGCTCGGGAAGTCCGCGATCCTCCGCGCACGCTCCAAGGTCTCGCCGTCCCACGACCGGTCATCGTACGTGTCCAGTCGATCGAGAGTGGCCATTCGCCGCTTGAAGGGATCCTCAGGACACGTGAGCAAAGCCGAATCCTGGAAGTAAGTCGGGTAGAGTTTGAGGAACCACACGTCGGGGCTTCCACCGCTGGCCGTCACGCTGGCTATCGGTGGTTCGACGACCGGCAGCCAACCATCGTTGTCGACCCGATACATGCGCAGCAACAGCCCGACCTCGCGCAGGTTGTTGATGCAGATGGCGCTATTCGCCAGGTGTACCGATCGTTTCATCGACGGCATCAGCATGCCGAAAAGGAGGGCGATCACGGCAATGACAACGAGCAACTCGATCAAGCTAGACGCCCGCCGCCGCACCGAAAGGCGCGCGCTGTGCCGTCTACAGGATGGTCCGGAAAATAGACGCATGACCACTACGAAAAGTACACCCGCGAGGATCAGAACGCAAGATTTTTCTCGGCGCGACTACAATTCTTCTGGCGACCCGCCCGAGCGGCGCCAGAACTAAAGTGCATTGCGAAACAAGTAAATGTCGCTAAAATGCCGGCCCGCCGAGCCGGATCACGATTGTGCAATTGCACAAGGAGCGGAATCGACCGTGAGAGCCTTGAAACACCGGATCGCTGACGAACTTCTGCCCTTTGTGCGGCAGCCCGGGCAGTACATCGGCGGGGAAATCAACCAGCTCCCTGCCGAGGGTGACTGGGAGAAGGCCGCCGTCCGCGTCGCCATCGCGTTCCCCGACGCCTACACGATCGGCATGAGTCATCTGGGGTGCCAGATCATCTATTGGCTGGCGAACCATACCCCCGGCTGCTGCGCCGAACGGGTTTACTGCCCATGGGGTGACGCGGAAGTCGTCATGCGACAAAAGGGAATCGAACTGTTCACGTGGGATACGCGCCAACCGGTGTCGTCCGCCGACATCCTGGCTGTCTCCCTCCAATATGAAATGTCGTTCACGTCGGTGCTCCAGATCCTCGACCTTGCCCGCATTCCTTTTCGCGCGAGCGAGCGTGACGACAGCCACCCGCTCGTCATCGCCGGCGGACCCCAAGCGGACAACCCGGAACCCATGGCGCCGTTTCTCGATCTCGTCGTGCTCGGCGACGGAGAGGCGTCGATGGCGGCCATACTCGACGCCACCAAGGAACTGAAAGCCGGCGGCATCCGGCGGCGAGACATGATCCGCGCGCTGGCCGAACGGTTTGAATGGATCTACGCGCCGAACCTCTACGACGTGACATACCACCCCGACGGAACGCTCCAGGGCATCAGGCCGCAAGATGACAAGATCAGGCCACGAATCGAACGATGCCAGACGAAGGACTTTGACGAGGCTCCGTTCCCCATGCGTCCCCTGGTGCCCTACGTCGAGGTCGTCCACGATCGATTCGCGATTGAAATCATGCGCGGTTGCCCTCAGCGTTGCCGGTTCTGCCATGCGGGCTACACGAAGAGACCCCTTCGTCTCCGCAGTGTGGATCGGATCCTGGACATGGCCGAGGAGATGCACGGCGCGACGGGCATGGACGAATTCGGATTGCTGTCGCTATCCACGGCGGACTACCCGGAACTCGCCGAGCTCACGCAACGGGCCAACGAGCAGTTCGCCGACAGGCGCGTCAACATCTCGGTCCCGTCACTTCGCGTCGACAAGATGCTTTCGAGCATTCCGTGGATGGTCAATTCGGTCCGCAAAGGCGGGTTGACTTTGGCCGTCGAAGCGGCCAACGACGACATGCGCGCCGCCATCCGAAAGGTGGTCACGGACGGGAACTTGATCGACGGTGTCAAGCAGGCGTACGCCGCCGGCTGGCGCAGGGTCAAACTCTACTTCATGTGCGGTTTCCCAGGCGAGCGCCCCGAGGATATCGATGGCATTGTCGATCTGGCCCGACTGGTCAGCGAGGCGCGGCGTGAGGCCGGCAAGGGCCCGGCGCAGGTCAACGCGGCCGTCGGCTGGCTCGTGCCAAAGCCCTACACACCGTTCCAGTGGGCGGCTCAACCGCCGGCCGAGTACTTCCATGACGCCAGGCGCCGACTGTCGTCTCTGCTCCACCAGGGCGGCGGTAAGCGCAAAGGCGGCGTCAAGATCAAGACGCACTCGGTGGAACGATCCGTGCTCGAGGCGGTTTTCGCCCGCGGCGACCGGAAGCTCGCGGACGTCATCGAGGCCGCGTACCGTCTCGGCGCTCGTTTCGACGGATGGGACGAGTGCTTTCAGCCGGCCTTGTGGCGGCGTGCGTTTGACGACACCGGAATCGACCCGGCCTGGTACGCTCACCGCGAACGCGCGCCAACGGAGGTCTTTCCGTGGCACCACCTGCGCGGCGGCGCGCCGAATGACTACCTGCTGCGTCAGTATGACGACGTGTTCACGCAGATCGGCGTCGAGAAACCGAGCCCCGCCGTGGTCAACTGAGTCCCGCCAGGCAGTCCACGCGATCGGCGCACCGCGAAAGGCGCGCACGCTCGTCAGGAAGCGGCGCCGTTCTTAGTTGCCGTGTATTCGCTGAAGATGCTCTGCACGATGTGCCGGTTCACGAGGTCGAACCGCTCGTGTCTTATCGCCGCTATGATCGTCTCGGGCGGCACGCATTCATCAATCGTCTCCCAGAAATAAGACATGAGAGACTGCGCGTCGCGGCTGCGGGTGCCGAGGCGCGTCATCGCCGGGACAACCTTCCCGAGGTAGAGCTTCAGCAGATGGTAGCCGAGCTTGGATCGCGGCGGCGTCACCTCGAGGATGAGAAGCCGCCCACCGGGCTTGAGCACGCGCATGAACTCCGCGAACGTCGCCCGCAGATCTGAGACGTGGCGAAGCGCGTACCCCATGCAGACCAGGTCGAACGTGTCGGAGGCCACGGGAAGGCGTTCCGCGATGCCGCGGATCGGCATACAGCCGCTTTGCCGCTTTGCCTCGCAGAGCATGCCGATGCTCGGATCGACGCCGACGACACGTCCCGCGGGCCCGACGATCTCGGCGGCGTTGGCGGCCAGAACGCCCGTGCCGCAGCCGACATCGAGGACGCTCATGCCCTCTTCCAGATGAGCCCGGAGTAAGGCTTTGCGCCGATACCACGCGCCGGTTCCGAAGCTCATCGCCCGATTGATGCGGTCGTAGTGCCTCGCGGCCGCGTCGAACCAACCGTCAACCCGGACTCGGCGGCTCGGCTCATCCGCGTAGTGCTGCGGCAAAATCGGGTGAGGCCGAAGCGGCTCGTCCGCCGGCAGAGCCGGTTCGTCAGTCGGCGAAGGATTTGGCACAGCCATCGTCATAGTTTACTACGCTACGTTGATGGGGCCGCGTGGGCAAGAAGATTCTCGTAGCGTAGCCGCTACGCCCGTGCCAGAGCGAACGGCCGTGCTTGACCTTACCGCTCAGCGGCACGAATATACGTGCGAGGTGCGTGACAGCTTGCCGCCCGACGGCATTGCGGTCGAGCGTACCGGAAACGGGAGCGGTGTCCGAGCGGCTGAAGGGACCGCACTGGAAATGCGGTGTACGGGAAACTGTACCGTGGGTTCGAATCCCACCCGCTCCGTTAATGCATGGGTTACGATTGAGGAACGGATGAGCGTCGGAGGCGCCGCGGTGCCGTCGATTCACGCTGGTGGTGCGCCCGCCGAGGCCGGCTAGTCGTCGCTCTTGTCCAGGCCCAGCCAGGATAGGAACCCCCGGCGTTTGGGTGGCTGAACGATCTCCACTTCGTCGAGGGCTTCTTCGTCCTCGTCGTCAGCGGTTAGCTCGCGCAACGTCGCGGCCTCACCCGGGTGATGGAACTCCGCACCGATCACGAATCCGCGGATTCCCTGTGTGCAATGCGTCACTTGCGCGCCAACCCACACGGCCGAGTCGCCACCACAGAACTCGCGCACGAAGACGTCCTGTCCGGGCTCGAGCTCCTGTCGAATCCAGAAGGCGATACCGACCAGAGAGATGTTGTGCAGCGTGACGGGGTAGACCTCGGTGGCGTCCGCGCTCTCGACGGATGCCTCGAGTTTGACCATCGACCTGAATCGTGGTGCCTCCCGCTTGCCGCGATACCCGTCTCCACGGCTTTGCTGCTGGGCGATGGCCACCAAACGCGCAATCTCGTGTCGTTGTGCGAACGGTGCGTGTCCTGTCGATGTCTGCATAGCGAAAGACCCCGTCGCAGTGCTGTCTTGCTGATCTCGTTCGGCTAACCCGGCGAGACGGCTTCCGGGCCGCCGCGCTCTAACAACTATCAAGTCTAAGATATGTCGGCAGATGGCTCGCTCCGGGCGCCTCCGAGCCGCCGAGACGGGACGAGAAGGAACGCCGGAGCGCAGGTCCGGAAATGGGCATGCTGCAGCCGCGCGGGGCAAAAACTCCGCGCAAAGCGATGGCCGACGTTGCCGCCGGCCATCGCGCGAATCGGTTCAGGTTGTCGAGCCTATCGGACTAGCCAAGGCCCAGGAACGCCGCGATCTGAGGCGCGAACTTCACCACCAGGCCCGCGAAGACAACGCTCACCATGCTCATCAGCTTGATGAGGATGTTGAGGCTCGGGCCCGAGGTATCCTTGAACGGATCGCCGACGGTATCACCGACGATGGTCGCCTTGTGTGTGTCGCTTCCCTTGCCACCGAAGTGGCCCTTCTCGACATACTTCTTGGCGTTATCCCACGCACCACCGGCGTTCGCCATGAAGATCGCCACGGCGAAACCGCTGGTCAGACCACCGGCGAGCAACCCCATCACGCCAGGCACGCCGAAAACCAGGCCGACGATGACCGGCACGGCAATCGCCAGGAGCGACGGTATGATCATCTCCCGCTGCGCACCGGCAGTCGAAATCGCCACGCAACGTGCGTAGTCGGGCACCTTGGAGCCCTTGTGCTCGACCTGCTCACGCGGCCAGTTATCCGAGTTGGCGGCTTCCTCGGCGGACATGCCCTTCACGTCCATGAGGTAGGCGCCGACCTTCTTGAACTGTTCACGGCACTCGAGCATCATCGCATAGGCCGCCCGGCCAACCGCCTGCATCGTCAGGGCGCAGAACAGGAACGCCAAGAGCACCCCGGAGAACATGCCGCAGAGCACCATCGGGTTCATCAGCGTCACGTTGTAGAAGTCCATGAACTGCTGGAGCGATGCCTTCCGAGTCCGCACGAGTTGCAGCGCGTGCGACTTGCCGTCATAGGCGAACGTCGCCTTCTGTACGTACTCCGCTTCATGGAGCGCAGGCGTCAGGCCCGCGATCTTGAAACCTGTTTCTCGCCCCACTGCGTCAAGCTTGGCATCCAAATCGGTCTGGGCCTTGCGAGACAGGAGCATGTAGGCATCGTAGTTCGCTTCGGCTGTGCCGGACTCGAACTTCTCCGCGAACTTGCCATAGCCCATGTAGTAAACGTCTCCCACACCGGCATCGGCGGTCTTCTCCGCTTCGCTGTCGACGACCATGACGTACTCGGCAGCTTCACGGACCTGCCCGATGCGGACCTCCTCAACATAGGCTGCGAGAAGGGCCAGAGCGGTCAGGGCCGCTGAGCCAATGGCGAAGCCCTTACCGGTCGCGGCCGTCGTGTTCCCGAGCGAGTCGAGGGCGTCGGTACGCTCACGAACCTCAGGCTTCTGACCGGTCATTTCGGCGTTGCCACCGGCGTTGTCGGCGATCGGGCCGTAGGCGTCGGTCGCCAGTGTGAAACCGAGCGTCGAGAGCATGCCAACGGCAGCAAGGCCCACGCCATAGAGGCCGAGCATGAAGTTGTCGGAGCCACCGGCAAACGTGAACGCGCCGAGGATAGCCGCGATAATGATCGCCAGGGACGCCCAGGTACTCTTCATCCCCTCCGCGACGCCGGCGATGATGACGGTGGCGGCCCCGGTTTGCCCCTGCTCGGCGATCCGCTGAGTGGGCTTGAAATCGTAGCTTGTGTAGTACTCGGTCGACTTTCCGATGAGCCATCCTGCAGCCAGCCCAACGAACACCGCGGAGGCGATGCCGAACCAACTGATCCCATCGATGTCGCCGAGCAGCAGCTTGCAAATGACGAAGGTCACCACAACGATCACGAGGCTCGACACCACGAGCCCCTTGTTCAGGGCGCCCATGAGCTGAGCCATCGTGGCGCCTTCCTCGGTCTTGACGAGGTTGATGCCCGCCCAAATGCTGGCAATGATGCCGGCACCGGCGATCACCATCGGAACCGCCAGGAAACTGATCGCCTCGGCGCCGAGCGTAGCTGTGTGGCCCAACGCGTGCGCGGATGCGACGCCGAGGGCGGCGGTCGCAAGGATGGATCCGGCGTAGGACTCGTAGAGGTCGGCACCCATGCCGGCTACGTCGCCGACGTTGTCGCCGACGTTGTCCGCGATGGCGGCGGGGTTACGCGGGTCGTCCTCGGGGATTTCCGCTTCGACCTTACCGACAAGGTCCGCACCGACATCGGCGGCCTTGGTGTAGATACCGCCACCGACGCGAGCAAAGAGCGCCTGCGTGCTCGCACCCATGCCGAAGGTCAGCATGACGACCGTGATCTCGTGCAGTGGCATTTCCGAGAAGTAGTATAGACCGAAGAACCACAGCGTGATGTCGAACAGGGCCAGGCCGACGACGACCATGCCCATGACGGCACCGGCGCGGAACGCGACCCGCAGGCCGCGGTTGAGCCCCTCACGCGCGCCGGCCGTCGTACGGTGTGCTGCGATCGTCGCGGTGCGCATGCCGAAGTAGCCGCAAAGCCCGCTAAAGAAGCCGCCCGTCAGGAACGCCCACGGCACGAGCGGATGCTGTACATTCAGACCCCACGCGAGGTAGTTCAGGATGGCGCACAACGCCACGAACACCCAGAAGACGCGGGTATACTGGCGACGAAGGTAGGCCATCGCGCCATCGCGGACGTACCCGGCAATCTTGATCATGTCGGGATCGCCTTCGTCGGAAGCGATGACCTCGTTGTAGTACTTCTTCGCCATGACGAGCGCCACCACCGCACAAATCGGGGCGATCCACCAGAGCCACGGGATACCCGGCCGCTCCGACCCCGCTATATTGGCTGCTTCATCCGCCGCCGCTGCAGGCGCCGCCGCTGCGGGGGCCGCCGCATCCTGGGCAAACGCCGGCTGCGCGCTGAGCAGCATAGCGCCGCCAACCGCAACCAAGCCCAACATCAACAGTACTCGCACGTGTTTCGCTTTCACCGCTTGCTCTCCTATCACGCCCATGTCTGACGCTCGCGGAATTTTCATACGGGAGACGCCGAAAGGCGCAACCAACGATCCCCGCGCCGGAATCGTCGGCCTTCCGTAACTTATTACCATTTAAACACTTACATCAGCCCAACGGGAGCGCGGAATCAGCGCGCCACGCTGAAGACGCGGGACTATAGCAAAACCGCGCACGTGTGCCAAACGTTTTTACGCAATCCGTGAAGCGGCACCGACATAAGGACGAAAACGCACGCCACCGCGACACGGACCCGCAGGTCCGATACAATCTCCGGCTCGCGAACTAGCACCGTTTGACAAGGTCGAAGGAGCCGCCATGACACCAGGAACGCCGCCAGCTATGGTCGCTCCGACCACCCAGGGAGCCGACATGGACCGGGACGCCAGAATCCATATCACCAAGCTGCGGGACCTGATCCGCGACGTGCCCGACTTCCCCAAGCCGGGCATCGTGTTCAAGGACATTACCCCGCTGCTCCTGCACCCGGCCGCCCTCTCCCTGGCCGTCGAGTACCTCTGTCAGCCCTTCCGGCACCTCAAGGTGGACGTCGTGGCTGGAGCGGAATCGCGTGGGTTCATCTTTGGCACGGCGGTGGCGCGGAACCTGTCAGCCGGGTTCGTGCCGATCCGCAAGCCGGGCAAGCTTCCGCACGTGACTAGGTCGGCCGAATACGAGTTGGAATACGGCACCGACAAGCTCGAAATCCACGAAGATGCCATCGGGCCGGGCACGCAGGTGCTCTTGGTGGACGACCTGCTGGCAACCGGCGGCACGATGGTGGCGTGTACCGAGCTGATCGAGGCGCTCGGAGGACAGATCGTCGGTACCGCGTTCTTAATCGAGCTTGCGTTCCTGAACGGGCGCGACAAGCTTGAAAAGTACCCGATTCATTCGATCCTGACCTACGACGCAGAATAGCGACCCCGGCCGGTTCGCGGTCTTTCCGGTAAAATCGCCGGTCAATTCGGGCGTGCGACCTGCACGAACCGCCTGCGCCGAGCCGACAATGAATCCATTGGAACAGGCTGCACAGAGAACGGGCTCCAGTAGCTAATCGAGGTTCTGCGCAATTGAAGAGCCGGCGAGCGATCAATCTTATCGTCGTTCTCGCCGCCGTCGCCGCGGCGGTCTGGCTCTCGGTGTCCGAGCCGTTCATCCGCCCGGAAGGGCTTCCGCCCGAAATCCCCGCTAATGCTCCACAGCGATGCGTCGGGATCTTCCTCGTCTGCATGTCGCTCTGGCTGACGAACCTGATACCGCTGGCGGCCACCGGCTTGATCGCGATCGCCCTGCTGCCGCTGCTCGGTGTGCTGTCGCAGGATCGGGCGTTCAGCCTGTTCGGCAATCGCGCCGTCTTCTTCATGCTCGGCGTGTTCCTGCTGGCGGCTGCGATGATCTCAACGGGCCTGTCGAAACGCGTGACGCTGATGGCGCTCCAGCGATTCGACAAGAGCCCGACGCGATTGGTCGTCGGCGTGACGGTCTCGGCTGCGTTCCTGGCACTCTGGATGCCGGAACACGCGGTGGCTGCGATGATCTACCCGATCGTGGTCGAGATCGTGGAGGCACTGAAGCTCAAACAAGGCAGCAACTATGCCAAGAAGCTATTCCTCGGGCTCGCCTGGGGTTCGATCATCGGCGGCGTCGGCACCTTCCTCGGCGGCGCGCGGGCACCGCTGGCGCTGAGCCTGCTTCACGAGGCACACCCCGAAACGCGCATCGGCTTCCTCGACTGGATGATCGCGGCCGCCCCGATCGTGATCATCATGACCGGCTTTGCGGTGTGGATGCTGTGCGTGCGCGTGCCGAACGATATCACGGACATCAAAGCCGCTACACGCATGCTCGACCAGCGTGTGCGTCGGCTCGGTCCGATGAGTTCGCGCGAGCGTCGACTGGCCGTCTTGGGCGTCGCCACGATCGTGACGTGGATCATCGCGGGTCACGATCTCGGGCTTGCGGTGATCGCGATTCTGGCGGCCTGCGGGCTCTTCGTGCTACGAATCGTCGATTGGAAGGCGGTGCAGGACTACGTCAACTGGGGCGTGCTGATCATGTACGGCGGTGCGGTGGCTCTGGGCGGCGCGCTCAGCGAGACGCACGCGATCGACTGGATGGCGAAGCAGGTCATCAACCCGGGCACGCCGGTTATGTTGATCGCCGTGCTGATGGCGGCCGTGTCGATCGTGCTGACGGAGGGCATCAGCAACGCGGCTGCGGTGGCGATTCTGCTGCCGATCGGTTATTCCTTGGGTGATTCGACCGGTGCTGGACCGGTTCTGATTACACTGGCCGTGACGATCCCAGCCGGGCTCGCCTTCCTGCTGCCGATCAGCTCGCCGCCGAACGCGATCAGCTTCTCGGCGGGGCACTACAGCGTTCGCGAGGTGGTGCGTCTGGGCTGGCCGATGACGCTGACGGCTTTTGCGGTCGTGGTCGCGGTCATGTTCCTCTGGTGGGGTGCGGTGCTGAACATCAACGGCGGATAGAGGCTGTAAGCGAAGTGAGCGACGCGTTCACAATCTGGTTCACGGGCCTGTCGGGCTCCGGCAAGTCGACCATCGGCCTGGCTGTCGGCGAGGCTTTGCGTTCGCGCGGGCTGACGGTCGAGGTGCTCGACTCGGGCCGCATCCGGCAGCAGCTCAACCGCACGCTGGGCTTCACCCGCGAGGAAGTCGAGACCAACCTCGTGCGTCTCGGGTACGAGTGCAGTTTACTGAACCGCAACGGCGTGACGGCCATCGTGACGGCTGTCTCGCCCTACCGCGATGTGCGGGATCGTCTTCGTGAGCAGATCGGCGAGTTCGTCGAGGTTCATTGCCGTTGCCCGATGGAAGTGCTCGAGGAGCGCGGCGTCGGCGAGTTGTTCGAAAAGGCGCGGCGCGGCGAGATCAAGCACGTAGCCGGCATCGACGCGCCTTATGAAGAGCCGCTCAACGCGGAGGTCGTACTCGACACGGACAGAGCCACCGCGGAGCAATCGGTGGGCAAGGTGCTGGCGGCCCTGTCGCAACTCGGGCGGATTGAAGGCATCGAGCAGGCCGGCTACACACCACGCGAAGAAGAGATGATCCGCAATCGCCTCAAGGATCTCGGGTACCTGTAGGCCGCCGCTTCGCTTCGCCCAGACCACACATCACGGCCTCAAAGACAGGCAAGGACCCGACCCTGATCGCACGGAGCGGCGTACACCAGAAGGCGACCGGTTCTTGAGCCGGGAGGCGTTGCGAGGTAAAAGGACGCAGCCGCAGCAGGGGCCGGCGACTACTCGCGATCGCGAACGAGCCTGTAAGCCGCTATCCTGCAAGGACTTAGGGGGTGTAGCTCAGTGGCAGAGCACCGGCCTTTTAAGCCGTAGGTCCTGGGTTCGAATCCCAGCACCCTCAGTTTATCGACGCTCATCAGCGCCCGCGTCTTCGGCGTCACAACCGCTTGTTCTGCAGGGTCTCAGTGCCTCGCAATCGCCCTCGTCCCTTCGGACGCCGGCGCGCCCATGGTTCTGCGCATGGCAACCCAACGTCCCGGTGGCCCGCTGTCGGTCGCCGGTTTCGCTCACCACGGCCCGCGCGAGACCGTCACACCATTCGTGACCGCCATGCGTGGCTCAAAGCAAAGAAGGGCGGGCCGAGACGTTCGACCCGCCCTTGGCCTGCTGCTTCTAGGAGATGCCTACGCCTGCCGCAGACGTTTGAACGTCAGCGTCGCCGCACCGAGTATCAGCGTCGCCATGATGAACATGCCCCACTCCGAGACGGTGGGGATGGGCTGCGACGAGGCTTCCACCGACAGGTCGATCGCAACCGGGTCGGGAGGCCAACTGACGATGTCGGGGCAGCCGTACCTGCTGACCAAAACCCAGTAACTCGTGCCGCCTGCCATGGAATACTTCGCGTCCCCCGAGTCTGAACAGTGGATCTCGGTCAGGTTATCGCAGTCGGCACCGGTGAAGATCGCCGTCACCGTGTGATCGCCTGCTACCTGTATCCTCACGAAGCCGTCGGCGGCAGGCTGGTAATGCCACCACGTGCCGTTGAGGCTACTCGTGCAGGCTGGATCGTTGCACGCGGTGTTCACGTCGCTCGTTGCCAGGCGATACCAGAGCTCTTCCTGAGCGTAGGGCAGCGATCCGATCTCACGGGCCTGCTCACATAGGTCGTTCGCCGGCGGTTCGCAGGCGTCATCGGCCCCGTTCGGCGTCGTGTGTCCGTTTCCACCCGCTCCATCGCCCAAGCAGTGACTTACCGGCTGCACGCCGCCCGGGCCAATACAACAGACGGGATCGGCGTCTGTACAGCCCCCTCCTCCGTCGCAACATGCTTGCGTGTAGCCAAAGCACCACGTCCCATCCCCGCTATACACGCCTCCACCGCCCGTGCAAGCGGCCTCGGTGGTCTCGGTGCAAGCGCCACCGTTGCAGCAAGCCCCATACACGCCCCGGCTATATATCACCAGAGCGTAGTCGTCATCGGTCCCATTCGAACTTCGTCCCGTGACGTATAAGGCGGAGTGGTTTGCCGCGCCGGCAAGGGCTCGATCATGATTGCCGTTGTCATATCTCGGATCGAGGAGATTGCCCGTACTCGTGTCATACTGCACGGTGGCATAATCGAAGTTCGTCCCGTTCTCGCTCTCGCCCATCACGAAGACGGAGTTCCCCGAGCCGGTGACGACCCATGCGCTATCGTCGCCCCCGGCGTGGTCGTATCGCCTGGCCGTGCCTCCCCAGCCTTTGTTCCCGTCGCAGTTCCACCTGAGGGTTGCGTAGTCCCAGTCGGGCAGGACGCCATCTCGCTGACTCTGCCCGGTCACGTAGGCGGCGTTGGGCGTTCCATAGATGTCGCGCGCCTTGTCATCCCGGTTGGCATTTGAGTTGTTGTAATCGTCCCACCATAGAGGGTTGCCCAGGATTCCGCCGGTCGCCCGCGAGTAGGCAACGACACAGTAATCCGCCCCATCGGCGAAGTCGCCAAACCGTCCACCGCATTCCCCTGTGACGAGGACTAGATCTCCACACGCTAATGCAATCGCCCGACCGAAGTCAAACGGATCGGTTAGGTTTGGGCTATCCCATCTTTGTGCCCAGATAGTGGTCCCGAGATCGCACGCGTACTTGATTGTGTAGAAATCCAATCCCGTCCCGGGCAAGTAGCTAGCGCCCGCCACGTAGACGCCGGTGCTATCGACGACGACATCCCAGGCGTAGTCGTTACCATCTATTACGCCGGAAGGCTCGAACTGCTGCTCGGCAAGAAACGCGCCATCGTCGGGGTCGAACTTGACAACAAGCCAATCGTAGTCCGTTGCTCCGGAGCCCGTGTACCCGACTACATAGACACCATCACAGCCACGGGCAATCGCGACCGGATAGTCATCTCCACCGTGAGCGT
Organism: Phycisphaerae bacterium; assembly: GCA_029260055.1. Classification (GTDB taxonomy): domain Bacteria; phylum Planctomycetota; class Phycisphaerae; order UBA1845; family UBA1845; genus JADFOB01. The sequence goes on from JAJDDX010000400.1 coordinate 14,751, forward strand.
AGCTACCCGTCCATTCCAGGTTGCCGTCCGCGAGACGGTACTTCCTGACGGCAAAGTCCTTCCCTGAGTCGCTGACCATCGCGCGGACGTAGAGGCCGTCCGCGTCCAGCGCGATGCCCGTGTGGACATCGTACGCTGCCGTGGTCACATAGTCAGCATCGTCCCAGGTCATGGGCCCCCAGCGCAGGAGGCAATCCTGATCGTAGCTGACCGTCACAACACTGCAGGCCTCGCCGTCACATTTGTTTCCCGTGACGTAGGCATTCCCGGCGTCATCCACGACGACGGCATAGCCGGCCTCGTCTGCACCATCGCTAAACCGGGCAACGCAGTGCTGAGTCATGTCTGCCATCGCGCTCGGAACGTAGCATAGACAACCCACGGCAATCACCAGTCTTCTCGCTGCTCGCATCGTCATCCTCCTTCCATAGGGCCTCGACGTGACCAATAGGCTCGATCTCGCGACCGAACTCTCCATCCGAAGTACTGCGCAAGCGATCTTCCCGTCAGCTGAAGGGGTCGGTATCAACCGGGCGCACGGCCAACGAACCGCGACTTGGCGTTTATGAAAGACCAAGCCGCCGTGGTACGCGACCGAACCGACTGATCCAAGCGAGAACCGCCGATCATGACTTTGGCTGTGCCCAGCAAGCCGGCCTCCCGGCCCGCCGGGTCGCTGATTCGGGCGCTCGCCCCTCCTGAACCGCAGGCCTCTGGTGCCTCGACACGGCGCCCGGTATCATAACAGTACTATGCTTCACTGGGTGAACTAAAATCCGAAAACGGAATAGGCACCGCGCCGCATCAACGGTCCTCTGGCATCCTTGCGGGCGGCACAGCGGGGCCCTGCTGACTGGCAAGAGCGTAGACTTACCCCGAACGCCCAAACGCGTGAAAGACCGCGCACAGGATCCGTTACGGTTGTGCTCGCGTGATTCCCATGGATGGGAACCCCTTCCCGGTAGGGCAGTCAAACCGCATCGGTCTTGGCGGTCACAGTGCGCAGTTCGAACTCGCCGACCAATCGAACACACGGGCCGCCGCGCGTCTCTTCACGCGCACGGTCGCACGGCTGAAACGCTGCGAATAGGCTCCGGGAATCGCGCGTAGGCGCGCTTGTCGGCGCTGCCGTCGGCGGGCAGGGCACGCCACAAACGCTCCTTGCTCGAATAGGTGTTTCTACCTAGGGGTGTTCCCCGATACCACCAAGCCGCCACTGGGGTCACGAGGTTGCGCGAATCTGCGGCCCGGTAATGCCCGTAAGTTCAATCGTGCCCCGCTAGTCAAGCCTTGGCATGGCTGCACTAGCTGTCTGAGACCATGAGCTAAGCCACTGTCGCATGAGGACTTATCCATCACAAGCACGTTCGCCGCCAGTTGCTCTTGGGAACTCTTCCGCAGGTTGTTCTGGAGGGTGTCTTTTGTCCGCCAGCGGCCTGCGATGTTCGGGAACTGGAACGAACCGCGATCGGTAGGAGCGTGATTCGAAGCGAACTGCGAACTGGCTCAGATTCCCGGGGGCACCTCTCGACTTTCGGAGCTGAAGAAACGAGGATAGCCACTGTCGCGGCGGCGTCCGTTGAGTATCACGTGCCGAGTTCCCATGAAAGGCACCGGCCCGACTTCAGCGCCGCTGGCGTTTGGGAATCGGGCTTGGGGACCGCAAAGGCAAAGGAAACAACACCATGGCCAAAAAGCGAGATCACCTACTCGGCCCCGGCATGCGGAAGCTTCAACCGAAACTCCGCATGATTGCCAACGGCTCCGCAGAAGTAAACGCCATCAGATCCGAGCTCTGCTCATCGATCTGCGTGAGCGATGCCACTAAGGTGACACACCATTGTGTGCTGGACGCAGCCGCTCCGGCCGCCGCTCGGGCGAAGCAGCCCGCCATCAAGCGCCTGGATTCTCTGGCGCGGACCATCGAAGCGAATGTGTTCGTCGAACTCATAGGCTCGGATGGTGACGCTGAATCGCTCGGAAAAATGAACCAGAGTGCCATCGTATCGGATCCGGTCCCGGGCGAATCGGCTCGGAGGCGGCGTTTGGTGGCGGCCACGGTCCGGCTCGATCAGCTCGGCACACTGGCGGCACGGGACGACGTCGCCTACATCGAACTCGGCGAGCATCTTCGCACGCCCACGGCAACCGTGTTCAGCGATCAAGTGCCCGCACCGGCGCCCGGCCTTCGCAGTTTCGGGACCGCTGCGCAGCATGGGTTCGGCGAGGGCGTGCTGATCGGCATTATCGACGTGCAGGGGTTCGCGTTCGATCATCCGGACTTTCTGCGAGACGGCGGGGAGCTCAGTCGCTTCGTCAACATCTGGGATCAGGGCGGCGATAGCCACGCGCCGCCCGGCGGCTTCTCATACGGAAGCGAGATCACGCAGGCTCAGATGAACGCGGCTATCGCGGCGAGCCGAGCCGGTGGACTCTCGGCCACGGCGCTGGAACCGCAATCCCAAATGGTACCGTCATCACATGGGACGCACGTGGCCAGCATCGCCGCCGGCAACCGAGGCGTGTGTCGCCATGCGTTCATCGCCGGCGTGCTCGTGTCCCTGCCGCACGAGGACATGGACCGACGGCGCTCGTTCTATGACTCGACGCGCCTCGCCCATGCCGTGGAATACCTGTACGCAGTGGCAGAACGGCTTCGCGTCGAGCATGGCCTGACACGGGTCCCGGTGTCGATCAACATCAGCCTGGGCACCAACGGCCACGCCCACGATGCGAGCAGCGCCGTCAGCCGCTGGATCGACGCCACGCTGGCCACGCCGGGTCGATCCGTGTGCGTGGCGGCAGGTAACGCCGGTCAGGAGGCACCGAAACACGAGGGCGACATCGGATACATCATGGGCCGCATCCACACGAGCGGACGCATTGCCGCACGTGGCTTGGAGCAGGACATTCACTGGACCGTCGTCGGCAACGGGATCGCGGACCTTTCCGAGAATGAGCTGGAGATATGGTACAGCCCATCGGATCGGTTTGCGGTTTCGGTTCGCCCGCCGGGCGGCGACTGGATCGGTCCGATCGAGCCCCGTCAGTTCGTCGAAAACCGCCAGTTGGCCGATGGCAGCTTCTGCAGCGTGTACAACGAGCTGTATTATCCGGCGAACGGCGCCAACTACATTGGCATCTACCTCAGCCCGCTTTTCTCGCAGGCGCGCGTTGTCGGCGTGCAGGCCGGCGAATGGGCCGTACGTTTGCACGGCCGCGACGTGCGGGACGGTCGTTATCATGGATGGATCGAGCGGGACGATCCGCGTCGTCTCGGCAGAATCGGCGACCGCGAGGCCTGGCGGTTCCCCTCGTTTTTTTCCAGCACCTCCAACGTAGACAACTCGTCCGTAAGCTCGCTCGCTTGCGGGCATCGTTTGATCAGCGTGGCCAATCTCGACGAACGTAACGAGAAGATCAACATCAGCAGCAGCCAGGGCCCGACTCGGGACGGTCGGTTCAAACCGGACGCGGCTGCACCGGGTACCAGCATCGTGGCGGCGAACGGGTTTGATGATGAGCGCCGATGGACGGCGATGACCGGCACCAGCATGGCCAGCCCGTTCATTGCAGGTGTGGCCGGCCTGATGCTGGCGGCCCAGAACAACCTGACGGCGGCGCAAATCGGCGGGATCATACAGCGGACGGCGCAGCCACTTCCGAGCCATGATTACGCATGGCGCGATGACGCGGGTTACGGCGTTATCGATCCGGATGCCTGCATCCTCGAAGCGCTGTCCATTCACGACCGGGAGGACCTGACATGAAACTCAGAGTGTTTCAATCGGATCACGGCGATTGCGTGCTCATCATGAGCGCCGATGGCAAGCGTGTGCTGGCCGACGGCGGCGTCAGCGGCTCGTACACCCACCACGTCGCACCGGCCCTCAATCGCCTACACCGCGACGGCGAGGTGCTCGACTTGGTGTATCTGTCCCACATCGACCAGGATCATATCGGCGGCATCCTGAAGATGATGGATGACTCGGTAGCGTGGAGGGTCTGCGACTACCAGCGGAATCAGGGCAACGAAGACTTCCCGGAGCCTGATGCCCTTCAGCCTCCTGCGGTCAAGGCCATCTGGCACAATGCCTTCCACGACCAACTCGGTCGGAACGCCGGTGCTATAGAGGACATGCTGGCTGCCCATGCCACGGTCTTGTCCGGAACGGACGACGGCGAATTGCGGGACCTCGGCCAAACCATGGCGAATCTGGCGACGAGTAAGCGCGAGGCCGTTCTACTTTCCAGGCGTGTCGGTCATCGGCAACTCGACATCCCGCTCAACGAACCTTACGACGGCGGCCTCATGTACGTCAGCGATCCACCCACGACGGCGAAGGTCGGCAGCATGCGCCTCACGGTCATCGGCCCGTTCGCCGAGGATCTTGCCGTTCTTCGGGGAAAATGGAATGCATGGCTTAGGAGTAGCAAAGGCAAGAAGCAGGTGAAGACCATTCGCAAGGAGATGCGGCGAGCGGAAAGAGACCTGGGTTGGAGCGAGATGGATGAACTGATCGCACCTCTGCTGGCGCAAGCGAAGGAACTCGGCAACCGCGAAGAGGTCACGCCACCTAACCTGGCTTCGCTGATGCTGCTGGTGGAAGAGCAGGGCAAGACGGTACTCATGACCGGCGACGGGCACAGCGACGACATCCTGGCCGGGCTCGACGCCGTCGGCAAGCTCGACGGCGAGGGTCGCATGCACGTGAACGTTCTCAAAGTGCAGCATCACGGGTCTGAAAAGAACATCGACAAGCCTTTCTGTAAGTTGGTCACGGCAGATCACTACGTCTTCTGCGGGAACGGCCACTCTGAGAACCCCGAGGTGGACGTGATCGACGCGATCGCCGGTTCGCGATTGGGTTCGGATGCCAATGTGAGCAACAACCCGCAGGCCGGGGGCAGATTCAAGATCTGGTTCAACTCGAGCCAGGAAGTGACGGACCACCGTTACACCGAGCACATGAAGCAGGTCGAGAAACGGATCAAGTATCACGAGCAGCGCAGCGACGGTCGGATGCGGTACTTCTTCCTTCGCAACGGGAGCAGCTTCACGCTTGCCGTATAGACCAGTAGTCGCACCACAAAACGCCGCCGCCAGCCGCGTCGATGCTGATCTTACCGGCATCATGTCTCGCGTGAATGAGTGACGTCGGCCGGAGACCGGGCAGGTCGACCGTATCGTATCCTATCAGTGGAACAATTCGAGCGCATCACGCCGGTCCGAGAACCGTGTGACGCTCGACGCGCGGTGTCGGCCGGCTCCGGACTCATGTCGGGATCGCGAAGAAGACAGGGGTAATCGAGATGGTGTCCACGTTTCTTGTCTTTGCGGCTGGGCTGTCGTTCTTTTGGGGTGCGCTGCTTCTGTACAACACGTCGGCCGGCGGCGTTACCCTGACCACGAACGACCTTCTCGTCGCACTTCTTTCCTGGTGTATCGCGAGCGTGTGCCTCGGCAGCGCGGCTGTGCTCGACGGCATCAGGACCGCCACGAGGAAGATGTACGAGAAGCTCGACGAACTCGCCGGACGGCCGGATTGACCACAGCCGGTTGCGCCGCGATCGAGTGCCGGCTGATCCCGCATGAACCGCGGGGGTGCGGTCGGCGTCACTTCTGAATCTTCACTTCCAGCCCATCGAATGCCCCGGGCCGAGCTTGCAACCCGCCGATCAGGCGACAGGAATACACATGGTCCGCCTCGACGTGGCGAAGTCGCCGTCGTACGGTTCGCCGTGCGTGTGCTTCGAACCCATTCTGCCTGCCGAGGAGCGAGAGACCATGCCAAGCTACGTCGCAACCCGCAGATCAAGTCGACTCTGTGCAGGGATCGTGTTCGGCGCTGTTCTCGCAGCGCTTGTCGCGGGCTGTAGAACAACGCCGGCGCTCTCGCAGGCGAGTTTCGAGGCGCGAGTACAGGCCGTTACCATTCTTGGTGCGGTTGCGCAGGAGCGCCTCGATGCGCTGGTCGCGCGACTCGGCGCGCCGGGAGCCACTGTCGGGTTCGCATGGACGGACGGCAGGAGCGGCGCCATAGCCTCCGGCCTATCGAGCAAGACCACCGGAACAGCGATGCAACCGAGCGACCGCATGCTCGCGGGGAGCATCGGGAAGACCTACGTCGCGGCCGTCATGCTGCAACTCGTCGAAGAAGGTCGTGTCGATCTGGATCAACGCGTGTCACACTGGCTCGGCGGCGTGGCGTGGTTCCCGCGCGTGCCCAACGCCGGCACGATGACGCTTCGCCAGTTGATGAACCACACCAGCGGCATTCCCGAGCACGTGCATCTGCCGGAGATGATGGCTGCCCTGCGGGCCGAGCCGGAGAAGGTGTGGCGTCCCGAGGAACTTGTCGCTTTCGTGCTGGACCACGATCAGCTCTTTCCCGCGGGCGAGGGTTGGTCCTATGCCGACATGAACTACATCCTCGTCGGCATGATCATCGAGCGTGTGACCGGGCGGACTTTCTACGACGAGCTCGCCGATCGCATCCTGAAGCCGCTCGAACTGGCCGACACGATTCCGTCCGACCGGATCGAGTTACCCGGCCTCGTGAGCGGTTACACATCGAAGCAGAGCCCGTTCCCCGTACCCGAGGAGGTATGCACCGGTGGCCGCTTTGCCTTCAATCCGCAGATGGAATGGACCGGCGGCGGGCTCATGACCAGCGCACAGGACCTCGCACGTTGGGGCGCGCTTCTCTACGGCGGCGACGTGGTGACGGAGGCGACGAAGGCCGAGATGTATCAGGGCGTTGTCGCCCCGCGGCTGGGGCCGGGGCATGAGTACGGACTTGGCGTCATCATGCGCGACAGCGCGCTTGGCCCGGCCTACGGTCACTCCGGCTGGTTCCCCGGTTACATCTCGATGATGGCGTACTACCCCGACCGGGGGCTGGCGCTGGCTGTTCAATTCAACACCGACGTCGGGGTACCGTCGCCCGCGCTGGGGGCGTTCCTTGACGAGCTGGCGGGAGCGGCTCAGCGCCCGCCCGGGTGAGGCAGCCGGCACAACGGCGGCCCCACCCGGGAAGACGTCGGCGAACCGCGGTCACGGGCAATCTTGCGGCGCGGCGAATGGGTAGCTTCCGCCCTGGAAGCCGGCGACCGCCCAGTCGATGTCCTTGAAGTTGATGTCCGTGAAGTCCGGAATGTCCGGCGTCTGGTTGCCGCCCTGGAGGTCCAGCCAGGTCTTCGGCTCCGATTGGGTGCTCTGGAAGCCGCGCACGACGGCTGAGATGTCTTTGAAGTTGCGGTTGCCGTCGGGCGGTGTGCCGGGCGTTCCACCCACGACATCGCCGAAGTCGATGGTCGTATGCAGCATGAGCGCGTCGGAGTAGTTGGCCTCATCGTCGACATTCATGTTCTCGGCAATCGCCTGGATGACATAGGTGCGGCCCGGTGAGGTCTCGCAGTCGCCGACATGGACCGTCGCATTCATCCACGGCTGCCCCACGTTGTCTACGCTCCAGTCACGGTAGTGGGGAGCGCTCTCGATTCGCGCGAGCAGTTGCGGCGTTGCTTCGGGCCCGGCGACCGCCAGTTCGACCGGCTCTGCGATCCACCCGAGGAAGATGTTGTTCCCGCCCAGATCGTAGAGGCTGACGCGACGCGCGGTGAGAAGCCCGGCGTTGTCGGGGTTGGGTGCGATCGATAGGTACCGGTTCCTTGCCACGTAGCAGACGCCCGGATCGGGGCTGCCCGGGGGCACGTGCAGACAGTAGACCGATGAGCTGGGGTTGAGACCCGCTCGGCAATCGTCATCCGTGCTGCAAGGTACGACGGTGCCGCCAATGTCGAAGGCATCGTCCGGTCTCGGCATGGCAGGAGCGGTCGGCGAACAGCCGTCGTCCACGCCGTCGCCGTTGTTGTCGCCCAAGCAGAGCTGTCCGGGAGCCGCCGGCGTACCGCCCAGGCCCACGCAACACTGCGGATCTAGGTCGTCGCACGAGCCGTCGGCGAAGCAGCAGGCTTGCGCGGGCTCGCAAAGGGTAGCGAGCGGCGTGCCGCCGAGCGACGCACAGCAGGCCGGCTCGGCGTCGACACACGTCCCGTCGGCCAGGCAGCATCCGGTCGAGGGTGTCAGCGTCACGGGGATGTCGCAGATGTTGCCGGCGCAGTCGGTCACACGAACTTCACCGCTACCCGCTCCGCCCGCGCCGCAGCCCAGTTCGATCGAGTAGCGCACGATCGCGTCCCCCCCGATGAACGGATCGACCGCCAGCGTCATGTTCACGGCACCCGGAAGCAGCTCGACGCTGCAGATCCCGCTGGCGAACGTGCCGCTGTCCTCCGCGCGGCCGTCGTATCGTTCGGGGTACGTGGGACTTTCGATGGTCACCGACCAGCTATCGAGGCTGCCGACGTTGTACTGCGCGTCGTCGACGACCTGGATCGTGTATGGACCGGCGGCCGGCGAGCCGTCGAGCACGAAGAGTGACGGTCCGCCTTCGGGCTGATACGACCCGGTAAACGGCGCTTCGGATGACGAATCGGGAATCGGCGAGGGCGCCTCGTCATCCAGCGTCGTGTCGATGAAGTCGTTACCGGTGAGGCCGATGTCGCTGAAGAGGTCTCTGAACGTCGGCGCGGTCAGGCGGAAGTCGATGTCGTCGTCGAAACCATGCGTGATGTTGAACGTAATGTCCACGTCGGAAATGATGTCGGTGTCAGGCACATTGATTGTCGAGACGACGCCGCTTGCGTTGTTGTCCGGGATCGGTGCCGGAAGGTCGTCGCTGCTGATGTATCGCTTCGTGTGGCTGATCGACCCCGTGCAGGCCGGGCCGACCGGGTCGATGTGAACCAGAATGTGTTCACGCAGGCCGCAAAGATCGGTCGCGCGGATGTAGCCTCGTCCGCCTTCGGTGGGATTGATCAGCCCCACCACGAAGTCGACGCTGCCCACGCCGCCCGGCGGAATCGAAGGCACGATGGAGAGAATCTCCAAGTTGTGCGAATAGGGTGCCAGCTCGACGGCCACGACGCCAGTGTCGCCCGGACCCTGGTCGGAGGCGCTACCCTCGAACTCGAGCGTGGACGGATTGACGGCTCCGGTCAGGATCGGCGCGACGGCGTCGCCGGTTTCGGCCGCGAGGTCGATCGCGACGAACTCGACGTTGCTGTCGCAGTCGGTGATCTCGAGGGTGCCGGTGCCGGCCACCGCCGGGTCGATCAGCACGACTTCGTAATCGACGACCTCGTCGCCCGGCGTGAAGGTCGCGCCGGCGGACAGGTTTACCGCACCGGCGCCGAGTTCGACCGAACAGATACCGCTACCCGGTGCGAAGTCGATGGCTCTACCGACGTAGTGCTCTGCTCCGCATGGCGACTTGATGGTCATGGCCCACCGACGGAAGGTGGAGTGGGCCGATCCGGCGCCTTGAATACGGAAATCGCCCACAAAGAGGTCCCACTGACCGACCGCGTCTTTGTTCGACAAGACGAAGAGCATGTTGTCGCGATCGTCGGTGGTGATGCCGTCGCCGATGGCCTGGCCGCGGCCGTCGGGTTGGTGCAGCCCGAGCAACTCGATCGCACCGGACGCGGGCTCATCGTGGATGTCGTCTGCCTGCGGCGCGTCGTCGTCGAGCGTGACCTCGATGTTGTTCTTGGTGAGCCCCACGCTGCCGCGGTCGTCCATGCCGATGCGATTGGCTAGGGAGGCGAATTCGGCGCCGTGCGTCAGCGTCGAAGCGAGTCGGCCCACGTCAAGCGTATCCACCGTCAAGTCGACCTCGACCTCGCCGACGAGCAGCGATGTCGGTATCGACACGGATCGCACGACGCCAGAAGGGTCGCCGCCGGGCACGTCGGCCTGAACCTCATCGGCGAACGTCCAGTCGGTGGAGGCCGCCCCGGCGCTGACCGGTGCGGTCACATCCGGAAGGCCGTTGAGGGTGATGATCGACTGGCACGTATTCTCGGCGAGGTCGGTGACCGCCACCGTCCCCGAGCCGCCGGCGTCCGGGTCGATGAGCGTGACCAGGTAGTCGACGACAAGATCGCCGGGGACGAACTCCGGTGAGACGGTCAGTTCCGCATTCACGGCACCGGTCAATACGATCGTGTCGATTCCGGCGTCAAACCCCTGTGTGTCGCTCACGGTACCCGCGAAGCTCTCCGGTCCGGGGAACCCCGCGTCGATGTCGAGCGACCATCGTGCCAGGCGCGCGCCACCGCCACCGGAACTGCTGTCGTCACGCACGTTGAGCCGCCAAGTGCCCTGCGCGTCCTCTCCGATCAGCTTGGCAAGACCTTGCGGATCCTCGGGGAGCCATGTGCCCGTGTAGGGCGCATCGCCGCTCATGATCGACATGATCTCCTCCGCGTCGTCGTCGAACGTCGCATCGGTAATATCGAAGGCCAGGCTGCTGCCGCGATCGGTGATCAGTTCGACGGAGGTGCCGGTCGGACTGATCAGGAATACGTCCATGTCGGGCGGCCGCACCGTCTCGATGGAGATGGTGACGTTGACATCGTAAACCAGTCCGGGTTCGTTGATCTCGATGGTGCCGTCGATGCCCGGACCGGTCGGCTCGTTGTCGGGCACGTGGATCGGCCCGTGCATGCTGTAGGGACTGCGATTCGAGAAGTTGACGCCGTCGCACACCGGCGGGTGTACGTCGATGTTGACGACCTGGCACACGGTGTTGCCGGCGCAGTCCGCCACGAGCAGCTTGCCGAAGCCGCTGTCGGCCGGGTTGATCAATTCCACGGCGAAGTCGGCCGTCGGGTCACCGGGTGTAAACACGAGGCCGGTGAGCTGCAGGTTGGTGGCGTCCACGAGCTGAGCGCTGCAGATGCCGCTGTCGCCGGGCTGGTCGTCCTCGGCCAGAACGTCGATGAGGTTGCCCGGATAGTCCGGCGTCTGGGTCATGACGGGGTCGGACTCGTCGGTCATCGCCGGCGCGTCCTCGTTGACAAAGACCGCCACTTCGTAGGTCTCTTCCGGCCCGACCTGCGACACGGCGCTCTGGGCGGCCACGCTGACATAGTGCGTGCCTTCGGTGCGCGCCACGAAGAAGGCACCCTGGGCGGGGTAGTCCGGCCCGGATTGGACCGAGTTCGAATCACTCACGTCGCCGATCAGGATGTCACCGGCCGGGTCGTATACCACGAGCTTCGCGTGGAATGCCTTGGGATCGGTGGTGGGTGACTCCATGCCAGTCGAGTCGCGTTCCGGGTCACCGTCGGCCGCAATGAAGACGCGATCACCGACGGCTGTCTTGAAGGCGTAGTAGTCGACGTCGCCGACCTGATCGATCACGCCCGCATAGTAGTGCTTGCCGGTGAAGTCCGCCGAGGCGAGCGTATCGTTCGGCTCGCACTCGGGCAGTGGAGCGCGCGTGGCGGGCTCCACGCCCGTGTGCATCCGATAGCGATGGACCGTTCCGATGGCGCTCTGATCGGTCACGACGAAGTAGTGGTCACCATCGGCGGTCATCCGTGCCCCCGCGATGACGGGCGAGGTCGTGCTGTAGACGTAGCGCAGGTCTTCGATTGGCGCATCGGCACCGTCGCCGTCCTCGTCGTCGAATTCGAGCAAGGTCGAACCGTTAGGCGCGTAGAATTCCAGGTCGGTATCCAGCGTGCTATTGGACGACCCGCCGTTGTTGGCCCATGCGTAGACCTTGTCGCCTGTCAGTCCGGTCACGGCCCACCAGTCCTCATCGAGAGGTCCGACGAGTTGCCCGCCGTTGAGCGGCGTGGTCAAAGGCGTCGCGTCGATCGCGTCGTCGTTGGGTTCGACCTCACTGATCTCGTAGCCGAACGCGGTGTCGACAATCAGGGCGTAGGCGCCGGTCGTCAGTGTCGTGCTGCCGTTGTCGACGTAGATGTAGTATGGCGTCCCCGCTTCCAGCGTCACGACGATGAGTTCGTGTTTCCCGCCGCTGCTTCCGGAGGTGCTGTGATTCGACGCCCCGAGGCACCCGCCCGGGAAGACCGGCGGACACGAGGTGTTGACGTACAGCACGCCATCGAATCCGGCGGTGCCGAGTTCGAAGGCATACTCGCCGGTGACCGTCGGCTCGAACACGAAGACGTGATCGTTACCCGGCGCGGTCGTCGGGGTCGCGCCGGACACGGCGCACTGGCCGGTGCCCTGCACGAAGAAGTAGTCAGGCAGCGCGCCGTCGATGTCATTGAGCGCAACCGTCGGGAGGTCCGTCGAAAGAGACTCGGCCGTGACACACTTGTCCGGCGCGACGGCCGAGAGTAGATCGACCAGAAGCGTAAACGGGAAGTTGTCGTGGGTGGCCGCGTTGTAGTCGACGCCGATGCGATAGGTCAGGCCGGCCGCGAGTGATACGTCGAAGTAGACATTCCTTCCGGTGCCGCCTGCCCGGGCACCCGCCAGAAAGATGCTGTCACCGTCCTGGATGTAGATCGTGAACTGCCGGTCGGATGACCTCAGCGGCGCGCGCTGCCACGGCATGAGGTGCACGCGATACACGTCCGACACGTTGGGCGTGAAACTGTAGAACACGTCAGGGCCGTCCACATCGTCCGCGGGCGGCGGCAGCGTGGTGGCCGAGATGCTGTCATCGGCGAGCACCGTTGTGCCGAAGACGACGATCGGCACGTCCGGCCCGATCGTCTCGGCATTGGCCGGGTCGTCATTGGGCGGCGCGGGTGGCAGCGCGAACGCGGCGCTCGTGAGCAGAGCCGAACACACGATGATCGCGAGCACGCGAACTCGCGACGCCGACGGCGGCAACGGTTCCATAGACATGGGAGTGCTTCCTTCACCTGTGGCCGCCCGAGGATCGGCAAGAAGGGCACGCCGATTCCACCGGAACGGGCCGAACACACTACGATCGAGACTTGGCACCCCTCCTACGTCCGGAGCACGGAGCGCGGACAGGAGGTATCAACGTCGCCATTCTACCGTGCAGCACGATCGCGAACAAAGTGCGGAATTGTCTGCACGTGACTATGGCGAGAGATAGCGAGGATCGGCACGAAAGGCGCTGGTCGGGGTCGGCGGCGCACCGCCGAGCGCTCGGTCTCGCGCGGCCAATCGGCAACTAGCGCGGTCTATAACCTGGGTGGAACGCGTCAGGAGTCGAACGGACCGCCTCCCACGCAGCCACAGCGGATGGCGGCCAGCCCCGCTTTTATCGGGCCGTTCGGAGTCGTGCCGGACCGTGCGCCGGCCGTGAAAACGCACGATCCGTAAAGCCTAAGCTCGAAAGTGTTCGCCGTTTGACACGCGCGCACACCGGCGTGAGCGCGAAACAACGGATCATTGAAGTAAAAAGGCCGTGGCGTTACACTGAAAGGGCCGCCACGGTGCGAGCAAGGGGAAGGCAGCGGGGCAACGGTCTGTGTAAGCAACCGCCGACCTGCGTAAAAAAACTCAGCTTCATCCCCGCCGTAAGAAGGCGAGAGTGCTGCGCATTTGTTCGGTGAACCGCTCGCGGTTCAGGCCGGCCGAGCGCGATGTGCGGTGTAACCCGATGTGTACACACCGTGGTGACCAGGGCGGGTCGTCGTGGTCTTTTCTAAATGTCGAGGAAGGTTTGCTTATGTCCCCCAAGAAATGTGGTCCTGCAACTTACCGGCTGGTTGCCGCACTTGTAGCACTCGCGATCTGTTCGAGCGTGGCTCGAGCGGACGAGCCGATCCAATGGAACACCGGAGCGGTGGTGACGGCATCACAGACGCCGGCACAGCTCGATGCCAGTTTGACGGCATTGGCTGCGCGCGGCGACGCGCGGCACATGGTGGTCCGGTTTTCGGAGCCCGTGACGTCGGAACAGCGCGCCGCGCTTGCGGCGGCCGGCTTGCGTCTGCACGGCTACGTCGGCAGTAACGCCTTCTTCGCTTCGGTCGCACCGAGCGGCCTCAATGTGACCGCCGCCATTGCGGCGGCTCCGATGGTCGACGCGCTGCCGATCGAGCGCGCGTGGCGCATGCACCGAGACTACTACAAAGTTGAACCGGAGCCCCACACCATCGTGTCGCCTCCCGATTCGAAGGCAACCGATCCTGCCGAGCCCGTCGTGGTGGGTGCGTACGTGATCTTCCATCCGGACATAACGCTCCAGAAGGGCATCGACACGGTCAGGCAATACGATGCGAAGATCCGCTCCGAACTCGAAACGATCAACGGACTGGTCATCGAGCTTCCGTTCGACGTCATCCCCGCCCTGGCGGACGAGGATGCCGTTCAATGGATCGAGCCCCCCCTGCCCAAGTTCGGGACACTCAACGACAGTAACCGCGCCATCACGGGCACGGACATCGTCAACGCACCGCCCTACGACCTCGACGGCACGGGCGTAAGCGTGATGGTCTACGACGCCGGATGCGGCCTTGCGTCACACGTGGGCTTCGGCGGTAGGCTGACCGTGCGTGACACGTCGGGCACGGGCGATCACGCGACACATACGGCCGGGACGATCGGCGGTAACGGTGCCAATTCCCCCGGGGGCGGCACAGCCCAGCGCGGCATGGCGCCTGGCGTCACGATCGAGGCGTACGGTTTCGAGGTGGAAGGTGGGCTGCAACCGGGATTCCTCTACAGCGACCCCGGCGATCTGGAGCAGGACTACACCGACGGTGTGAACAACCATGGCGTCCAGATCTCCAGCAACTCCATCGGCAGTAACGTCGAGTCCAACGGTTACAACTGCGACTGGCAGGGCGAGTACGGCGTCACGGCATCGCTGATCGACTCGATTGTGCGCGGCAGCCTCGGGGCACCGCATCGGGTCGTGTGGGCGGCGGGTAACGAGCGTCAGGGCTCGCGCTGCCAGACCGAGGGGCACGGCGAGTACTACAGCATCGCCCCGCCCTCCGGCGCGAAGAACCATCTCTGCATCGGCGCGATGAACTCTAACGACGACTCGGTGACCTACTTCACGAGTTGGGGACCGACAGATGACGGACGCCTGAAACCCGACTTCTCCGGCCCCGGGTGCCAGAGCGGCGGCGACGGCGGCGTCACCTCCACCTCGAGCAACGGCGGATACAACACCAAGTGCGGCACGTCGATGTCCTGCCCCACGGTGGCCGGCCTTTCGGCGCTGTTGCTTCAGGACTGGGCGGCGCTCTACCCCGGCGCCCCCGACCCGCGGAACTCGACGCTCAAGGTAGTGTTCGCACAGACGGCCGTCGACCTGCAGAACCCCGGTCCGGATTACAAGACGGGCTACGGCTCCGTGCGTATTCAGCCGGCCATCGACCTCGTGCGTGCAGAGAACTTCCTCGAAGCGGAGGTGTCACAGGGCGGCATGTTCTCGGCTTTGATCATCGTCGCTCCGGGCGACCCGGAGATGAAGGTAACCCTCGCGTGGGACGACGCACCGGGGACGCCGAACGTCTATCCGAGCCTGGTCAACGACCTCGACCTTGTCGTCTATGGTCCGTCCGGCGCGCAGCACTTCCCGTGGACGTTGGATCCGAACAACCCGAGTGCCGCCGCTGTGGCGAATCAGGCCGACCACGTGAACAACATCGAACAGGTCGCCGTGTCATCACCGGCACCGGGCGCCTACCGCGTCGAAGTACACGGTTTCAACGTACCGCAAGGACCGCAGCCGTTCTCTCTGGCCGGTTCTCCTTACGTGGTGAACTGCTCCACTGCCGGCGTGATCTCGCTGGGTAACAAGTTCGCCTGCGAGAGCACGGCGACAATTCAGGTCGTCGACTGCGACCTGAACACGAGTGACGCCACGATCGAGCAGATCGTCGTTCCGATCGTGTCGGGCAGCGAGCCCACCGGTGAGATGGTGACGTTGACCGAGACGGCGGCAGAGTCCGCTGCGTTCATGGGGACGATCACGCTCAGTGAAACGGACGCAGCCGGCGTGCTCTTGATCGGCCATGGCGACACGGTCACGGCCACATACATCGACGAGGATGACGGCTTCGGGAACCTGAATGTCACGGTCGAGGCGTCCGGCGTCGTCGACTGCGTCGGGCCGATCATCTCGAACGTGCAGACGATCGACATCGAGCCCCGTGCCGCCACGGTCACCTTCGACACCGACGAAGATGCGTCGGGCACGGTCTTCTACGGCACGAGCTGCGCCGGGACGACGAACGAGGCTTCGGCGAACGGGTCCAACACCAACCATTCGATCATCATCGGCGGCTTGCAGGACGCCTCGACGTACTTCTATCGGATCGAGGTAGCGGACCAGGCCGGCAACCCGGCTGCGGATGACAACGGCGGCGCATGCTACACCTTTTCGACGCCGGACATCCCGGACTTCTTCACCGAGCAGTTCGAAGGCGACCACGATCTCGACAACACGATGATCACGTTCACGCCGAACGGCACGGTGGACTATTACAGCGCTTGCGCCGAGGCGATCACGGCACTGCCGACGGACCCGACCGGCGGCACGACCCTGTCGATGTCTGATGACACGAGTGCGGTGATGAACTTCACCGGCGGCCAGACGGTCTCGCTGTATGGGACCACGTGGGGGTCGGCCTACGCCGGCAGCAACGGGTATGTCACGTTCGGCGGCGGCGACTCGGACTACTCCGAATCGCTGACCGACCATTTCACCATGCCGCGTATCTCAGGCGTGTACGACGACCTGAACCCCAGTTCCGGCGGTACGGTAAGCTGGCGTCAACTGGCCGATCGCGTGGCTGTGACCTGGGACGGCGTGCATGAGTACGGCACGACCGGTCCTTGCACGTTCCAGATCGAGATGTTCTTCGACGGGCGACTCGCCATCAGCTATCTTTCGATCGCATCGGATGACAGCATCGCCGGTCTCTCGGAAGGTAGCGGCCTGAGCCCGGACTTCCTCGAGTCCGATCTGTCCAACGCCAACGGTTGCGGTCCGACGGACTGCAACAACAACGGCACGCCGGACGACGAGGACATCGCCAATTGTCCTCCGGGCGACGCGGCCTGTGCGGACTGCAACAACAACGAGTTCCCGGACGAGTGCGATCTGGGCGGTGTGTCGGCGGACTGCAACGGGAACGGCATTCCCGACGAGTGCGACACGGCTGACGGCACCGAGCCGGACTGCAACAACAACAGCGTGCCGGATGCGTGCGATGTGTCGTCGGGCAACTCGGGAGACTGCAACAGCAACGGCATCCCGGACGAGTGCGACACGGCCGACGGCACCGAGCCGGATTGCAACAACAACAGCGTGCCGGACGGGTGCGATGTGTCGTCGGGCAGCTCTGACGACTGCAACAGCAACGGCGTGCCCGACGAGTGCGACGTGGCGGGCGGATCGGACTGCAACACCAACGGTGTGCCGGATGAGTGCGATTTGGCAGCCGGCACGTCCGAGGACTGCAACGGGAACAACCAGCCGGACGAATGCGACATCGCGAATTGCCCCTTCCCGCCGTTCTGTGTCGACTGCAACCTCAACGGCGTACCGGACAACTGCGACATCGCCGACGGCACCGAAGAGGACTGCAACCGCAACTTCATCCCCGACACGTGCGATATCGCCGAGTGTGCGGGCGGCCCGGCCTGCGACGACTGCAACGGCAATGGCATCCTCGACGGATGCGACATTGCGGACGGCGCGGTGGACGGAGATGCCAACGGCATCCCGGACGTGTGCGATCTGACGGCACCGATGGTCGCCGGTGAAGGTCCTCGGTTCCTGGCTGTCACGCCGCAGCCTCCGGACATCCTCGTTCCGGTCGCGCTGCAACTGACGGGTGCGGCGGGCGATGCGGACATCGCCTGCGTCTCGACGTACGTGCAACTCGACGGCACGCTCGGCGCCGCGCCGGTCTATCAGTTGCCGGCTGACTGGAGTACCGTCCACGCCCACGGCGACGAGATCCTGCCGGGCAAGACCTATGAACTCCAGTCACGGTTGTCGGACGGGCTGCTCAGCAGTGCGGGCAGTGGCACGACCTGGATGTGGGGTGACGTGAACAACAACGGGATCGTCAATTTCACGGACATCAACATCGTGGTCCAAGGCTTCCAGGGCGACTTCTCACAGGCGCCGATAGAGGCGGTTGACCTCGATCCTTGTATCCCGAATGGAGACATCAACTTCGAGGACATCAACCGTGCGGTGCAGGCGTTCCAGGGCCAGCCGTTTACGGCGTCCGGTTGCGCGATCCCCTGCCCGTAGCGGGGAGATAGACTGACCTGATCGCTCACGGGCGGTCGGCCGCATCGGCGAACTGTCGCGACCCCACGGGGGGCGGCATTCGCGGTGCGGCGGGCCGCCCTTTCCATGCGCGGACTACTCAATCCCATTGTGGACACCCTGAATTCCAGCAGTCCGCCGTCGGGTCGGGCGGCACGTGGAAGATGCACGTTTTGCCAAGCGGGATGCATGATGGTAGCTTGCCGCCCGTCCTTGGTGGCGCAGATCAGCAGTTGTCAACATGAGTGGAGCTCAAAGCCATGGCCGACTATCCCACTCCCCCTTCGTTTACCCCTCCGACGGCTCCGCTTCCGATCCAGCCGATCGAACGCCCTCGGAACTGGCCAACCACTGTCGGTGTGATCTCGATCGTGCTCGGCGGCCTCGGAGCGCTCAGCGGCTGCTGGGGGATCGTCAGCCCCATGTTCATGGGCGCCTTCCTGGAATTAATGCCGCCGGGGCAAACTCAGGGCCTCGGTGCCATGACGGAGCACGTCGGTCTGATCTCCGGGCTCGGAGCGGCCGGCATGGTGGTGGCAACCCTGCTGCTTATCGCCGGTATCGGCATGGTCCGCCGTCGACCCTGGTCGGTGAGCGCCAGCCGATGGTGGGCCGTGCTCAAGATGCTCTTCGTCGTCGTCCAGACCGCCCTCGGCGCGGTCATGCAGAAAGAGATGATCGAGGAGATGACAAAGAACGACCCCAATGTGGCGGCGATGGGCACGGGGTTCATGAGCGCGATGTTCATCGTGGGTTACGCGCTTGGGCTGCTCTGGGGCTGGGCCTATCCGATCTTCCTGCTCATCTGGCTCTCGCGGGGCAAGGTCAAGGAAGAAGTCGCCTCGTGGCCGCAGGATGCCACCGCGCCGCCACCGGCGGCACGTCCGATGTAGCGTCTCACCGGTCGCCGTGCGGCCCCTAAGAGGATTCGGATGCGCTGCAAGTCGTGTAACTACCGCCTGTGGAACTTGTCGTCGCGCTTGTGCCCCGAGTGCGGGACGTCCTTTGCGCCGAGCGAGTTCGACTTCACGCCCTATTCGGTACGGTTTCTGTGTCCGCACTGCGAGCAGGACTACTACGGCGGGAGTGCCTCGGGTCATCTCGAGCCGTCCGAATTCGATTGCAGCGGATGCGGCAATCGAATCGCCATGGACGAGATGGTGCTGTTTCCCACCGAAGGAGTTGAGGAGGAGCAGACAGGCGTCGAGGTAGCACCCTGGCTCGAACGGGAGAAGCGCGGCATGCCGCGTGCCTGGCTTTCCACCGTCGGCATGGCGATGGTCGCCCCGGGGCGGCTGATCCGCGGGCTTCCCGGCGAGACCGACTGTGAATCCGGCTGGGGGTTCGGCCTGTTGACGACGACGCTCACGCTGTTGACGGCCTGTTTGCCCATAGTGTTCCTCGTGAACCTCGGCGGCGGCATAGCGGCCGCGATCGGCATGACACTGATCGGGCTCCTCATCACCGTGATCGCGGGCGCGTTAGCCAGCGGCATCTTCATCACGATTTGGGCGGCCGTCGCCCATGGCATCCTCCGCGCCACCGGACACGTACCGGGGAAGCTCGGCGGTACGGCCCAGGCGATATGCTACAGCAGCGGCGCGGGGGTGCTCATCGGGATTCCGTGCATCGGCATATACTTCGGTTGGATATGGCCGGTCATCAGTGCAGTGATCATGGTCAAAGAGGCGCAGCGCGTGTCGGGTTGGCGGGCAGCGGCCGCCGTGCTGACACTGCCGTTTACTATTCTCTTTGGCCTGGTCGTCGCTTACGGGCTATTGATCGCCTTTACGGTCGCGGGCGTCGCTCCGTTCACCGTCGGCGACGGCGGCCTCGAAGAAACGCGCACCGTCGTCAAGGCCCTTACCGCCTACGCCGACGACCACGGCGGCACCGGACCGCCACACGCGATCGTGCTGGTCACGGATGTTGATCTCATGGAGGTCGATCTCGTCTCCTCGGACTCCTACTCCTGGCTGGACGGCATTCCGGTCGGCGGCACCAACCTCGAAGACTTCGAATCCCTGCCGGACGCGCAGCGAACGACTTTCGCACAAGCGGCCGCGGCTGCGCTGCCAGAGGACGTCATAGCGCATCGGTTCGGCGATTTCGTTTTCACCTATCACGGAGTCGCGGACTTGGGCGTCGCACCACCCGAACTGTGGGTTGTCGTGTGTACATTCGATCCAGATTCGAACGTGCAGCCGCCGGGTTCCGCGATGTTGTGGGTGGGACTCGCGGACGGCAACATCAGACCCGTACCGCTTCGGACCATGCCGGAGGAACTCGCGCGGCAGAACGAGTTGCGTGCCACGCTCAACCTACCACCGCTACCCGATGTGACCACCGTGCGCCACGGACAGCCCGCACGCGGGAAGTGACGACCTAGCGGGGACCCAACGCTTCCCTGGCAGCAACTCTCGTGCCGCGATTGTGTGGCGCTCTCGCCAGCCCGGTTTGTTAACTGCGGGGAGACCGTACAAGCCATCGAACGCAGGCATTCCGGCCAGCATCTTCGCGCGAACTTGGATCGGGAGCGAAGATCCGCTAGAATGACGACCTTGGAGGCGGCAAATGGGAATTGTCGGACCCATGGGAGCCAAGGCATGCCAGGACGTGCAGCGTATCGGCGCCGCACAGCTTGAACGGCGCTTCGATTGACGCGAATTGGGCGTCTTGTTGCACTGCGAGACAAGGGGTTGCAGAACGGGACGAAGCAGAATCCCCACTGGAGCTGATTATGAAACGGCCACATCTATTCGAGTTGCTCGTTTCGTTTGCTCTGGTCTTGTCGACCTCAACCCAACGCGCCGAGGGGCAGTGCGGCATCAACGAAGGAGCCAAGCTGACCGCCCCCGACGCGGACGAGCAAGACAATTTCGGCAACTCAATATCTATCAGTGGAAACGCGGTCTTGGTTGGATCGTGGGAAAACGACAATCCGGGAAGAGGATCGGCCTACATATACCGGCTCAACGGAACCTCGTGGACTGAAGAGCAAACGTTGACCGCCTCCGACGGGGCGCCGCACGACGGTTTCGGCAGTGGCGTGTCCATCAGCGGTGATGTGGCAGTGGTCGGCGCGTGGGAAAACGATGACGTCGGTGCCAACTCGGGCTCAGCATACGTGTTCCGCTTCGACGGGCGTACGTGGGCCGAGGAACAAAAGCTGACCGCCTCAGACGCAGCCTCGTTGGACGATTTCGGTTTCTCCGTGGCCATTGATGGGCACGTCGCATTGATTGCGTCGTTGCATGATGACGACGCGGGAAGCAGCTCGGGTTCTGTTTACGCCTACCGTTTCGATGGAAGCGAGTGGGTTGAAGAAGAGAAACTCACCGCCTCCGACGCGGCAGCGGGCGACAATTTCGGCTATTCAGTGTCCATAAGTGGCAATGTGGCCTTGGTGGGGGCGTACCAAAACGACGACGCGGGCGCCAACTCGGGCTCTGCGTATGTGTACCGCTTTGATGGGAACACATGGACCGAAGAACAAAAACTGACCGCCTCCGACGCGGCGGCGGGCGCCGCGTTTGGCAATTCAGTTTCTATGAGTGGCGACGTGGCACTGATTGGGGCGTTCGGGAATGCCCTCACAGGATCGGCCTACGTGTTCAGGTTCGACGAAACAAACATGCAATGGGTCGAAGAGCAGAGGTTGGCCGCGTCCGACGGAGGTAGTAACGATCGGTTTGGCTGGTCAGTGTCCGTCAGCGAAGACCTGGCCGTGGTGGGCGCACGCAATGACGACGACGCGGCCGCCAATTCGGGCTCCGCATACCTATATCGCTTCGACGGGAGTACATGGATTGAAGAGCTGAAGTTGACCGCTTCGGACGCGGCGCAAACGGACTATTTTGGGAACGCAGTGTCCATAAGTGAAGGCGTCGCGGCGATCGGTGCATTCCTCGACGACGACGGAGGATACAACTCGGGCTCCGCCTACGTGTTCGGCGCAGCGCCGGCCCTCAGCGACCCGCCATGCGGGGCGATCGACGCCCGTCAAACGTCGGCGCCCGACGGCAGCGCCGCTGCAGGTTGGGATTCGATCGCGTTGACATTCGACGAACCCACGGGCGCGTTAAGCGCCGAGGACTTTGCGGTGGTGGTCAGTCCACCGGGCGTCGCGCCAGTCGTGACCGACGCGATGATCGACGGCAGCACGACCACGGTCCATTTTGATAGCTTCATTCCGAGCGGGGCCTGGACGACGATCACCCACTGGCCGACAGGCGCGGTCACGCGCGTCGGCTACCTTCCAGCCGACGTCAACAACGACAAGATCAGCAATCCCGGCGACATTCTTGCGGTTATCGATTCGCTCAACGGCGTCACGCCACTCCCGGACTACGCTACAGATGCGGATCGTAGCGGCGTTGCCGACCCGTCTGACATTCTCATGGTGATCGATCTGCTCAACGGAGCCGGTTCGTATGACCCTTGGCTCGACCAATCGCTGCCCTAGTGGGTGGCGCTGCGAAGAGCATTTGACGTAAGAAATCGCTTTCCAGGCCGCGCTACCTTTCTTAGGAAGTTCTGGCTCGCTTAGGAAATGCCGGTTCACTAGCCACCGTCGGCGACGCACCCACCGGCACTTCGCCCATTTGCGCCGGCCGCCCCGCAACTCTTGATGTTCAAACAGCACAGCGCGGCAGCGGGCTGTGCTACGGCGTGGCATCCGGAACGGTGTGAAGTCCTGGCGTCGGGGTCCTGTTGGCGCTCATTGGGAAGACATGGATCGAGGCGGTCGGCCGGGCAGGATGCCGGATTGAGGTCCGATAAATGAACGGCCGGTTCTGGTGCCTTTTGGCCTTGACACTTACGTCCGAATATATGGTATAGTGCGCAAACCATCTCTAGAGTCAGGCAGGTTGCGCTGGCGCGACGGCTGGCGCACCGAAAGGAGTGAATCATGTTTCACGAGAAATCGAATTGTGCCACGATGGCGGCAGTCGGTATCGCGATGTTCCTGGGACTCTCCGCCTCGGCGAAAGCCGGTCTTGTGTTCGGACCAGAGACGCGTACCCAGTTCGAAGACCTCCAGGTTGATTTCGGAGGCACGTTCATAGATTTCGAAAGCCTGGCGACGGGGACCAACCTAACGACCCAACTCAGCGGGCAGGGCGTCACGTTTGCGTCCAACATCAGCACCAGCGGCCAGCCGTTCGGCCCGTACCACGTCGAGGTTTCTGGGTCCTTCTACGGCACCCACGGAAACACCATTGTCGGGTCTCCTTGCGGTGGCTGTTCCGATGACGGCCGCGTCGGCTACGAGATCGTCTTTGGCGAACCCCAACGATGGGCGGGTCTGGAGAGGATTTGGAACCCGGCCACACTAACCCAGTTCTTCAACGCGACGGATGTCCTGCTCGATGAGCACGTCAACACGGTCAACACCGAATTCGTCGGATACATCGCTGACGGAGAAGACCCGGCAACCGATTGGGTGTCGCGCATCCAGATGGACACGATCGGACCGAACCACGGAAGAGGCGTCGGATATTCCGATGACCTGTTCTTTGGAACAGTCGTTCCGGAACCCGCAAGTCTCTGCCTCTTGGCTCTCGGTGGACTTGCCTTGGCTCGTCGTCGGCGACAGTAGACCGTCAGGCACGTGGCAGCGACCACTGACGACCGAGCCTAGCCGCCGTCGACGACACACTCACCGGCACTCGCCACATTGACGCCCGCTTCCGCGGCTACGCAACTGCTGCTATAGGTCTCGCCATCGCATCCGCACACCGGCTGGTAGATGTCGGTACATGCTTCGGGAAACGCCGCGCAGACACCGACAGCGCCACCATCGCCGCAGGAGCCTTCGTCGTATTGGCAGTAGGACCCCCGCCCGCACGGAAGGTCGAGTTCACTTCCGCAAATGGTATCGCCGACGACAAAGAAGCAACCCGGAACGAAGAGCAGTCCGACAAGTAAGAGCAAATGACAAACTACCGGTCGCGGTCTTGTTGGCATATCGAGTCCTTCTCGTAACTGACAGGATGGCAATCGACGGTCTTTCACCGGCGCACCGGAGGTAGTCTACAGACGCGCAGATGTCCGGGAAAGGCAAGTCCGGTCGTGGGCTAGGCGTCAACGACCGGAGGCCTCGCATGCCTCACGCACGAAGTCCGCCAGCTTGTTCGTGTATTCTTGGCTCCATGTGAAGCCTGCGGCGTTGTGGCCGCCGGGTGTCTCGATGAACCGCTTGGGTTCAGCCGCGGCCTCGTATAGAGATCGCCCCAAACGAGGCGGGATGAGCTGATCGTCTCGTCCGTGCAGGAAGAGCTTCGGGCAGTCGATCGTCGGTACTTTGTCGATCGAATCGTACCGATGCACCGTCAGCAGCGACGACGGCAGCAGCGGGTAATGGACGCCGGCCACGTCGGCCAGTCGCGTGAACGTCGACTCGACGACCAGCGCCCCGGGGGTGTGGCGGCTTGCCAGCTCGATCGCCACGGCGCCGCCGAGCGATCTGCCCATCAGGATGATCCGCTTCGGCGGCACGGCTCGCTCGCCGGTCAGGTAGGCCCAGGCGGCCTCGGCGTCGGCGTAGGTACCGGACTCGCTCGGGCTTCCCTTGCTGAGACCGTAGCCGCGGTAGTCGAAGATCAGCACGCTCATGCCGAGGTTGTGCAGGACCTGAATCGTGTGGAGCCGATTGGAGATGTTGCCCGCGTTGCCGTGGCAGAAGATGACGCTGGCCGCCGCCGGGCCCTTCGCGTCCGCCGGCCCGGCCGGGACGTACCAGGCGGCGAGCGACACGCCGTCGGACGTGGTCAGCGAGACATCCTCGTAGGCGAGCCCCACGTCGGCCGGCGTGGCGTCGCAGCCGGGCTGGGGGAAGTAAATCAGGTGCTTCTGGAAGATGGCCACGGCGAGGCAGACGACCAGGTAGGTCGCGGGCACGATGAGGGCCAGCCGCCGGACCCGTTTGGCGAGGGTCGGACGCGGGGTCTGTGGCTCAATTTCCATCGGAGCGGCTCCTGTGGGGCTCACGCGGCCCGAGGCCCCGGCCGGCGGATCCGGCGACCCGGGTCGCCCCACCTGCCCTCAGTGTAGCGGGACACCCCGCTCCGTCGATCATGGCGGCCGAACCGATGCCGTCCGGACTGAAATCGACCGTTGGCGGGACGCGGCGGATTTCGCTACACTGCGGACTTCCGCGCCCGGCGAAACCGTGGAAGGCAAACGGCCGGGTCAGGCGGATTCGGATCACGACGACAGGAGTAATCGATGGCTGTCTTGCAACCTGATCAGTACCGGAACTTCACGCTCATTGGCCACAGCGGCGGCGGAAAGACAACGCTTGCCGAGGCGCTGCTCTTCAAGGCCGGGGCGACCAACCGTCTTGGTAGCGTCACGGACAAGTCATCGATTCTGGACGCGTCCGAGGAGGAGAGGGACAAAGGCTCGTCCATCGAGTCGGCCGTCGCCCACTTCACGCACAGCGGTTTGCACGTGAACATGATCGACACGCCGGGCACGCAGGCCTTCTGCGGGCACGCGATCGCGGCGCTGGCTGCGTCCGAATGCGCCGTGTTGACGATCTCCGCTACGTCGGGCATCCAGGTCAACACACGAAAGATGATGAAGCGTGCGCGAGACGCCGGCCTGGGCGCCTGGATCGTCGTCACGCACATCGATGCCCCGAACATCGATCTTCCCACGCTTATCGGCGAGATTCAGGAGCAGTTCGGCACCGAGTGCGTGCCGCTCAACCTTCCGACCGGCGGCGGCAAGGGCGTGATCGACTGCATGGCGAACGACTCGGGCGATGCGGACTTCTCCGACGTGGCTGAAGCACACACGGCACTGGTCGAGGCGGTCGTCGGGGCCGACGACGAGTTGATGGAACGGTACCTCGGCGGCGAGTTGTCGGACGACGAGGCGAAGCTCGCGGCGCCGCTGGCGGTGGCGAAAGGCGCGGTCGTGCCGATCCTCTTCGTCAATTCGACCGGCGATGTCGGCGTCACCGATTTCCTCGACACACTGCCCTCATGGTGTCCGAGCCCGGCGATCGGCCTGAAGCGAACGCTTATCGACGGCGAAGACGAGACCGAAATCGAACCAAACCAGAGCGGACCCTTCATCGGACAGGTGTTCAAGATCGCCACCGATGCCAAGAGCAACATGAAGTACCTGTCGGTACGCGTCCATTCGGGCACACTCACGTCAGACATGAACATCAAGAGTGTGGCGCAGCCCAAGGGCACGCGGCCCGGTCACGTTCTGCGGACGCAGGGCGCCGGCCACAGCGACCTGGAAGCCGCCGTTGCCGGCGACGTAGTCGCGCTGGCGAAGCTGGACTTCGCCATCGGCGAGGTGATCTACGCCGACAAGGGTGGCACGATCACCATGCCGACGTTGCCGGACCCGATGTTCGAGTTGGCCCTGGTCTCCAAGGCGCACGGCGACGAGGACAAGATCGGCATGGCCTTGCGGCGGTTCGCGGAAGAGGACGCCTGCTTTAAGGGGGACCATCGGGCCGGCGGCGAACTGGTCGCCCGCGGCATGGGTGAAATGCAGATTCGCACCTACATCGCACGCATGTCTAAGCAGTACAAGCTCGAGGTCGAGACCAAGGCACCGCGTATTCCCTATCGCGAGACAATCACGATGGCGGTCAACAACGTGGAATACACACACAAGAAGCAGTCCGGCGGATCGGGCGAGTTCGGCCGCGTCAGTATCAACCTGCTGCCGGCCGAACGCGGCGAAGGCTATGAGTTCGTCGACAAGATCTTCGGCGGCGCGATCGACCAGGCCTACAGGCCGAGCGTCGACAAGGGCGTTCGCTCGGCCATGGACCAGGGCTTCCTCGCCGGGTGCCCCGTAGTCGACTTCAAGGTCGAACTGGTCGACGGCAAGACCCACCCGGTCGACAGTAAGGACACGGCCTTCCAAAAAGCCGGCCGCGGCGCTTTCAAGGAAGCGTTCATGAAGGCCAAGCCGGTGCTGCTCGAGCCGATCGTCAACATCGAGGTCACCGTCCCGTCGGACAACGTGGGCGACATCCAGGGCGACCTGGCGTCACGGCGTGGCCGCCCCACAGGACAGGACGTACTGCCGGGCAACATGGCGGTCATCCACGCGACGGTGCCGCTGGCGGAACTGTCGGACTACGCGTCACGCATCTCCAGCATCACGGGCGGACAGGGCAGCTTCTCGATGGAGATATCGCACTACGAGAACGTGCCGGGCAACGTGCAACAACAGATCGTAGCAGCCTACCAGAAAGAGCGAGCCGCCGGCTCGAGTTAGTGCCCTGCCCGACAATTGATCATGAGGGCCTTCGAGCCGTCGGCCTCGGCCGGCGGCTCGGCCTTTGCGCGGAGGACTTGATTCCTCCCTCCGCGCCGCCATGCCATTTAGACCCGCGACACGGGCAAGCCGTCCACACTGAAGACCGTGGACCTGTGTGGAGGCTCGTGACCTTCCGATCGACGGCGCGTTTGATGCATCCGGGAGCGGGCGGCAGAGCGGCTGTTGTCATCGGGTCGTCGCGGATCCGCGAGGTCAAGAGCTCAAAGTCAGAAGGGCATCATGGGGCCGCTGCTCCCCGCGCCTCTTGGAGCCGGTGCCTGCAAAGCGATTGCATCGCCATCGCGGTCGTCAGAGCCTTCGAGACCCAAACCGCCTGCGCACCACCATCGAAGCGGCCTCGAAAGAACGCTCCCTCCTCCCACGCCCCGGTCACCGGATCCTGCTCACCAAGAAGATAAGCCGCGGCGGCGTCAACCATTTGCCCATCGGATCCGGCGCTCGACAATGCCAAGACAGCGAACGCGGTGTTCAAGTGCGGATCACCCCGATCCCAG
Source organism: Phycisphaerae bacterium (assembly GCA_029260055.1). Lineage (GTDB taxonomy): Bacteria > Planctomycetota > Phycisphaerae > UBA1845 > UBA1845 > JADFOB01. Next base: position 42,679 of record JAJDDX010000400.1, read on the forward strand.
AAGCAGTGCCCCTCCGGCGTGAACTCAGCGGAGGTCACGAGGTCCTGTGTCAGCAGGTCGACGGCCGGCCCGAGAGCCGAGACACCGCCCTCGCGAAACGCCCGAACTACACAGTAATGAAGGGCGAGGTTATCCGGATAGTAGAGGCTGATGTCGCGTGGCGCGCGGACATGGGCCTGCTCCTCGATGGCGGCGTTGATGATCCGCACGGCGTCCGCTGCACCGGGCGTATCGAGTCGATCGAACCGGCCGAGCGCGTAGAGGACGTTCACGTTCACGATCAGATCGACATCATTGGGTCTCGGATCTGCAGAATCGTCTCGGTAAGCCAGCCACGTCAAGAACGCCCCGCTCGATTGGGGAAGCCAAGACGCGTCATTGCGCCTGGGAACTTGGCCAAGGTCTCGCCAATCCACAAAGAACCGGTCGAACCGCGTGTTGACGGGCTCCCCGCCGTCGAGTCGGGCATGGTCCAGCAGGACAGCGTAGATGGTGGCCGTATCGTCGGCATCGGATGCGATCCCAAACGATTCCGGGAAGAAGGAGACGTTGACGGGCGCTCGGTTACCCATGAGCTACGGCCCCTCCCCGTATCTGGTGCTGATGCCTTCCAGGAGCAGGTCACCCGGTAACCAATGCGGTCGGTGGCGGGGCCAAAAGCCGAACGTGCCTTCATCCGGGCTCGCGGGGCCGGCTTGAAACCGGAGCATCAAATCCACAGCGGCGATGCGCATCTTTCGAGCGTCTTCGATGTCGGCGTCGGTCAACCCTAGAACTTCCTGGTTTTCCTCGGTTATCAGTGTCAGGGCATGATGGATGAACGTCGCCACAAAGGGCGATGCATCACGGATGAACCCTTGGACGCCGCCGAGCCCAAAGCACTGCGGCCAGTCACCTGCATAGTCGATTTGCCGCGGGGTAAGAGCGTCGACGCCGAGCTGGGTCTCATTCAGATACCGGAGCGCGAGACGTATCGGAGGCAGTGTTTCGACGGGCGCTTCCACGTGAGGGCCTGAACAGTCTTCTTGGAGCAACCCGAGGAGCCCGCAGCCTCCAAGCGAAAGGACGAAAGCAGGCAGCACCAGGCAATAAGGACCGACCAGGAGAGCCGGACGCACGGTCTCGGTCTTTCGGGCGGCACAGAAATCGGCGTTCTCCAGGCGTTCGGCTTCCAAGCTTCACCTCGGCGGCTTGCCCCTATCCGTGCCCAACGATCTCGCAGGTGCCCCTAATAATCCCGCCTCTTGCGATCAGGGAATCTTCGTAGCCGCCTTCCCAAGCCACGCCATAAGCGCTCTGATGATGCTGTCTTCGCGAGCAAGGCTCTCGACCACGAACAGCACCGCCGGCACCACGAATGGCCCCACAAACCGCAAGATGCTCCGTGTGTCAAACGGCCACACTGGCAGCTTCCGCACGGTTTCGTACAGCCCGACGATACTACCGATATTCTGAGCCGGTTCCATCGCCAACGCGTCACCCCGCGATTCCGAGCGAAGTCGGTCGTAGTAATGGTTGAATGCCCTGTTCAGTTCATCCATGGCCTCCGTTTTGCGCTCGCGCATTCTGTGATTGGCCTTCGAAAGAGGCGTGATCAACAGAATAGGAGCACAGGCGTAGACCAACGCGTAAATGAGGATATAGGCCGGCTCCGTTCGCGCAAGCGGGTCAAAAAGAAACAGGATCGCGAAGAAGATCAGACTTAGTGTTACGAAGTAGTTGATGGCCAACGCAAGTCGGCCGAGCGAACCGAGCCCACCGCATCGATCCGGGTGGAGAGGCTGGACACGGATGTCCACCCAGCTGATTACCCGTCTGAGCACCCATGCCGTCACGGCGCACTTGTAAAGGACGACAGACAGCATGAAGAAATCCAGTAGGACGAAGAGCCGTCCGAAGATACTGAGCCAGCCCCCGCCTTTCCCAAGCCAGGTGCCTTCCTTCAAGGGGTAGTTCACGATGTTGATGGCAAGGGCTATGACCAATGCGATAATGGGCACCCACACGATGTTGTACCGTTGCTCCGCGACGCGCAACTTTTCCAGGTACGCATCGCGACTTTCGTCCGGAATGATCTTCCTGGCATGGAGCTTCTCCAGCGTGTCCTGGATAGTGTTGTAGAGATGGCACAGAAGACCCGCACCAACCGGACCCAAGAAGCCCAAGTTGATCGAGTCAACCACGAACGTGTGCGTCAGTTCGACGCTGCCAACACCGGGAAGCCTTCCTGCGACCAAGAACACCAAGCAGAGGACGCCGTAAGTCCCTGCAAAGTAGACAAGTCCCGTGAAAACAGGGTTGCCTCTGGAAACGATTGTGACCGCCCTGTAGACCAAGTCATTCCGGGTTGGGTCGATCTTGGGTAAGTCGTCCGACATCAGGTGCCTCCAGTCTGTGCCGCGGACATGGATGGCCCAGGCGATCCCGCACAGCCCGAAAGTGCCGCAAGTCGAAATCTCCCAGTTACCGAACCAGAGCCGGTCATCCTACTCGAACGACGTACCCGGGCCAACGGAAATCGGTGCCTCTCGCCGTACAACGCGGCTCGTGGTCTTCGATCCGTGGATTATGAGTTTGGCCTTGCCATCACACTGACGCTAACGGCTTGGCTAGGAGAACTTGACGATCAGGGTCTTGGCGTGGTCCGGGTCCACGGCGAAATCGAGCGGCAGGCGCGGACTCGCGACGAAGCGGAGTCGATGCTCGCCGCCACCCGTCTTGACGAGTTCCTTGAAGCGAGTCCTGGTGATCCGCCGGTCGTTT
>JAJDDX010000005.1 GCA_029260055.1 Phycisphaerae bacterium
GGTATCGGCGGGACAGGCGGCTCCGGTGGTGCCGGTGGCGGCGGCGGTGGCGGCCCGTCGATCGGCATCTTCGAGGACGCCGACAGCACCTCGACGAGAAGTGCCAATCGTGTGACGCTCGGTGCCGGCGGCTCCGGCGGCCAGGGCCTCGCCGGCAACGACGGCGAAGACGGCGAGTCGGCTGCTTATGTCAAGCTCGACAGCGAAGGCGCCGTCCAGACGATTCAAAGCGAATAGCGATACATGATCGCGTGCCCCGGGCTCAACCGAGCCCGGGGCGCCGGTCTTATACCTCGCCTACGGGCAGTTCGGCGGCGTATGGCTCGATCCCTGACCCATCAGTGCGTGGAAGATCGCGAAGTCCGCCGCGCTGATCGCGTAGTCGCCGTTCATATCGCAGCAGCCACAAGCCACATTTGAAATCGGTGATTCACCGAAGCACCGGGCGAAGGCTGCATAGTCACCGAGGTCCACATCCTGATCCCCTTCGATGTCGCCGCAGGTATAGGCGCAGGTCGGCTGGCAGTCCGGATCCTGCACGTCCGTGAGCCCGTCGCAGTCGTTGTCGATTCCGTCGGCACAGTGTGGTAGGGTGCGTCCCGGACGCACCAATTCTCGCTGCGTGGGCACCGCTCGCTAGCCGACGGCAGCCACGCCAGCCTCGGCCACGGCATGATCATCCTCGACCGTGCTGCCGGACACACCGATGGCACCGATGATCTCGCCCGCGTCGCTTACGATCGGCACGCCGCCGGGGAACGTGATCAGCCCGCCGTTGGAGTGCTCGATGTTAAACAGCGAGCCGCCGGGCTGCGACAGATTGCCGATCTCACCGGTGTTCATGTCGAAGTACCGCGCGGTGCGAGCCTTCTTCATGGCGATGTCGATCGACCCGAGCCACGCGCCGTCCATACGGGCAAAGGCCTTGAGGTTCGCCCCGGCGTCGACCACGGCAATATCCATCGCCACACCCATCGCCCGCGACTTTTCTAGGGCCGCGTCGACAGCCGCTCCCGCCTGTTCCAAAGTGATGTCGCTCATCGCGAATGCTCCGCAGAAGGAGGTTGAAGTCGTTTCCGCCTGTGACCCGGAAAGCGTAGGGGCAGGCGTGGCCGGCTGTCAAACACGCGCGCCGGCTGCGTGTGACCCGAGGTAGGGCGGGTTCCACCCAATGGCCCTAAGCTAGGGTTTCTTCTTGAGTCGTGCGCGTAGGCGGCACTTGCCGTTGCAGCCGTAGCTTGCGGTCCAGCCGCACCTTACCTGATCCAACGCGCGTCCCGGTCATCTGTGGGCTCGGGAAACTCGCGCCCGTGAACCCAGAGCCCGAGGCCGGCGAGTGTTACGTCAGGTTCGTCGAACTGATCCACGACAGACATCGCGCCATTCTACGCCGAACGCCAGACGCAGCCAAGGAACGGCCCGCTGCGCCACCGTGCACGCGCGCGACAGGCTCGCCCTGTTCGCCTTCCCACCTGCGTCGGCCCCTACGACTGTACTTTGGAAGAAGAGCGGTTCTTCGCGTACGGTTTGGTCGTCTGGATGCCATTGCAGCCAATGGGTGACGTACGTCTTGAGCCTAGGGGAGGATGGAAGATCAGTTTCTCTGATGATATCCGCTCCGGACGTTCGTATACTGGACAAGAGGCCTACAGCCTGCCTGTCGCGGACGACACGGCGACGCGACCTCGCGTGTTCCTTCCCCGCCGGATTTCAGGGTGGACGAACGTACAATGAGAACTGTCTTAGGAGTGCTCGTGATGGACAATCGGCAGACGCTGGGCGCGACGGTGATCGTCGCTTGCGTGCTCCTGATCCCCGCAGCGACCAACGCCCAGTGTACCCTCGATTGGCTTGCCGGAGAGGGCATCCCCGGAGTGAACGGTGACGTGCTGGCGGCAGCAGTCTGGGATCCGGACGGAGCCGGCCCGCAACCGAGCCTCTTGATTGCAGGGGGTGATTTCCAACTCGCGGGCAAGGCTCCCGTCAGCAACATCGCCGCGTGGGACGGGTCGAATTGGCATGCGCTCGGTGACGGAGTCGATTACAGTGTGCGGTCACTGACGGCATACGACGGTGATCTGATCGCAGGCGGCCTCTTCTCAGTGGCAGGCGGTACACCCGCGGACGGCATCGCTCGGTGGGACGGGACGACTTGGCATGCGCTGGGCAGCGGCATGGGCGGCGATGGCGGCGTCCTTGCACTCATGGTTTACGACGGCGACCTGATCGCAGGCGGCTCGTTCACCGACGCCGGTGGCTCCGGCGCCGCGAACATCGCTCGGTGGGATGGATCGACGTGGCACACGTTGGCCGACGGCGTGGACAGTTACGTGAATGCACTTACGGTCCACGATAACGAACTGGTTGCGGGAGGCGACTTTGATACGGCCGGCACCGTGACCGCCAACCACATCGCGCGGTGGAACGGCTCGACGTGGCAGACGTTGGGAACAGGGACGAACGACCATGTCGACGCCCTGACGAGCATTGGGCGCGACCTGATCGCCGGTGGGCAGTTCTCGATGGCCGGCGGAATCCATGTGAACAAAGTGGCCCGTTGGGACGGAGCGTCGTGGCATGCCATGAGTTTCGGGATGAACTACGCGGTGTACGCACTCGGCGTGTACGACGGACAAGTGGTCGCCGGCGGGACTTTCACTGCCGCGAGTGGACTGTCGGCTCACCGCGTGGCCCTTTGGGACGGCAACTACTGGCACGCGCTGGGCTACGGCCACAATTGGGAAGTGCGCACGCTGACCGAATACGACGGCGAGTTGGTTACCGGCGGCCATTTCACACAAGCCGGTGTTACGGGTGCGCGACACATCGCCAAGTGGAACGGGCAAGCGTGGTCGGTATTGGGCAAGGGTATGAACAACGGCGTCTTCGCCTTTACCAACTACGGCGGCGATTTGATTGCGGGCGGCGCCTTTTCGCACGCGGGCACCACGACCGCAGAACGGGTCGCCCGTTGGGACGGAACGGATTGGCATCCGCTCGGTGCGGGCCTTCCCAGCGGCTCGGTAGACGAGCTGATCGTCTACAACGGCGACCTTATCGCAGCGGGCGGCTTTGTCGTCGTTGGACAGCCATGGCTCAAGCACATCGCCCGCTGGGACGGTTCGGCCTGGCGACCGTTGGGTGACGGTTTGGGCGGAGGGATCAATGCCCTGGCGGTCTACAACGGCGACCTCATCGCGGGCGGCTGGCTCCAAATCGTTGACGGTATATACACCACTCGCATCGCTCGGTGGGACGGGTCGAGTTGGCACACCATGGGTTTTACCATAGAAGCAAGAGTGGATGCGCTGGCTGTCTACAACGGCGAACTCATCGTGGCGGGAGCTTTCGGCAGTCCGGTCCGCGTCATGGCCTGGAATGGCTCAAGTTGGCGCTCGATCGGATATAGCCCGGCAGGTCTGCCGACGGTGATGAGTGTCTATGCCGGGAAACTGATCGCGGCCGGCGGGTCCGGCCCCGTCGCAACGTGGGACGGAGCGGTTTGGGATACGCTCGGCACCCTCGACGGGAACGTACGAGCGGTGCTCAACTACGGCGGCGAGCTGATCGCGAGCGGGAGCTTTGCGATCGACGGCACGCCGGGTGAGAGCCACGTCGCGCGATGGGATGGTTCAACCTGGCACCCGATCGGAGGCGAGGAAGCCCCCTTCGCAGGCGCACTGGCGACGCACGGCGGTGAACTGGTCCTGGGCGGCGGCTTCATGACAGCCGGCGGCGCTGTATCGGCCTATCTCGCGCGGTGGGCGCCGACGGTGACTCACGGCGACTTCGACGGCAACGGCCTCGTGGATTGGGCCGACTTTGCGTCTTTCCCCGATTGTCTCAGCGGGCCGGTGGGACCGTTCGATCCGGCGGCCGCCGGCGGCGAGTGCCTGTGCGGGTTCAACTCCGACGGCGACGGCGACATCGACTTGCGCGACGTAGCGGCGTTTCAGACAGCGCTCGCGCCGTGATGCCTCTAGAAAACAAGGGCGGCGGGCAGATTGCCCGACCGAGCTCTGAGGCGCAGGCTTGAGCCTGCGCCTCAGGTATCCGTGATATAGGTGCCGCGTGCCGGAGCGTTACGCCTTATCCAGCGCTGCGCTGAGGTCGGCGATGATGTCCTCTACGTCTTCGATGCCGACCGAGATGCGCACCAGGCCATCCGTAAGACCTCGGGCGTGGCGCTCGGCGGCTGGGACGTCGACGTGCGTCATCGTGGCCGGGTGTGTGATCATCGTCTCGACCGCGCCGAGGCTCTCGGCCAGCGCACAAAGCTTCACGCTGTTCATCACCGTCTTGCCGGCTGGGATGCCGCCGGTCAGCTCGAACGAGATCATGCCGCTGAAGCCGTCCATCTGCTTGGCGGCGACCTCGTGCTGAGGATGCGAAGCCAAACCGGGATAGGTGACCCGGGCGACCTTGGGATGGGCTTCGAGGAACTCAGCTACCTTCTGCGCGTTGGACGCGTGCCGCGCCATGCGCAGGTGGAGCGTCTTGACGCCGAGCAGGGTGAGCCAGCAATCGAACGGGCTGGGGACCGCGCCGATCGTCTTTTGGATGTACTTCATCTCGTCGAAGATGTCCTGACGGTTCGTGATGACCGCGCCACCGATGAGCTGGTTGTGGCCGGAAAGGTACTTGGTCGTGCTGTGCAGGACGATGTCCGCGCCGTATTCCAGCGGGCGCAGGAAGACGGGCGTGGCGAAGGTCGAGTCGACGCCGAACAGCAGATTGTGCTCTTTGGCAATCTTCGACATGGCGGCCATGTCCGTCACCTTGAGCAGCGGGTTCGTCGGCGTTTCGCACCAGAGCATCTTCGTTTCGGGGCGGATCGCCTCTTTGACGAGCGCTGGGTTGGAGCTGTCGACGTAGGTGAAGCTCAGGCCGTACCTGGTCAGCACGGTGTTGTAGTGACGCGATACGCCGCCGTAGACGTCGTCGGAGCAGACGACGTGGTCGCCGGCCTTGAGCAGCTTGAGGCAGCTATCGACAGCCGACATGCCGGACGCGAAGCAGACGCCGAACTTCCCGCCGTCCATCGCGGCCAAGTGTTCTTCCAACATCTGCCGGGTCGGGTTCGTCGAGCGTGTATAGTCAAAGCCCTTGTCCTTGCCGACTTCGTCGAGGACGTAGGTGGCGGTCTGATAGAGTGGCGGCACGATGGAGCCGGTGGTCGGGTCGGGGTGGATGGCGGCTCTGACGACTGTGGTATCGAACTTCACGTTAAGTTTCCTTTCAGCTTCGGGTTGCCTTACGTGCAACATTTCAATGGGTGCGGGTGACGGCGAGCGGCGCGACTTGTGGTCGGCTGTTCTGACGGACGGAGGTCCCCGCGGTGCCTCGGTTTGCCCCAGGCGCCGCGCAAGCTAGCAGACGGGCGTGTCCGGGGCAACCTGGTTTTCGGCCCGATCCCCGGCGACTCGTACAGGCCTGTTTGGACCGGACGGCGCTGTCGTCAGGCCCGCGCGGTGAGGAACGTAATCAGGCGGGTGGCCCGCCTCCTCCGGAGGTGGGGAAGGCGATGATCAGCAACCGTCGGCACGTCAGATGGCGGGGCTGCTGAACGCCCGTCGTCGTCTCCCCCATGTCCAAAGGACATGGGCCACCCTCCCGATCCCCGGCGACCCGCGAAGGCACATCTGGACTGGGCGGCGCTGCCGTCAGGCCCGCGCGGTGAGGAACGTGATCAGGTCGATCTTGGTGATGATGCCCGCGATCTCGCCCTGATCGATGGCGACGGCGACGTTGTTGTCGTCCAGGATTTTCTGGACCGTCGATAGCGGAGCGTCGAGTGTCACTTGCCCCTGTAGCGGCGTCGCTACGCTGGCTGCGCTGTCTTCCGGCTGGCAGGTCCGGTCGATGAGGCCGCGGAGCACGTCCATCTCATGGACCATCAGGTGTTGCTCTCCGGGCTTGTGCTCCATCGGCATCTGCGAGATGCCCGAACTCGACATGCGCTGAGCGAGCCCGGCCACGGTCTCGTCTCGTTTGGCGAACTCGACATCACCGCCCTTGAGCGCCAGGAGCTCCCTGACCGTGCCGACGCGATCCTCGAGCCCGAGGAAGCCCATGTCCTTCATCCACTCGTCGTCGAAGCACTTGCTCAAATAGCGGTCACCGGTGTCAGCGAGCAGCACGACGACCGTTTTACCCGGGCCGAGTTCCCTGGCCACCTCGAGTGCGCCGAACACGGCTGTCCCGGTGGAGCCGCCGGCAAAGATGCCCTCCTCACGTACGAGTCTGCGAGCGGTGAGGAAGGAGTTGCGGTCCGACACGGGCCGCACTTCGTCGATCACCGAGAAGTCGAGCGTCCCGACCATGAAGTCGTGCCCGATGCCTTCTACGCGGTAGATGCTCGGCTCGCCTGGCTCACGCTTGTTGAACAAATCGAAGTAGATGCTGCCCACGGGATCGGGGCAGATGATCTTCAACTCACGCCCGGCCTCGGCCGCCTTCTCCTTGAGGTACTTGCCCGCGCCGGAGATCGTGCCGCCGGTGCCGATGCCGCCGACAAGGACGTCGAGCTGTCCGTCCGTGTCCTCCCATATCTCCGGCCCGGTCGTCAGGTAGTGGGCCTCCGGGTTGTCCATGTTGTAGTATTGGTCGGTGTAGAACGCGTTGGGCGTCTCCCGCGCGATGCGCTTGGCGATCTCGACGTAGCTCTCGGGATGGTCGTGGTGCAGGTCGGTTCGCGTGATCACGACCTCCGCGCCGAAGTCCTTGAGCATGTCGATCTTCTCTTTGCTCATCTTGTCGGGGATGGTGAAGACGCAACGATAGCCCAGGACAGCCGCCGCCATCACCAGGCCCATGCCCGTATTGCCCGAGGTGCTCTCGACCAGTGTGGCGCCCGGTTTGATGAGGCCGCGCTTCTCGGCCCCGCGGATCATGTGCAACGCCATGCGATCCTTGACCGAGCCGCCGGGGTTGAGTTGCTCCATCTTCATCAGGACGGTGGCCATGCTCTCGTCGGCCATGCGCCCCACCTTGACGAGGGGCGTCCTGCCGATCAACTCAAGAACACTCTCGCAGTACTTCATGGTCGTCCTTCCTGATATCGGCTTACGCAGGGCCCCTAGACAGGCGGTGGACGCGCGGCGCCGGCATCCTCCCGAGGGTCGAGCACACGTCGACCAATCCGTATCCGTCACGCGCAAGCGCTGTGGTCCCCGGCTCGGCTCATTACGGCCGATTTGCTACGTATATGGTAATGTCAAGCGGGTGCTGAACGCAAACACCGCGCCCCGGTCACGGGTTTTGGGGCGTTGGCTCAAGCCCCGGGCTGTGTGAGAGGGTCGCTGACGGCGTCAGTTATCGGTGATGCAGCCGTCGTAACTCGTGACCCCTTCGTGGGCCAGAAGCTCCGTCTCGACGAGCGGTGCGGGTAGGGTGTCCTTCTGCCAGCCCGGCCCGCGGATGATGACGCAGTGGTAGGTGTAATGTTCGCCCTCGCTGTATCCACCGCCGCAGGCGGGGCGCCACACCGGATAGGCTGATAGGTGCTCGACGCGATAGTGAGCAGCGTAACCGTCCGAGTCCTCGGTTCCTTCGATGTAGACCTTCTGCGTCTCGGCGTGTACGTCCACGAACGCACGGTTGAAGGTCCAGTCCTTACCGTGCCACCCCCGAATGGCCTTAGTCGGGCCGGGGTCCAATCCGCCGCTCGTCGACACCGAACACTGGTCACGGCGCCGCGCCGCCCAGGCCCAACGCCCGATGTTCTCCTCGTAGTAGAGCGTTCGAGAAGGCGAAGGCACGCGCGAGGTCGGTCGCATGTAGGGCGAGTTACTCTGCAGGCACGGTCGGGAACCGCCGACCGCGCGCACGAAGAACGTGTTGGCGGCATAGCTGTTGCCGAAGTGATCGTATGAAGTCCGTTCCGAGTCGGCGACCCAATCGGTGCAGTGGCCTCCGCGCGGCGGGCCGTTATCCCCCGCGCATTTGAAGAGATCCAGCTCGAGCTGCGTGTCGTGGTAAGCGCCGTCGCGGTTGTACTCCGGGTTCAGGTTGTCCTTGAAGCCGCCGCCGTACAGGATCGTGTTCATGGTTCGCGTAGCCGGCCCGAACCCTGCCTTGGTGCCGTACTTGCTCGTGATCCAGGCGTACTCGCCCTCGGAGGGTCCATCGAGGTATCCGACCCGCCCCACACCACTCTTGCCGCCCCACTCGTAGGCGCCGATGTACGTCGGATTGTCGGGTGTCTGATGATACTGAAGCGGATGAACCGGAATACCCCAGCCTTGCGGGTCTTCGGCCTCGTAGACGCGGCTGCTGCTGGCGATGTTCTTGATGTGGGCAAGACACGCCGCCTGCTTCGATTGGCGCCGCGCGGCTTCCAGCGAAGGTAGCAGAATCGAAATCAGCAGCGCGATAATGGCGATCACGACGAGTAGCTCGATGAGCGTAAACGCCCCAAGGCGTCCGGTAGCACTTCGCCTCCACCGCTTACAAGTTGACCTCGCCATGCCGCGTTCCTCCGCCACTGACAACCGGAAAACCCCGCGGTTCCTTCCAAGGACCATGGAGAAACCGCCGTGACACTTATTAATAACACCGGTACCGAGCGATCGGCGGGAGATAATCCCCGCGCAGCTCGACTTTTTCGCGTCCTTATTCCGGAGCGACGCAGTCTTCCCACGACGGGCGCCCATTGCCGATCCGGGACAGCCCGGTATCGATCAGCTCCGCCGGGAGCGTGTCCTTCGCCCATCCGTCGCCACGCACGATAATGCAGCGATTGAATTGCTGGTCACCCTCGTCCTTGAAGACGCGTTCGATTCGATAATGCCTGGCGTAACCTTCGGAGTCCTGCGTGCCCTCGATATAGATCTTCTGCATCTCGGCATGGGAGTCCACGAATGCCCTCGCAAAGGTCCAATCAGCACCATGCCAGCCCTTGATCGCCTTCGTGGGGCCGGCATAGATGCCCTGAGTGATGAAGTCGCACGTCTCCTGCCGCGCCGACCATGCCCAGCGGCCTATGTTCTCCTCGTAGTACAGCGTCCTGGTCGGCGTGGGTATCCGCGAGACCGGGCGGAGATAAGGCGAATTGCTCCACATCGGTCCGGAGGCTGCAACCATGAAGATGTTCGCGGCGTAGCTGTTCCCGAAGTGGTCGTAAGAGGAGCGTTCGCTGTTGGCAATCCAATCGGGACAGTGTCCGCCTCGAGCCGGCCCCACGTCCGCGGGGCACTTGAACAAGTCCAGATCGAGCGTGGTATCCTGCTCCGCGCCGAGGCGTTCGAACTCCGGTTCGAGGTTGTCCTTGAAACCGCCCTTGTAGAGCAGGGCGTTCATCGTCCTGGTGGCGGGACCGTACCCCGCCTTGGTCCCGTACTTGGCCGTGATCCAGGCATAATCTCCCTCAGCCGGGCCTTCGATGAACCCGGGCCGGCCGATGCCGCTCTTGCCGCCCCACTCGTACGCCCCGATGTAGGTCGGCGACCCCGGGTTTTGCCGGTATTGGCGCGGGTGCACGGGGATGCCCCAGCCCTGCTCGTCGTCAGCCTCGTACACCCGGCTGGTGGTCGCGACGGCCTTGATGTGCGCCAGGCAAACCGACTGCTTTGACTGCCGCCGCGCCGCCTCCAGCGACGGCAACAAGATCGAAATCAGAAGCGCGATAATCGCGATAACGACCAGGAGTTCGATGAGGGTGAAACCCGGGCGTCCAGTGCTTCGCGGCGAGCGATCGATGACAAAGAGTTGTGGAGCCATACCTGGACGCCTCCTTACTCGCGCACCGCAAGGGTACGGCACGACGCCTGACAATTCGACATGGCACCGGGGCCCTGGCCGGTGCAACAATAGAGATCATGCTACCGGATGGCACCGCTCATACGCAAACTTTTCCCTTAAGAAGCGTGCCTCGATGTGGCTCCAGAGGCGACGGACAAGCCGCTCAGCGAGTTCGCCGGTTGATCCTGTCGATCTCCCGTTTCGCATCCCGCTTTTTCATGTCCTGCCGCTTGTCGCCGTGGGTTTTTCCACGAGCGAGGGCAAGCTCCACTTTGGCAATACCACGGTCATTGAAGTATGCCCGCAGTGGCACGAGGGTCAGGCCCTTCTGCGTGAGGGCGGGTTTGAGCTTGGCCAATTGCCGCTTGTGGACAAGTAGCGTGCGGCGGCGGTCCGGGTCGTGGCTGTTGGCCGGCCCGTGCTTATAGGTCGCAATGTGGAAACCGACGAGAACGAGTTCGTCACCGTCGATCCTGGCGTAAGCCTCGTTAATCGAGGCGTTGCCATCGCGGAGGCTCTTGACCTCTGTGCCGACAAGGACGATCCCGCATTCGATCCGCTCGAGGAATTCGAACTGGAAATGTGCCTTTCGGTTTCGGCAGATCGTTCGGTCGTCCTCGGGCTTCTTTTTCATAAAGTATTTATTGAGCAAGACTTAAAATGATAAAGCGGATGGTCGGCCCCAGCCGATCTATTCGCGTGGGGATTCTACCCCCGTGGAAGATTGCCGCAACGCGACACCGAGGATACGGTTATAATATACTGCGTAGCTGTGAGGTATGCCTTTGACGGATAAAGAGGGGTCAATCAGCCGGCAAGACGAGGCTCAGCTCATCGGTCGTGCGCGATCGGGAGAGAGGGAGGCTCTGCGCCAATTGGTCGACCTCCACAACGACCGCCTGTTCGCGTTTATCTGGCGGATGATCCGCAACCATCATGACGCGGAGGAGATCTGCCAGGACGCCTTTCTCAAGGCGTTCGCGTCATTGGATACGTTCTCGTGTGATTATCGATTCAGCACGTGGCTGTTCACGATCGGTTATCGGGTCTGCCTGAACCGGATGCGGCGGAAGCGCCCGGTCACGAGCGATCTGGAGTGGTCGGCACTGCCGATCGAGGTCGACAACGACACAGCGGCGTCACTCGAGTCGGAAGATGCGACGAGGCTCAAGGAGCAGGTATGGGCGGCCGTCGAGCGGCTGACAGTGCCACAGCGTGCCACCGTGTTGTTGTTCTACCGGCAGAGCATGGGATGTCACGAGATCGCTCGCATCCTGGAGCTACCCGTGGCGACGGTCAAAAGCCATCTTCACCGTGCTCGCAATCGGCTTCGTGAGATGCTCGAGTCCCTTCGCGACCAGGATTTGGAGCAATTCCGCAATCTTTCGACCCGCACCGGGTAGAAGAAGATGAACGCCGGCTCGCGTGTGAGCCGGATCGCAAGAGAGTCTGACGTACGGAACCGTTCGATGCGTTGTGAACAAGCTCGACCACTCTTCGACGCCTACCTGGACGGCGAGCTATCGCCGGCCCTGGCGACTGAACTCGGCGCTCATCGTGTACGTTGCTCGGAATGTCGCCGCGCGCTTGCGCTGATGCAGGTCAGCGGACACGTGATCAAGTCCGACCCCGACGAAGCCACCGTGCAGTCGGGCTTCACCGATCGTCTGCTGGCATGCATGGACGAACCGGAACCGCGCTGGACGCATCGTTTTCGACGCGCTATCTACGTCGGCGCGCCGCTGGCGGCCGCCGCCGTCATCGCGGCGGCGTTTCTCGGGTACTTCGACCGCGGAGACGCGATGGTCGCCGGCCATAAGGTGGAAGGCGTCCAGGTCACTGCGGTGGACGAGGCGCCCACACCGGAGCCGAAGGCCGCGCAGGCGCCCATGGATGACGCAGCCGCCCGGCGATTAGAGGAATGGCTCAACAAGACGCAGAGCAACGTCGATACCAAGCAGAAGAGCGTGCAGTCCCTGCAGGAATCGCTCGATCTGACGATTGGGCAGTGGCTGGATATTCTCAATGCACGCAAGGCCCGGCCGGAAGGCGAGACCCATTACCCCGGCTCGGAGGAGTTGGCCAAACCGGACGGCGAGAAGCCGGCCAGCGAAGAGTCGGACGACGTAGAGGACCTTTGAACCTTCCCACGTAATCTGCGTGCCCGGCGTGCATGGCTAACTACCACCGCTCACGTTCTCCAGCGAACCTGACTCACACTATCACCGATGGTACACGCTCGCGGCTGCGCCGTATCGCGCTTGCGCTGCTGGCGTTCGTGACCACGGGAAGCACTTTGCCGGCGCAGGAAGCTCGACCGCGGCCGGAACGACATCCGGTCGGTCGGCGCGTCGCCCCGCTCGCCCGCTATGCGCCCGCCTCGTCAAAGCTGTTCATCAGCGTGCGCCGACTCGATGAGCTCGACGCGGCCATGCGGCGTGCCCATGCCTGGCGACTCCTTCCGCTGCTCACGGGAAACCCGGGCGCGACGGAACCATCGTTCAGTCTCCGTGGCGCGCTGGGCGACTTCATCGGCCCGACCGATTCGATCCGCGTGGAGGACCTGATGGAGGCGGAGTCGGCTCTTGTCGCGCCTTCCTGGCTCGAACTGAACCGATCCGTATGGCTGGTCCGTCCGAGCGACAAGGCAGTCCTCGACCGCTGGGCCAAGGGCGGCCCGAGACCGCGGGACGTAGCGTCCTCGGCGAATTTCTTCGCCACCGACACCGGGCTGATGGTGTGCGTCAAAGGGGATGTGGCGGCTGTGGCGCGTGCCGGCGGCAAGACGGCACTGACCGACACCATGATGCTCATGGCGGGCCGGCCGGTTCCGCTGCTCGAACGCGACGCGCTCTTTCAAGAGTTGCTCTACTACCTGCCCGCCGGACCGCTCGCGGTAGCCTACTCACGACAAGGTGAATCCGGGAGCCCCGCGGGAAGCGGTTCCGCCGGACTGATCGGTTCGGATCTCGATCGCACGGTGATGGGGCTCTACGAGGGTGACGGCCGACTCGACGTGGCCGTTCGCGGCTCGCTCGCTCGCCCTCAGGCGGACAGAGCGCTGGCTCGGGAGGCAGTCATTCGTTTGGTGGAGCTTCCACAGACGACGCTGCTGGCGACTGCCTTCAAATTCTCGCCGGACGCAGTCGCAAGTACGCCGCCGATGCGCCACGGGCAGATGGTTGGACGACTGCTGACCTTGCTTCAGGGACTTCGTGGCGGCGAGGAGCCCGACGCCGCGTCACCTCCGGCCCTGAGCCCCCACTTGGTTCTCGCCTGGGATCAGGATTTGAGGCCGTCCGGCTCCACCCCCCAAGTGGCATTGCTGGCACAATCACCGAACATCGGCGAGCTTCAGCGTGAAATCGACCACATCGCGGGTAACGCGATCCGGCTGATCGGGGCAATCGATACGACCGACCAGGAACTCCGGATCGAGCAGAGCACACACCTGGGCACGCCGATTTCATACATCTCGCTTACGCAGTATGCGAAGCAGTCACGGTATCCGATGGCGCGTCTGTTCGAGCATGTCGAGCCCGCCTGGGCGGTCATGGACGACTGGCTCGTCTTCGCCTTGAGCCGCGACCATGTCGAGAGGATCCTCGACGCTCATCGGGGACTCGCCCCGACTTTAACAGGCGTACCCGACGTACAAGTGCTGACCGCGGACCGCGTCGAGCGAATGATGACGCTCACGATCGTGCAGGCGGACCTGGCAGCCGATATCCTCGGGCAGTGGGTGACGGCGCACGAAAGCGGATCCCCATCGCTGCTCGACCCGCAGTGGTGGGGCGCGGCGGGCGACGGCGGGCGGGCCATCCGCTCCAACCGCCTCGGGATCGGCATGAAGTCGAAACAGGAGTCCGGTGTCGTCGTTGTGGCACGGGTGTATCCGGCGACGGCGGCCGCCGATCGCCTACAACCGGGCGACCGGATCATCGGAATCGACGGACGCCTCCTCGACCTTGTAGCCCCCAATCAGGATCTTCGGACACGGTGGAACGAGAAGCCGGGTGACAGCAGGACGGTTCGGGTCCAGCGCGGCGGCGACACGCTCGACATCGTGCTCGAGAGCGTCTACGTGACGCGGCGCCCGGCGGCAACCGCGATCAAGCCCGCCGACGCCGTGCGCGAACTCGCATCGCTGGCCGCCTCGCTTCAGTTCGCCAGTTTCGCGTCGTACGCAACCGACGAAAGCCGCTACTCCGCCAAGTTCTCGCTACGGTTCACGCCACCACGCAAGCCTTAGGGCAGCCCCCTGAGCAGTAGCTGCAGCCCATTCGGTACCGGCAAAGCAAGACATCCGTGGCACCCGGCACACCTGGGTGGCATGGGCAAACTCGTTTGCCCGTGTCCGTCCCGTGAGGGCATCGCGGGCAAGCTATCGCTCGCCCATGCCACCCTTTCGGCACTGGTGGACCGGTGGCCCGCCTCCTCTGGGAGGTAGGGGAGGCGATGCTCACCAACCGTTCGTGTCGGAAGACGGCAGGGCTCCTGAACACCCGTCATCGTCTCCGCCATGTCCACAGGACATGGGCCACCCAACCGATGAGTTTGTCCGTGGCACCCGTGTGCGAGCGACGACGAGTCGCCGCGCAAAAGAAAGGGCCGCCCGCGATGGACGGCCCCGTAGTCAGCCTGTGCTTTGCCGTGATCGGCAGTGCTTACTTGCTGGTGCGAATCGACCTCGTACCGAGCTGCGGCGCGACGCCCACGGCGACCACGGCGGGCTCGCCCGTCCGATGCTGAATCACCGCGCCGTTCGAATCGGTCACGAAGGACTGCTCGCCGACTTCCAGGTTGAGGTAGATCGTCTCGTTGACGCCGGCATTCGTCTGGAACACGAACGTTCCGAGGTAGCCGCCACCGGTGACGCCGCCGGTGAACTGCAGGGCGCCCATGCGGCTCTGCGTGTAGTCCACGGCGTCGATCACCTGAGCCGTACCGAAGATGAAGTCGCTGCGGCTCTTGTCGATCATCAGTTCCGAAGCGGGAAGTCGACCCGAGACGGTGCCGGTGGCCCGCACGAGAGCCTGATAGACCTGCACATCCACGCCGTTGTTCACGAACACATCCGCGGTGATCGTGCCGCCCGGTTCAACCGAGCTGCCACGAGTCACCACGCTCATGACCGGAGCGTTGGGATCGACGCCGGTGACGCCGATCACATTCGCGATAAGCTGGCCGGTCGCGGGCGTGAGCCCGGACAGGACGAGGCTGTCACCGAGCGCCCGGAAGCGAGCGGCTGTGATCAGCGTGCCGTCGACGAAGACGGCCAGGCGATCGTAGGTGCCCGTCGAGGCGGCGAGCGTTCTGTTCACGTCGGCCGGCACCGTCAGCGCCACGGCGCTTCCGCCGCGGATCGACTGGGCGGCCAGTACGTCGGCCTCACCGAGTACGGCATCCGAGGCTACGAAGAAGCGGCCCGTCGGCGTCGTGAGCTGCTTGAACCCATCCGTCGCCACGGTCGTCGCGGGTTTGAAGACGACCTCCGCATTCGCGGTACCGACGACACAAAGCATTCCGATCAACGTCAGCGTCATAATCTTTCGCATGGTTTACTCCTCAGCGTTTCTTTCCGATTCGCCCCTGTCGGCCCGATTCACCGACGTACTACCTGCGAGGTGACACGCTTCGCCCGTTGCGAAGTAGCTCGGCCCCTCAGGCCGCCGTCCCCCCCAGGACAGTCCAGCTCCCTCCACCCCATTACATATACCGCTGCGTCCGAAAACTTACAAGGATTCTTAGAAAAAGTACGTGGCTGTGACATAATGCACAGGGGGATTTCCCCACCCCCGTGGCCCGCAACTTCCTCTATTTTTACAGGCCGGCCCTGCGGCTCTCCCGGACCCGCGCCCGCCGCCGTACACCCTTCATACAAGAAACCGCGATACCAGGTTGCAGAGAAGGGGTTTTATTGGAAACGGGTGGATCGGTCCCGCGCACCGTCCGGCTGGGCGCACCGTTTCGCGCTTCGCCGTGCAGGCGCTTTCCGGTATAACTGTAACGGGGAACGAAGCACTCTGAGCCCTGTCGCGCGCGTGTACGGCCGGTTCGAGTGAAAAGCCCGGGAGGCTCAGAGGTGGCAAGACGTCTCGCGATCGCGACAGCGCTGTTCTTCGCGTCTTCTTCGGCCGCGCTCGCTCAACAGATTCGGTACGTTGATGACGACGCGCCGCCCGGCGGCAACGGGCAGAGTTGGGCTGCGGCCTATCGCGACCTGCAAAGTGCGCTCACTGAGGCTGCGGCCAGCGCGACGATCGACGAAGTCCGCGTCGCGGGCGGGACCTACTATCCGTCCGTGCAGGCATCGCCGGGAACTCCTCGCACCGAAACGTTCCAACTGCTCAGCGGCCTCGCGGTCTACGGCGGGTATCTCGGTTGTCCCGGCGGAACCTGCGGCGTTAACCCCGACGAGCGCGACATCTTGATCCATGAGACCATCCTCAGCGGAGACCTGAACGGCGATGATGTGCCAGGCGAGTATCCAGCCGGGCCGTCCTATGCCGACAACTGTTATCACGTCGTGACGAGCAGCTTCACCGATGATACGGCCGTGCTCGACGGGGCAACGATCACCGGCGGAAACGCTAACGGCTCGAGTCCATGGAATGAAGGCGGCGGCGTCTACAACGACCTGGGCGCCCCTACGTTCCACGCATGCCTTTTCACGCGGAATTCGGCCGAGCACGGTGGCGGAATCTCCACAGCCGGAGGTGATCCAACCATCGTGAATTGCATGTTCCTTCAGAACTCCGCCATCCGCCAGAACGCGGGCAGCGGCCTGCCCGTGGCCGGCGGCGCGATCTCTAACGGGCCCAGTATTGGTACTGGTACCGTTATCGATTGCGTGTTCAGTGACAACACCGCGACTTCAGTTGAGGCATCCGCTGCCACCACACAAGGCGGCGCCGTGTCCGACTATGGGGGATTGATACTTGTCGGCAGCACGTTCAACGGGAACGTCATAACCAGCTCCGGCGGTGTGGCAGTCGCGAACGGCGGCGCGGTTTTCGCATGCGACACAACGATCGTGGATTGCACATTCGTCGGAAACGCGGCCTACGCGTCGGCCAGCGGCTGGGCTGCGTTGCCGTATGGCGGCGGCGTCCTTCTGTGTCATCCCTCTGAAGCCCGCGACTGTACGTTCGAGGACAACGTCGCCGTCTACGGTGGAGGAGTCGCGATACTGGGGTCGTCGTCCCATGGAAGCCCAATACTCACCAACTGCATCTTCAACGGGAACTCTGCAGAACAGGGTGGAGGCGCGTGGCTCGACGGGGGCGACGGGGCGAGAAGCGGCACGCTGACGAACTGCTCGTTCAGCGGCAACGCGGCGACACTCGGCGGCGCGGTGTTCGGCCAAGACGGTGACGCGAGACTGGACAACTGCACGATCACCGGGAACACGGCGAGTGCAGGTAGCGCCATCCACACTTGGCCGGGCGACATGCCAGTTCTGTCCAACTGCGTGCTGTGGGGGAACCCATCCGATTCCGGCGAGCAGATCGAAGGGCCTGCCGACATCGTGTCGACTTGTATCGAGGGTGGGTGGCCTTCAGGGGCCGGCAACGTCGACGCTGACCCGCTGTTCGTGCGGACTCCCGACCCGGGCGCGGACTCGACGTGGGGAACGGAGGATGACGACTACGGCGATCTGCGCATTTGGACCGGTTCACCTTGCATTGACGCGGGCGACAATATGAGTGTGACAGACGACCTGCTGGATGTCGACGATGACGGTGATACCACGGAAGCGATCCCGCTCGATCTGGCCGGCAACGATCGCTTCGTGGATGACTTCGACACCCCGGACACGGGGAGTGCCGGCAACGGCCACGCCGAAGTCGTCGATATGGGAGCGTACGAGTTTCAGGGCGGCGGCGTCCCAGGCGACCTCGACGGCGACTACGACGCCGACATTGACGACTACAGACGTTTCTTCGATTGCCTCACCGGCACCGGCACCGACTACTCGCCGGGCTGCGGTTTGGCTGATCTTGACCGTGACGGCGAGGTAGATCTCGGCGATTTCCGGCTGCTACAAGGCGCGCTTACGGGCCCGGTGTGACCAAGCCACGCCAGCCGCGTCTCGCATACTGTTGGAACCGTGCCACTCGACGACGATGATCCTGACCCGAGCCGCGGGCTTTAGCCCGCGCGGACGTCCGCGCAAGCTGAAGCTTGCGGCTCAGAAGATCGTGAGATCCAAGAAACACGGCGTTTGTCCAACACGGTCGACTGGGACTCACGTAGACGGTGCTCATCTCCGGGCACAAGCGGCAGGCAAGTAGGCGCCCCGGATCAGCCGTCCGCGGAGGCTGAGCGTGTTGCGGGAATGGCGAGGCTCACGAAGACATTGACTATGAGGGCGGCCGTGAAGGCCAGCGGAAGGTTGTAGACCTCGACGCCGTCCGGGCCCGGGGTCGGGACGTAGGTCAGCTTCCAGATCACCGCGACGGCGAAACCGGTGAGCATGCCCATCAGACACCCGGCATAGGAGGCGCGTTTCCAAAGCAGCAGCAGGATCAACTGCGGGCCGAAGGACGCGCCGAGGATGGCCCAGCCATACGTCAGCACGTAGTCGTAGACCTTTACCTCCTCGTCGATCACGAGCAGGACGGCCACGACGCCGATCGCGAGGACGACCATCCGATTGACCAGCATGCTCGACTTCTCGCCCGCCTGCCGGAAGAGGCGCGCGTAAAGATCGCTGGCGGCTGCGCTGGCGGCGACGACCAGCTGGCTGTCGGCCGTCGAGCAGATGGCAGCCAGCACGGCGGCCAGTACAAAGCCCGCCAGGACGCCGGGAAGCAGGTGCATGGCCGAGAGCACGAGCCCGAGTTCCGAGTTCTCGCCGGTCATCAACTGCTGACCCCACTCGGCACCGCCGGCTGTTATCGCGCGGGCCATGAGCCCGACGGTGACGGCTCCCCAATAGACGCACAGGCCCCAGGCGAAAGAGATGATGCCGCCGAGCTTGGCGGCCCGGCGGTCCTTCAGTGCCATGAAGCGGATCAGCACGTGCGGCTGACCGGGATAGCCGAAGTTGATGCCCAGCGCTCCGGAGCCCAGGAGGAATCCGAAAAACGCGATGCCGCTCTTTTCGGGCGTGAAGCTCAGCAGGGCGGGGTCGACACCGCGCAATTGCTCGGCGATGAAACCGTATCCGCCCTGCGTCGCCAGCAGGTAGATCGGGAACACGACGAGCGTGCCGACCATGAGCAGTGCCTGGAGGAAGTCCGTCCAGCACACCGCGCGAAAGCCGCCGATGACGGTGTAGACGAGGACAACGGCCGCTCCGATCAGCACGCCGAGCCTGTAGTCCACGCCGTTGAAGCTGATGGCGAACGCCTTGCCGGCGGCCGCGAGTTGGGCGGCGACGTAAAGCGTCATCGCGACCAGAATCACGATCACCGAGAGCGTCCGCAGGAGCGGGGCTCGTTCCTTGTAGTGGAACGCGAAGAAGTCGGGAATCGTCAGCGCGCCGAGCTTGATCGAGTGGTCGCGCATGCGCCCGGCGACCACGAACCAGTTGAACAGGAAGCCCAGCAGGCAGCCGGGGATGATCCAATAGGCCTGCACACCCGAGGTAAACGCCCACCCGACCAGTCCGAGCGTGACCCACCCGGACTCGCTCGAAGCCGAGGCGGACAGGGCCGCCACCCAGCTTCCGAGGGATCGGCCCGCAAGGAAGTAGTCTTCATCGCTCCGCTTGGCGAAGCGGGCGGAGTAGATCCCGATGGCGACGATGGCCAGCGTGTAAAGAGCGAAGGCGGCTGCGAAGACCGTGGTATCGACACCGCTTGGCTCAGGCATGGCGATCTCGCTTAACAGGCCGTTGAGTCATGTAGCGTCGCCCCTGTGGGCGACGAAGAAGCGCGTTGAACGCCACCCACAAGGGGTGGCGCTATGGGGCCGCGCCCGTTGTCCGCCCTTCCACCGCGCGGCCTGCGCCTACGGTGCCACGCCGGGCTGTTCGACACCGTCGACCCATTCGACGCGCTTGAAGAAGTTACCCTCTTCGTCCCACCAGGTTTCGGTGCCCTGCCTCTTCCCGTCAATCCACTCGACTTGCGACTTGATCTTCCCGTTGGCATGCCATTTCGTGAAGGTGCCGTGCCATGCTCCGTGACGCATCGTGAACTGTTGAATCTCGTTGCCGTTCGGGAGCCATTCGGTCCAGAGGCCGTGGCCCTTACCGTTGTCGTAGCCGGCCTCCTGCCACTTGGTCCCGTCCCTGTGCCACGCTTTCTTGGAGCCGTGCAGGACGCCGCACCCGTAGTGCATCTCGACCTTCTTGCCGCCCTCTTCCCAGTAGCTCGTTTTGACGCCGTGGGGGATGACCGCCCCATCTTCGCCGCGCACGATCTGCTGCTCGAGCTTGATCTTCTCGTCGGGCCAGCGATAGGTGATCATCTCGACGGGCCTTCCGTCGCACGCTGACGTATCGGGCCCCGCGGAAGCGGGCTCGTCGGGCGTCGCCGTATCGTTTTGGGCCATGTGCGGGCACTTGCCCGGCCCGTCGTCGGCCTTTTTGCATCCGGACAGGGCGACGCAGGCGATGAGCAGGGCCAATGCGAAGCGTGAGGTCGTCATGATTCGTCCTTTCGTAACTCTCGTATCTTGCTTGTGCGGCCGGCCGAACGTCGCTGGTTCACGATCGCGATCCGCCGGCGCCGGCAATCGGGCTACTTCTCGCTTAGAGCGGGCATGGTATCGGATGAGGAGCGATCTGCGAAGTGTCCGGACGAACGACCGTCACGCCGGCGTAACGTGGTCCGGGTCGAGCCTGCCGCAGCGTGGCACGGGTCGCCGGCGAGGCTGTCTGGAGGCTTGACCGCGAGGCGTTCCGGGGCGGCGAGGCGACCGCCCTGCCCACGAGGGATATGCCGGAGGAGGGACTCGAACCCTCACTGAGTTGCCCCAACGGGATTTTGAATCCCGCGCGTCTGCCAATTCCGCCACTCCGGCTACCGTTATTACAGGGTTTCTTGCAGGCCGACGGGAATGCGTATGCTATCCGTATTCCGTCGATCCCGTGCGGCACCCTGCCGTCGGCGGGCATCATAGCGACATGGGGCGACGACGAAAAGCTCGGCTCCCGAGCGGTTCGATAAGGCTGTGCTGAGCGCATGTGCGGCCGGCGTCGACGCACGCAGTTCGCAGCACGCAACGGCGACCTATGTCGCAACGGCGGCCGTCGCCCCGCGCACGGTTCAAGGCATCATGCGTCATTCGGATGGTCGGCTGACCCCGGAGACGTGGACCGACGCGGCGCCGCTCGATGCAGCCGGGACGCTTACAGCGCTTGCGCCTATGACCGGTTCGGACGGCTTCGATAGGACGCGAGCAACCGGAATGCTCGGAGAAGCGGGCGAGCGGATTCGAACCGCCGACGTCCAGCTTGGGAAGCAGTCTCAGGGTTCTCGCCGAATGCCCGAAGACCCTTAATCTATAGTACGTTACCACACTCCAGGCGATTCGCAAGTCTTCGCATCCGATCGCGCGCCAGAGCATACAAACGCGGTATGCCGAGTGAAAGGCGGTAGTTGAACGGTACAGCAGTGTCTGACCTGCTCTCTCGGTTTCTGCCCGTATCCACGCTCCTCCCGAGCACTCTGACCTTCACACCATTCCTCGATCCTTCGTCGGACTCATTGGGTCCGGTCACAATCGGCTCCGAGCGGGCGCAAGGATCGCGCGGCACGCCGTCGGGAGGTCGGAATCGCACGGCACGAACGCCTCGGCCAACGTACCTGCTGCGTCGGTGTGACCGCCGCATGCTAACGCGCCGGCAAGCCGATCCCCCTTGACGACCTTCACCGCTCCAGGCCAGGCGTGGCTGGCTCGATCCGTACGACCGCAGTGTGTGACGGCCGATCCGGGCCCGCGCGGTATAAAGGTCGGCTTTGCTGGCCGGCCGTTGCGACACCGAAGATGCGCGACAGCCACCTCCGCCTCGGGCCAACGCGCCGCGTGAGCCCGCGCCCCATGCACCGATCTCTGAGATCCCGTTGGGCTTGTCCGGCTCTCCCGGGCTCCTCACGATGGCTGCGGGAGGCGGGGGGAACGTACTCCCCGAGCCCAGCGTTAGCCGTTAACACCGCGCCGGAGCGATGCCAGCAAGCTCAGAGATCGGAGCACTTGCCCGTGGGCGGACGCTAGCGCTTGCTGCTGCAACGCGTAGCCCAAAAAGACTTGCGCCGAGTTCTACAAGTGGGGAGTCTGATGTCCGTCCGAGGGCAGATGGCCGAACGCGTGCGGGCTAGACTATTTGGGCGGGTGGCGCGGGGCTGGAGAGACCTGGGCCCAGGAGCCGGCACGTCGCACGCCCGCCGTCGAAGACCTGCCTGGACCGACGGTGGCGTGTAGATGGGGCAACACTGGCTGCCCCAACTTAGCGCCGCGCCCGTCCGCGACAGGTATGACGCCGCGAGGGTATTGAGGTAGGATGACCTGGAAGTAGACGAGGTTTCTTAGTCGGCGGTTGTTTGTTCTCTCGCTCGACCTCGTTGATAAAGCGAGGCGTTAGGTTTTCCGCGTTCTGCGGCATGCAGGCGAACCGCCGAGTGGGTCACGAGGAGGGCCGGGAGGACGGGTGATGCCTGAAGGAGGGGGTAGCCGCGGGAGGACGTGCCGCGGCTGGCCGCTGGGTGCAGACCTGGAACAGGCTAGTTGGGAGGTACGTTTGGGTGCCGGAGGATAACGGACAGCGCAAGGCCGACTGCGAGACGCTTGATCATCTTCGAGCCCGCAGGTTCGTGAACGAACGCGTTCTCGCGCTTGCAACGCGCCCGCAGTACAAGTCCTCGTGCTCGGTCAGCGCTCTCACGACGGCGATCAACGTCGTCGCCTCCGCGAGGATTGGCATCGTTTCGCAAGAGCACGTCGCCAAAGTACTCGGGTTGACCATCACTCGCCTGGAGTGGGTGCGGCCTGACGGGTCCAAGTCGTGGCCTGGAAACAATACGCTTATGCGCTGGTACACTGAGTGCATGGATTACCACGGCCTGTCCGGTCACGCGGCATTCCTTCTCGGCCCCGACCGTCCCGCTGTCTCCGAAGGTGCGAGTGCCTTTCGCACTCTCGAGACAGGTCTACGTTCAGAAAACTCCGCGATCGTCTATCACCTAGAGAACCACTATGCTATCGCATGCGGCCTTTTCGAGTGCGCCTCCGAACCACAGGAATCAACTACTGTGTCCTCTAACACGGTGCAGTGGCTCCTGATAGCAGATCATGCGCCGGGCCGTTCACCGATCTGGTGTCGGCGCTGGGATGAGGTTTGTGAACGGATTAGCACATCGGATAGGCAATGCCTTATGCGCTTTGGGCTCGCTGGTCCAGTCCAGTAGCACGAGTTCGTGACCATAAGGGACCATAGCAGTAACAAGGACAGATGAGATGCGAGTGTTGATTCTGGCTTACACCCTGGAAACATACGCAACGGAGCGCTTGACCGCATGTTTTCGCGGTTCAGGACACGAAGTATTCCTCGCGTCGCCACTCGAATGCTCTCTCGAGATCACCAAGAGTGGCACGGCGGTGCTACATCGAGGTGTGGCGCTGCCAGACATGGATGCGGTTATCCTTCGCGGGTTGACATACATTGATCAAGGGATCCCGGTGCCGCGAGTACTTGAGACCGCAATGGCGATGCCGTTTCTACGCGGAGGGTCAGTCTGCGTCAATACGCCCACCGCCAAACTGCTCGCGACAAACAAGTTGGGTACGATCCAAGAACTTGCCAACCGCGGATTGCCCGTGCCCGCGACGTTTCTCGTCTGGAACTCGGAGGAGTTGGATCGAGTACTCGGTCAGCTCGGTTCGCCGGTGATCCTGAAAACGCTCGACGGAACTTGGGGTGTTGGTGTAATGCGGTGCGATTCAGAGGCTTCGGCCCGATCCATATTCGAGACGCTGCGCACGACAGGGCAGCCAATAATGGTCCAAGAGTATATCGAAGAATCGAGAGGAGAGGACGTACGAGTGATGGTACTTGGCGATCGGGTCTTGGCTTCGATGAGACGCATCCCGCGAAAGGGTGAGTTTCGATCGAACATCGGAAGAGGTGCGAGTGCACAACACATAGAGTTATCGCAGGCTCAAGAAGCACTGGCGGTAGGTGCGGCTCGCGCAATCGGGTTGGATATCGCGGGCGTGGATCTCCTAGATAGCGCGCGCGGCCCACTTGTGCTAGAAGCAAACCCGGTTCCCGGACTGGAGACGTTGGACCGGGTGTGCTCAGTAGACTCTGCGACAGAGATCGCCGCGTATGTGGAGGCGCGGTGTTCCGCTAGGCGAGAGTAGACGAGTATATGTTGGCATGAACACGATGCAGCGCTGGCAGGACATATATACTTGGCATTCCCCCGAGGACTCCTACCGCAGTCGCCGCCACGAGCGGTTCGCGCGCTTGCTCACGGCGTATCGCGCTCACTACACTCTCTGTCCTTCTATCATTAAAGTCACAGGGACAAATGGCAAAGGTTCGGTTTGTGCCATGCTTGAGGCTATGCTTCTAGCTGATGGCCAGAGCGTCGGAGTCTTCACGTCTCCGCACCTAATCGACCCGACTGAACGGATTCGCATCAATGGTGTGGATGCATCCGATGCACAGCTGGATGACACGGCGCATGAGTTGGCACCATTGTTCGATAGGATAGCCTGCGAACATGGCGAGGAGGCTCG
Source organism: Phycisphaerae bacterium (assembly GCA_029260055.1). Taxonomy (GTDB): domain Bacteria; phylum Planctomycetota; class Phycisphaerae; order UBA1845; family UBA1845; genus JADFOB01. The sequence goes on from JAJDDX010000005.1 coordinate 24,439, forward strand.
CCCTTCTTTCTTCGAGGCGCTGCTTCTATTGGGATTGCGACTGTTTGGGCGGAGCGGCGCACGGTTTGGCATTCTAGAAGCTGCGATAGGTGGTTCCAACGACATAGTGTCTCTGGTCCCCGGTGCGATCTCGGTTATTTCCTCCGTCGCACTTGATCACATGGAACAGCTCGGTCCGTCCGTTCGGCAGATTGCAGTGGACAAATCGGGTATTGCCACACATGGATCGGTGCTGATTCTGGGGCCGCGCGTTTCAACGGCGGTGAGGCATGTTATTTCTCGCACGGTTCGGCCGCGTGACGTCGTGCTTCGTGTTGCATCGCTGGACACGTTACGTTCGAGGTCGTCTGGAGCGCGGGGTCATGATGTCGAGTTGCAATTGGAAGGCGGTGTAACCCAGTTTACGTTACCTCTCCCAGGAGCCTTCCAAATCGAGAACCTTGCGACTGTCGTGGCTGTGCATTCCTACTTGTTGGAGGCGGGACTCGTTTCTGAAGCACGGTGCCTAGCCGGCGTCGCGAACACACGGTGGCCGGGTCGGCTTGAGTTCTTTGCTGGGCGGCCCTCCTGGCTCCTGGATGGTGCGCATAATCTTGAGGCATTCACGGCGCTGCAGGGCTTTATAGAGGGACACTTTGTGCCGAGAGGATCGACCCTGATCTTCGGCACCTCGCACGGCGAGAAGGCACTTGAGGCTCTTACGTTGTTTGGCCCACGCTTTGACGACTTCTATCTCGTAGGGGGCTTCTATAAGGCGGCCTCGCCACGCGAACTTGTGGCTGTCGCCGGCGTGTCGCTGTCTGGTAGCGTGGAACAGTGTGCATCCCCGGCGGATGCTGTGGAGTTGGTTCTGGACCGCTTCGACGGATGCCAGCGCAGCATAGTTGTCGCAGGTTCGCTGTACTTGACTGGGGCTTGTCGCGCACTGCTTCTCAAGCGCGGTTACGTACCTCGGGAGGAGGTGGCTGTTGGACGGCAGTAACGGCCTTAGAGATGACGGCTCTTCGACAGACCCATTGAAGTGGCTGCGGGCATTGCCAAAGTTCGGCCACGGTATTGGCTTGCATCGTATGCAAGTGTGCATGCAAGAGCTCGTGCCAGGTGAATGGGGGCAGAGGCTAGACGCAGTTAAGGTCACCGGGTCTAACGGCAAGGGAAGTACGTGCGCACTCATTGCTGCAATCCTTCGGCAGCTGTCCATATGCTCTGGACTGTACACCTCGCCTCACCTAGTCCGCTTTCACGAGAGGATCATGGTCGATGGGGAGCCTATTGGCAGACAGGATCTCACCCGTTCAATTAACTGGTTTCGTGAAGTTCAAGCCGAGTATATGCGTGACTTCCCACATGACACGTTCGGTGCGTTCGAGGCGTTCACCGCGGTTGCGTTTCACCACTATTGTCAAGTTCGACCTGAGACGATAGTCGTGGAGGCAGGGATCGGCGGAAGATACGATTCCACACGGCTGATTCCGGGGCAACTAGCCGCATTGACGTCGATGGATTTGGAGCACACCCAGCTTCTCGGGAACTCGTTAGAGCTTATCGCGTACGACAAAGCAGATTTGTGTCCACCCGGTGGCGTACTCGTGGTTGGCTGTATTGAGCCAGATTTGCTTAGACGCCTTCGTGCCTACTGCGAATTACGCGGAGTTTGTATGGTGAGCTGTCAGGAGGAGGCCACGTGCACCGACGTGGCCTATAAGAACAACCTCATGCAGTTCGAGCTGACCTGCTCGGGTCTTGATTTTGGAGTGGTCGCCACACCCCTCGTAGGAGAGCATCAAGCAAAGAATGCTGCTGTGGCGGTGCTTACGTGCTGGCACTGGTTGCGTCGAAACCGCCCCGAGGTATCGCATGACAGGTTCCGCGAGGCAG
>JAJDDX010000041.1 GCA_029260055.1 Phycisphaerae bacterium
CATGACGAAGCGGGGTGGAGGACAGGTCAGCGCACCAGTGGCAATGTTTGATGCGTCCAAGATCACCATCACCATCCCGGCATCAGCAGCCAATGGCCCACTGACCGTCACGGTCGCAGCGCAAACAACCACATCATCCGAGTCAGTCACGATTGTTCCGTCAAGTGATTTTACCCTATCCGTAACGCCCTTAGACCTACGAGTGATCCAGGGAAAGAGCGCCACCCTCTCGGTGAAAATCAACAGCACGAACAATTTCGCTCAACTCGTCAGGTTGAACATTGCGGGCGTTCCCGCCGGGATGACGGCCACGTTCAACCCTTCGCAGATTGCCGTGGGCCAAAATAGCGTCCTGACCATGACCACCCCGCCTGGCCAGCCCATCAGCAGCACCACCGTCACCGTCGAGGCCTCAGCCACCGTGAATGGGCAGAATCTGACCCAGAGTGCCGATATCGCCGTCACCGTGGAAGGCGTCACGACCGCGTTCATTGGGCGCACCGTCGTGTCCGATGCTGAACAGACCCCACTGGCCGGGGTCACGGTCAGCTTGCTGGGTGTCAACGGAGACGGTGTGGCCACCGGATGCACGGGGCAAACCGTGTCCGATACGGCTGGAAATTTCGCATTGACCAATTTACCGACGGCATGTGTGGGCCAGCAGCTCATTCGGTATGACGGATCGACGGCCACCTTTCCGCTTGGCGTCTACGCGGGAGTCGATAAGCGCTATACCCTCGCGCAAGATCAAGTCACGCAACCGTCGGCCCTCGCCCATCTTCCACGGATCGATACGGCCGAGACCGTGATGGTGATTCAGAACCACACCCTCGACCAAACCTTCCGGTTTGCCACCGTGCCGAATCTCTCCGTGACCATCTACGCGGGCACGGAGTTTACGCTGGAAGATGGCACGAAACCCGACCCCTTTCCGCTCACCGCCGTGGAAATCGCGGTAGACCGGCTCCCTGGGGGCAATGTGCCCCCCAGTTCCGAGAACATTGTGCCGTTTCTGGTGGGGTTTCAGCCAGCCAATACCTCGGTGAATCAACCAGCGGCGGTCTTTTTCCCCAATACCGTTAACACCCCGCCCGGAACCTCAGTCCCACTCCTCACGCTCGATCCCACGCAAGGCATCATGGTGGACTATGGGACAGGAAGGATCGCAGACAATGGCACGCACATCATTCCAGACATCAACCCGGCCACGCCAGGAAGACGCTTTGGGCTGACCCACCTGGGCTGGCATGCAATCTTAGCGACGCGTCCGAATCAAATTGATCCGTGTCCGAACGGCCCCTGCGGTGGCGACCCGGTTCATTTCTCGTCTGGCTTAGTCATCGAACAAGAAACAGATCTGGCCATTCCAGCTCCGGGCGGCGGGATCTCAATTGAGCGAACCTACAGGACTCTGTCGTTCAACCCCGGACCGTTTGGGATTGGCGGTTTTCATAACTACAGTTATTTTCTAGACCACCCTGATCCGGACCCAACCAGTCCAGTCATTAACTTCATTGTTCCCGCAGGAAATCGAATTCTCTTTTCCAACCTCGGGAACGGCACCTTGGTCAACCGCAATGAGCCGACTATGCGTGGGGTGGTCATGACGGTGAACGCGAATGGCACCGTGGATGTCACCTTTAAGGGTGGGACCGTCTTTCATTTTGTGTCAGGAAGACCTTTTTTGCCAAACCAGCCCTTCGCTGCCCAGGTGTTACAATCCATCACCGATCCGAATGGCAACACCACCACATTGGTTCGGAATCCCTCCAATAAACTGCAGATCACGGAAATCATCGATTCGGTCGGCAGAAAACTCAAACTGACCTACGAGCGCGATTTCCGAATTGCCCAGGTGACCGACCCGATTGGCAGGACGGTGCACTACACGTACACCGCATTTGGACGATTGGAAACGGTGACCGATCCGGAAGGGGGGGTGACCACGTACAGCTATGTGCGGCCGACGGCCAACTTGGAACTCAATCAATTGGAGACCATTACCGACGCGCGTGGCGTTGTCATGGCCCAAAACTTTTACGGCCTGAGGTACGGTCCCGCATGTCACGGGGCCACGGGGCTTTCAGATGATGACCTGGCGGCCTTACCCGAGGCAGAACGGGTGGCCTGTGTGAATGATGCGCAAACCGTGAGCGACGAGCGCGTGTGGAAACAAATTGCTGCGGATGGCGGTGAAATGCATTTCCGCTACACGCTGGCCAATGCTGGTGTGCCGGAGAGTCCAGTCATTCAAACCGCCGTCACCGATGCCTTAGGGCATGTCACCACCTATCGGTTTTCGACGCAAGGTCAACCGTTGGATGTCACCGATCCTACTGGGCAAACGATGATCTTCGACCGCGAGCCGGGAGGGAATCTGTTACTTGGTAAGCGAGGCAGCGCCACCTGTGAACTGTGCGGAAATATCGCTGTCGGGGATGTCAACTTTCAGTATGACGAAAATGGGAATGTGCTAGTGCGTACCGACGCCTTAGGAAATGAGACGCGATTCCTCTACCATCCCCGATTTAATAAGAGAACAAAGATTGTAGATGCCCTGGGCCATACCAACACCCTCACGTACGATGACAAGGGAAATGTAATCAATAGGACCGACCCTAACGGACATGCGATACAATTCAATTTCAGCAGTCGTGGCCTCCTCCAACAGGTGACGGATCCGCTAGGCCATCACACACGGTTCACTATTGATACCTTAGGTAATGTGGTGCAGGCCATCGATGCGCTGGGGAATAGTACACAGTTTCGTTACGATGCCATTGGCCGCGTGATTGAATCCGTGGACTCGCTTGACCATCGGACGGAACGGACCTACGACACGCTCAATCGGATCGTGTCCCAGACTGATGCCAATGGGGAGGTCACACACTTCAGTTATGATGCGGTGGGCAATCTGCTGTCGGTGACCGATGCCAAATCCAATTCAATCTCGTTTTCCTATGACCCCATGAATCGTGTGGTGACCAAAACGGATGCGAACGGGAAGGCCACAGCATTCGCGTATGATGTGAACGGGAACCTGGTTGCGGTCACGGATCGGCGGGGACACACCCACCGGTTCGACTACAATGCCGTCAACCGACTGGTGAAAGAAACGTATGAAGACGGAAGTGTGGTGACTCATGACTATGATGCCCGAGGCCGCCTGATTGCTTCTGTGGACTCCACCGGTGGCGCCCAATCGTTTCAATACGATGCGCTGGGGAGACTGAGTCGTGCGATCGCGGCTCATGGCACGATCGACTACCAATATGATGCGCTTGGTCGAACCCTCGCACGCCAGGTCGTCGGACAAGACCAAGTCACGTATGCCTATGATCCGGAAAGCAATCTGCTGTCTGTCGCGGATGCCCCAATTCAGATCGATTTCACCTACGATGCGTTGAATCGCCGTACGGCGAGTCAACGGTCCAACGGCGTCAATACGACAATGGACTATGACGCGCTCGGTCAGATGCTGTCGATGGTCCACCGGAACACGGCGGGCATCATTGATCAGCAGACTTATAGTTACGACAAGACTGGAAATCGTACGTCGCGGGATAATTCACTAGGCAAGCCGTTGATCACCGAATCCGCCGATGCGGAGTTTGATACCGCCAATCGGCTCTTGCGACGGGGGACGACCACCTATACCTATGATGACAATGGGAATCGGGCAACTAAAAGTAATCCAATCGGGACGACGACCTACGAGTGGGATAGCCGCAATCGGTTGATCAGGCTGGCCGAACCCAATGGCGATCAGACGTCCTTTCTGTACGATGCCTTTAATAATCTCATCACCAAAAGGGAGTCCGGCTCGAGTGGGGATGTTGAAACCAATTTTCTGGTTGATGATGTGACCAATGTGATCCGTCAAATAAGCACCCGCGACGGAGGACAGTCCATCCTGACGGGTCGCACCCTCGATGACCACTTGGCGGTCGTCTCGAACGAGGGGACCGAAGCGCACATTTTGCGGGATGCCATCAATAGCACCGTGGTCACCACGGATGCGAGCGGGACGGTGACACAGACGTTCAGTTATGAACCGTATGGGCAAGCAACAGAGAGTACGACCTCATTTCCCTTCCAATTTACAGGCCGCGTGCCGATCACGGATGGGCTCTATTACTATCGGGCCAGATTTTATGACGCCGAGGCCGGACGGTTTTTAAATGAAGATCCCATTGGATTGAGGGGTGGTATTAACTTGTATGCCTATGTGAATGGGAATCCAGTCTTACTGACCGATCCCACAGGAGAAGAGCACATCTCTATTGCACGACCAAAGATCTCCGATGAGGAAAGGCTTTGTTTAATTAAAAAACTTGAAGCAGATATAAAAGCATCTAACGATGCATTGGACCAGGTATTCGAAGGTATATTGAGGGAATTGGTTGAGGCACAGAATAGAGCAGGGACTCCCGAAGAAACCAGATCCGGTGAGCTGAGAAAGTTATTGGGACCCCGCCCACCAGGGTTTGGTTTTTTTTAACCAAGAAACGATAGCACCGGGACGTCCTTGATAACGAGAGTTATTTAGGATAGCCCCATACAAGGACGCGAGGAGTAGGCCAGTTGTGCGACTCCAACGCCTTAACGAACAGATGAGTCGCTTCATGGCAATGCTACGTATGAGAGAAGAACCGCAGAAAAGATTCTTTCGGGGGGGCTGAGCACGGCCCTTTTCTTCTTCGGCGGGATGGGGGTCTTCACGAATATGGAGAATATCAGAAGAGTCCAGGGGAGCCTGTCACTGGCGCTTACCATCCGCGCCATGCGCATGTGTCAGCCAAGGCTCAGCTGGATTCTTTCCCTGCTTGTCGTGCTCGGCATGGCGACCCCTGTCTATGCGGATACCCAGTATCGGTACTTCTATGACAATCTTCATCGCCTGACCAAAGTCACCGATTCCTCGGGGGTTGTGCTTGAGTATGTCTATGATCAAGTTGGGAACATTCTGGACGTCCAACGCTCCGGACTCGCGAACTTTGTCCTTCTTGATTTCAGTCCCAAGGCCGGAGGGATTGGATCTCGTGTTGTTCTCGATGGGCAAGGGTTCAATGCTGTGCCAGCGGAAAATGCTGTGTCGTTTAATGGGATCATGGCGCCAGTGGTGTCGGCTACGCCGACTCGCTTGGAGGTGGAGGTGCCGGTTGGCACGAGCACCGGCCCAATATCCATTTCTGTCGGCACCGAGACCATCGTTTCCACCATGCCTTTTCTGGTGCAAGTGATCCCCGTCATCACGTCGATTGCGCCGCGGTTTGTGCTCTCGGATTCGCCGATTCCTGCCCTGACCGTGGGGGGAGCCAACCTTGCCGGAGCCACCTTTACTTTTATTCCTGCGTATGTTCCGCCGGCCGTCACGGTGACGAGTGCGATGGTCGCGGGTAACGGGAATTCCGCCACCCTGGGCGTGAGTGTGACGAGCGACGCGGTGGGCACGTTTACGTTAGTCGCCGCCAATACGGCCGGTCAGTCCAGCGGCATTGGGACAGGTGGCAATACGATCACGGTCCTGGGTCGGGCCAGCGGCGACCTGGATGGGGACGGGTTAACGAATGCCGAAGAACTTGCGCTCGGGACAGATCCCACCTCTGGCGATTCTGATGGCGATGGTATGCCGGATCTCTTTGAGATTCAAAAGGGGTTTAATCCCAACGACCCCTCCGATGCGTTACTGGATGCCGACAATGACGGCATCACAAATGTAGATGAATTTCAGCAGGGCACCGATCCCTTGAATCCCGATATTACGCCTCCGGGTGTGGCACAAGTATTTCCCGCCGATGGGCAAACAGCTCTCGCGACCAACGCGAATATCACCGTTCGGTTCACCGAGCCCTTGACTCCTGATTCGCTCCTGCTCAGTTCGGTGCGCCTGTTTCAGGGGGCGTTGGCGGTGGCGGGACAGATTCAATTATCGGATGATCAACTGTCCATTACGTTTAAGCCCACCGAGTCTCTGAGTGCGTTCGCTCTGCATACTATCCAAGTACAAGGTGTACGCGATGTGGCGGGAAACACGATGCTTGGGGTGTTCGAGAGCACCTTCACGACAGGAGAGCTCACCGATATCATTCCCCCGACCGTGTTGCGGACCAGCCCGGCCAACAGTCAAGCGGCCGTGGTGCCGGTCAATGCCCCGTACACCATTGAATTCAGCGAGCCGATGGATCCGGCTAGTTTGACGCCCACGACCTTCATCGTTTCTTCGGAGACGAAGGAGGCCGGATTGGGCTCCAGGCGTGTGGCGGGGATGATTCAGGTCGATCCGGATGGTCGCAGGGTCTCCTTCATCCCGGACCAACCCTTTCCCGTCGGACGCCTGCACTTCGTCATTCTGAACCCAGCCCCTCCAGATCCTTGTGAGGATCCCGATGGTGGGCCCGACCCCGAAGATCCTGAAGATCCCGAAGATCCTGAAGATCCTGGCGATGGCATGGACGAGGAATGTCCCGAGCCCGAGCCAACCCCCATGATTACCGATGCGGCTGGGAATATTTTGGGGAGTCAAGCCTTTATCTTTAAAACCGTGTTTACCCAAGATAGCGACCCTCCGACTCTCGTTGGGGCCAGCCCAGCCGATTTGGCCACGAATGTGCCGATTAATGCGTTGATTGTGTTGCAATTCAACGAGCCGTTGAACCCAGTCAATTTCTTAGGAGGGATTGAGGTTAGCGTCGGAGGTCAGCCGGTCCTCGGCTCGTTCGCCCTCTCGGATGGCAACCGTCGGGTGACCTTTACCTCGCCTGCGGCGTTCGCCACGAATACGTTGCATACGGTGACCCTCACCACCCAAATCACCGACTTGGTGGGTCACCCTCTTGATAATCCAGGGAGCTTCATGTTCACCACCAGTGCGGTCGTTGACCTCACCTCTCCCACGGTCACGCAAGTGGATCCGGCTGATGGAGCCACAGGGGTGCCGACGAATGTGGTGGCGCAGGTGATGTTTAGCGAACCGATGAATCCATTCACTGTGACGCCGAGCAACTTCTTTATCGAGGATGGCATCACGGGGATCGATATGGTGGGGGCTGTGGCTGTGGCCACGGATAGGCTGAGTGCGACGTTTACTCCCGATACTCCGTTGACCCCTTTCACGAACTATCGAGTGCGGGTGGTGTCTGGTCCGGCGGATCTGGCCGGAAACGGAAAGGTTTTGGGCGGTGTCGTGGCGAATGTCATCACCTCCGACTTTACCACGGGAGCCGGCGAAGATACCGTGGTCCCCAGTGTCAGCGGCGTTAGTCCCCCGGATGGGAGCCTGGGTGCACCGGTGAATACGCAAGTCATGGTGCAGGTGAGCGAGCCCTTACAAGCCATTGGCTTGGGTAGTACAGCCGTGCAGCT
>JAJDDX010000401.1 GCA_029260055.1 Phycisphaerae bacterium
GGGCCCGCATGGTCCCCGCTTCACTTTCCGAATGCCCTGCCTCTTCGACAATCACGAGCTTCGACTTCGGCATTTTCTTGTGCAGGCGGTAGGCCGTCACCGGCGGACAGACCATGTCGTACCGCCCGTTGATGATCACGGCGGGAATGTGCGCGATCTTGTCGGCCTCACGCAACAATTGCCCTTCCGTAAAGAAGCAGCCGTTGATCATGTAATTGCTGTCGATCCTCGACGCGGGCATCGGATCCCAATCGCCGAAGCCCTGCTCGACCTGCTCGTCCGGCGTGTGGAGCGTGCCGATCTTCACCCCGTATTTCACCCACGCGTCGGCGATCTTCCGTGCCGCCGCGCCATCCTTGGAGTTCAGGAGTTCGTGCAAGAGCGCCGGCGACATCCCGCCGCTTCCAGCCGGCAGTGCCGCCTCCATGCGCGCCACCGCGTCGGGAAAGAACACCCGCACGCCGTTACCCGAAACCAGATGATCAATCTCCTCCCGTGTGCCGGTGAAGACACCGCGCAGGACGAGGCCTGACACACGCTGTGGATACGTCTCGGCATAGGCGACGGCCAACGTCGAGCCCCACGACCCGCCGAAGATCAGGCACTTCGCATCGATGCCCAGGTGGGCACGAAGTCGCTCGACATCGGCGACCAGATCTTGCGTCGTGTTCTCGCGGAGTTCGCCGAGCGGGCGGCTTCGACCCGCGCCGCGCTGATCATGCAGCACCATCAGGAACTTGGCCGGATCGAAATACTGGGTAAGCCGCGGATAGCAACCGAAGCCCGGGCCGCCGTGCAGAACGAAGACCGGCTTACCCTTCGGGTTGCCGTGCAGCGAGTAGTGAATCTCGTGCAGGTCGCTCACGCGCAGATACCCGGAGTCGAACGGCTTGGCGACGGGGAACAAGTCGCCCGGCGAGCCGCCGCACGCTGCGGACGCGGCCAGCGAGGCGAACAACGCAAACGCACAGCCATGATGCGGGTTTCGGTGTGTCATCTCCTACCTCCTTGACGATGAGGCCGGAACGTCCCGGCAAGTCACCAACGGCAGCGCACGCTACCCCAACCACAGCAAGAGACAGACTCCGGCGACACTACTCGCCAAGAGCAAACAAAAGCACACGACGATAATCGGCTTTTTCCTGGCGGCGGCCGCCGCCCGTTCCGTAGCGACGGCCTCCAGGGCCTCGGCGATCGCGGTGTCATCGACCTGCCACGCGCAACCACATTCCGGACACACGGTCGCATGATCCTCCTGGGCAACCGGCAACCCACGAAGATCGTACCCGCAGTGCGGGCACCGACGATGCTTGAGCATGACCGGCGCCACGCGGTTGAAACTCCCTCGGTAGAGTCGATGCTGGGCAATGATGACGAAGAGAAAGGGAACGATGATCGGGATCGAACCGCCGACAGAGGTCAGGATCATTCGAAGGCTGAACGTCCCTGGGACAGTCCCTCGGATGTTGTAAACAAAGTGAAGCCCGAGGAAAAGCAAGATCAGGAAGACGTACAGGAGGATTTTGAGCCGCGGCCGCTTCGCCACGGCGGGCTCGATCTCTTCCGCGATCACCCGAAGCGGCTCGGCCGGCACCGCATCGCAGCGTCCGAACAGGTGCATCGCGATGGGATCGAGCAACGCCACCGATCGGCCGCGGCCATCGGTGATCACGCGATCGTTCTTTCTTGCTGTCGCCAACGCCACGTCCGCCGTCACGGCCACCTCACCATGCGCACGAACAGGCGTCGGTCGCCGTGGCACTGCTTACGCAATCCACAACATCAACGTATGCCAGGGTTGACCAAGGAATGCAACCGAGCCTACGAGTTTCGACATACGCCGTGCCACGGATAACTGACCAGCCGCCTTCGGAGCAGCACCGCTGACTAGAGCAAACTCAATCCAGACGTAGCGGCTTGGACGACTCTGCCGATTTGAAAACCGCCCTGAGCCGCGGGTTTCAACCCGCGCGGTCTTGCGAAAACCGAGGGCCGTCCGCCATGCGTCGATTGAGGACGCTCTAGCGGGTGCCCCGTCCTTCGGGTACGCCCGAAGGGTGGGGGAAGGATCTGTCCGTGCCCGCCAGGCAAAACCTGTAGAGCATGTCGAGAGACGAGACATGCCGCTCACCTGGCCAAGAGAAACAACGCTTGATGCACTTTGTCGTGACGGTCGCGGCTCTGAATACCGCGCATGGACCGGAACGCTTCACAAGGGGCTGAACGGGTGCCTACGAAGCTGTCTGCGACGATCCTAACAGCCCGTTGAGAAACGGCGAACGAGCGCAGCTCTGTAGCGCCACCCCTTGTGGGTGGCGACCAACGCGGCTGTTCGTCCCCCACAAGGGACGACGCTACGTTCTTTAGCGGTCTGCTAGCTCACGGGATCACGCCGCGACCATCCACAGGCCAAAGACGCCGCAGTCGCCACGAGACGCCTACTCATGGTGCTTCCACACCTCCACCCCGACCGCTCCGGTGTCCAATCTCTCGCCGCTGCCCTCCGCGTCTCGTCATAAGCGGGTTTGTCCATGTGTCCATCCATGGTACCATCGCCAACTTGGAAGGTAGTGCGGCATGTGGGACTATCTCGGAAAGATCGACTGGAACGACCCAACGGTCAGCGTGGCACTTATCGCTTGCGCGGGAGTGCTCGGCGGCGCCGTCTTGAACGCAATACTAACTCCCATCTGCAAGCGCCTGTTCGGCAGGCGGGATGAGCCCACTTCTGCTAGTGTTGACGTCGCACAGCGGCAGGAGTTCGAGCAAGAGCAGAAAACCACCGTGACCAATCAGGCCACCGGAATCGAGCAAATGACGTTCCACGGGCTTGACGCAAGAGCCACGACACGTCTGATCGGCGAGATGCTTGAGCAGCGCACCTCGGACATCGCAAAGGAGACCGCTCGAGAGCTTTCGTTTGCGCTGCCGCCGATGTTGTTCGACAACACGGTTGGTGGGACCTCGCAGACGGAAGCGGCAATCCAGGCTGACGATCCCACGGCGACACAACGCGAAGAACTGCGCCTCGAAATCTTGGCGATGATCGAAGCGGGCGCGAAGAGAGAGACTCTCAGCAGGATCTTTCGGCTTGCGCTGCTGCAGCCATGCACAGCGGACCGTCACCTGTTCACGTCTGCGGCGCTCCAACAACTCGGCGAACACGAGTTGGCGGCAGAACTGGGAAGTAGTACGGTCGAGATGTCTCCGCACGATTATCGGGCGCGCGTGGTGCTAGCATATAACCTCGCGAAGACGGGTGATCTAGAGGGTGCAGTTGAGCACATCAGCGAGGCAGCCCAACTTGCCCCGGATGAGCCCATTGCGCACGGGTTGGCTGGCTGCATCCTCGCGAAGAGTGGAGAGGCTGACCGGGCGATCGGCCACCTCCAAGAAGCCATCAAGCTCGACCCTGAGAAGGCACTGTACCGTGCAGACCTCAGCCGAATCCTCTTCCAAGAAGAGCAGTACCCTGATGCCGCAGAACAAGCTCGCGAGGTGATCCGTCTCAAACCCGATAGTGGGGAGGGCTACAAACACCTCGCCAGGGCCCTTCTCAGTGATCATCTCGATGGCGCACTCACTGCGGCGCGCACGGCGGTCGAACTCGATCCATCCGACGCATCCGGCCGGCTGTTGCTGGGACAGACGCTCTCCAAGAGTGGCGACTTCGACGGAGCCGTGGACGAATTCAATGAGGCGGTCTTGCTCCGCCCGGATCATGCGTCGACGCACTTCTGCCTTGCGATCGCTTACCGCTGCATCGGCGATTTGGACAGCGCGCTCCGTGAGGCCCGAGAGGCTGTCCGTCTCGATCCGGAGAGGGCTGATTGCCAAGAGCTCCCGGAAGAGCTCACGACACTGAAGCAACACCTGGTGCCGGGGGACTGATACGTCGGATTAAGTTGCTTACGTCGTATTGAGGAACCACGCCGATGACAGATGGCCAAACGGCAACCGAATCAGCCGGAGAGCCTTCGGGTACGATAACACGAGATGAAGCCCTAGGACTTCTAAACGGCGGGGACAAAGGCATCGCCGAATGGAACCGACGGCGCGCGGCGGGTGAGGAGATCCCCGACCTCCGCGGTGCCGACCTCAGCGGTGCCTACCTCCACGGTGCCACGCTCTGGGATGCGAACCTCAGCAGTGCCGATCTCTGGAATGCGAACCTCAGCAGTGCCGACCTCAGCAACGCCAACCTCCTTGGTGCGAACCTCTGCGCTGCCGTCCTCGTCCGTGCCAAGCTCTGCGGTGCCGCCCTCGGCGGTACCAACTTCGGCAGTGCCACGTTGCACCTCTCGGAATTCACTGGCGCGACAATGAGCAGCACCGCGTTGGGAGGCCTTGATCTCACGGACGTCCGTGGCCTCGAGTCGATCGTGCATCTCGGCCCAAGCCACGTCGCGACCGACACGTTGGCCGAATCCAGAGGACGGGTTCCCGCGAAGTTTCTCCGCGGTTGCGGCCTTCAGCCGTGGGAAATAGAAGCGGCCAAGATCTACGATCCGGAACTGACAGCCCTTCAGGTCGCCGACATTCAGGCTGAGAGCTTTCGCCTGCGTACCGAGGGCCCGCTCCTTATCGGCGGCATCTTCATTTCCTACTCGCACAAGAACGCCGACTTCGTGACGAAGATCTACGACCGGCTCACAGAATCGGGCGCATCCGTCTGGCTGGACAAACACGATATCGTCGCGGGGCCGATCAAGCGCCAGGTGCTCGATGCGCTCCGCGTGCACGACATCGTACTGCTCGTGCTGTCCGCAGACGCCGTGCATGAAAGCGATTGGGTGGCGCACGAAGTGAAGATGGCACGCAAACGTGAGCGGAAGGAAAAGCGGGACATCCTCTGCCCGGTCGCGCTCGACGCATCGTGGGAAGACAAGATGGACGACCCCGATTGGGGCCACCTGCAAGACAAGGCGGTCTTGGATTTCTCGAAATGGAAGACGAAGGCCTTCGAAGCGCCGTTCCGCAAGCTGCTCGACGGCCTCAAGAAGTACTATCCGCCCGAAGGGAACTGCGCTCAGAGCGCCGCCCCATAGGCCGACGTTCGATGCGTCGCATCCCGCAGCCGGGACTCGATTCGGGCCGGCGGCTCTTCTGCCTTCATCCCTAACGACTGATCGCCATGGTGGAGGCACCGGGCGCTTGAAGTGGTATTACTTCGTGACCGCCAATTCCTCGGCCTTGACGCCTTCGGGAATCGGCTTGGTCGTCTTGCACTTGGGATACTTGCTGCATCCGAGGAACTGACCGCTGCGACCCGTGCGGATCAACATCGGCTCGCCACACTCGTCGCACGGCACATCGGTCGGGATGGGCTTGGGTTTCGGCGGCGTCGGCGACTCAGCCTCGGCCTTCTTCTTCGCCGCGCCGCGCAGGTTGGCGACGAATCGGCACTTGGGGTACTTCGTGCAGCCGAAGTAGGGACCGAAACGCCCGGTCTTCTGGCTGCATTCCCCGCCGCAATCGGGGCAGGTAAGCGACTCCTCGGGCCAGGTCTCGACCACAGGTCGACCCGTGCGCGTCCACGCGAAACCCGCCGGCGGCGGACCCATCGCGGCGTAGTCGACCTTCCCGTTCGCATCGCGCGGGACGTCGGCTGGCTTGCGCCGGCCGCCATTGCCGTTTCCAGTGTCCGGTGGCGGATCGGGGATCTTACCCTCTGCCTCCAGCGCCTTGAGATGGTCCAGCTTCTCCATCGGCATCGCATTGCGACAACGCGGGAAACCGATGCAACTCAGGAACGGACCGCGCCGCCCCGTACGGATCACCATCGCTCGGCCGCACTTCTCACAACGAGCCCCGGACTCCTCGGGCTTCGGTTTCTCGACGTAGAGGCCCGCGGGTACCGGCTTGGTAGCCTTGCACTTGGGGTAGCCCGAGCAACCCATGAACGAACGACCGCGAGAGAACTTGACCGTCATCTCCGAGTTGCACTCGTCGCACTTCTCTTTGACGTCCTCAGGCTTGACCTTGGTCAGCGGCTTGCCGTGTTCGTCACAAGGCATGGTTGACGTGCAATCGGGATACCCACTGCAGCCGAGGAACGGACCGAGCCGGCTTTTGCGCAGCAGCATCGGCTTGCCGCACTCGACGCAGGGCTTCTCGCCCACGACGTCGGCGATCGGAATACCGTCCTCGTCGATGTTCATCGACGACTTGCAGTCCGGGTAGCCACTGCATGCGAGGAAGCGGCCGTTCTTGCCGAACCGATAGACCATCTGCTTGCCGCACTCGTCGCAGTCGTATTCGCTCGGCTCCGCCTGCGGGCGCTCCATCTCGACTTGCGCTTTGTCGAGCGCAGCCTTGAAGGGCGTATAGAACTCGGCCAGCACATCGACCCAAGCCATGGTCGCGTCCTCGACCTTGTCCAGATCCTCCTCCATGTGCGACGTGAACTTCACGTCCATGACCTTCGGGAAGTGGTCGACGAGCTTGCCGGTCACGACCTCGCCGCGATGCGTGGGTTTCAGCTTCTTGTCTTCGAGGTCGACGTAGTCACGGTCTTGAATCGTCTGGATGATCGCGGCATAAGTACTAGGCCGGCCAATGCCTTCGGCCTCGAGCTTCTTGACCAGAGCGGCTTCGGAAAAGCGCGCCGGCGGCGACGTGTACTGCTGCTTCGGATCGATCTGCAGCGGCGCGACCTCTTCCCCCGGTTCGATCGCCGGCAAGACGACATCGTCGCCGTTGGTCTTGGGCATCACCCGCAGGAAGCCGTCGAAGACGAGCCGGCGCCCGGAGCTCTTGAACACCGCTTCGCCTCGCGGCGTGTCCGCGGCGATCAGCACGGTCGTGTTGTCCCACTGCGCCGGCACCATCTGACAAGCCACCGTCCGACGCCAAATGAGGTCATACAGCCTGAACTGCTCCGATGAGAGCAAGTCCTTGAGCGAGTCGGGCTTACGCATCACGTCCGTCGGACGGATCGCTTCGTGGGCTTCCTGGGCCCGCTTCGCCTTGGCATAGTAGTTGGGCTCGTCGGGAAGGTGCTTTTCGCTGAATTCCGTGCGGATCAGGTCGCGTATTGCGCCGATCGAGTCCTTACTGAGGTTCTTGGAGTCGGTTCGCATGTACGTAATCAATGCGACCTGGCCCTCAGAGCCGAGTTCAATGCCCTCGTAGAGTTGCTGGGCCACGCGCATCGTGCGCGACGGTCCGAACCCGAGGCCACTCGACGCCGCCTGCTGCAAAGCCGCGGTCGTAAAGGGCGGGTTCGGCTTCGTCGTCGTGCGACGCTTCTGCACGTCCTTTATAAGGAACTTCGGAGCTGCGCTAGGATCGGTTCGACCTTCGAGCGCAACCGTCTTGAGGTCCAGCTTGGCGTACGCCTTCCACTCCTGCTCGTCCACGTTCTCCGTGACGAACCCGAGTGCCTCGGCTACCGCCAGGGCGTCATCGACACGCTTCGCGTCGAAGTCCTTATCGCCCACGCGGGTCAACTCGGCATACAGGCAGTTATGCTTCGATAACCATGCGTTTCTTTGTTTTAAGGTGGGGCCGCTTTGCGGATCTTTGCCCTTAGCGAGGAACTTGGCCCATGCCTCGGAATGCTTCGCACCCTTCTCGACTTCCGTCGCAAAGCATCCGTTGATCCGCCAGGATTCGTCCGGGACGAACGCACGGATTTCCTGCTCGCGCTCGACGATCAACCGGACTGCCACCGATTGGACCCGTCCGGCAGACAGACCGCGCGCGATCTTGGCCTGGAGCAGCGGGCTCAACTGATACCCCACGATGCGGTCCAGGAGTCGGCGCGCCTGCTGGGCGTTGACCTTGTCCATGTCCAGGGCGTGGGCTTCCTCGAACGCGGCTTTGATCGCTGTCTTGGTGATCTCGTTGAAGACCACACGTTGGATCCGCGACTCGTCGAGTTCCAGGGCATGTACGAGGTGCCAGGCGATCGCCTCCCCCTCTCGGTCGAGGTCCGTGGCGAGGTACACCATCTCCGCCGTCTTGGCGGCCTTCTTGAGTCCGGAAACCACTTTCTTCTTATCAGCCAGGACCTCGTAAACGGGCTCGAAGTCCTTGTCGATATCAATACCCAGATCGCTCGGTGGCAGGTCGCGCACGTGGCCCATGCTGGCCATGACCTGGTACGCCGAGCCTAAATAACGGTTGATCGTCTTCGCTTTGGCGGGCGATTCGACGATAACCAATGATTTGGAAGTAGTTTGTGACTTTTTCGCCACGACGGTTACCTCTTTGGAGCGATACAGCGTCCTGGGCCGCCTACGGAGACGGTCCTTAATATCGACCGCATGGTCCGATCGCTCCAACCTGTGATTTCGGGTGTGTCCCCACCTACGGCCCGGCGGTTTAGCAGGCCTCGCTAGGCCTGTCAAACCGTCCCTCGTAAACCCACAAGATTGTGGGTTGATTTCGTCCACGGGGCGGCTATATTGATGGGTTCCGGCTTCTGCCGACCTAAGTTATTGAAAGAAAAGGATTTACGTCGCCATGATGAAGTTCTTTCGCAAGTATGACAAGCAGCTCCTGGCTGTTTTCATGGTCTTGCTCATGATTGTGTTCATTGGGGGCACCGCACTCGAGAACTTGATGAGGCCGAAGTCGAACCGCGTCATCGGCGAAAGCAAGTTCGGCAAGGTCACCGAGGCGGATCAATTCGCTGCGGCTTCCACCACGAGCATCCTCGGCAATCTCGGCTACAGGTGGCAGCAGCTCTCGGGAATCGCCGACAGGCCTCTGACGGAAACCGACTGGATTCTGCTCAACCGCGAGGCCGAGCAGCTCGACATGGCTTCGACCAAGGCTGCGGCTCGCTCGTCGTTGATGGCCGGCCTGGACGCCGAACAGCTCGACCGGTTCTCCACGCGGCTCGGCGTTCGTCCGGACCACATCTACGCGGCCATCGCCGAGTACCGGTCCGTCCAGGAAACAGCATCAGCCATGGCGGCGGGCACCGCGCCGAGTGCCGCGGAAGTCCGTGTCGCTGCCCGCGATGCCCTGAACAAAGTCAAGATTGAGGCCATCGTCCTGCCCGCATCCGCGCTGGCGGATGCCGAGCAGACGTTCAGCGACGATGAACTCACAGCGCACTTCGATACTTATAAGGAGGCGGAGCGCGGCACCGGGCTGAACTTCGGTTACTACCAGCAGCCGGAGCTCAAGGCCCAGTACATCAAGATCGATCGAGACAAGGTCGCCGAGCAGATCAGGGTCCCGAACCTCGCGAGGAAGGCAAAGGCCTACTACGAGAAAAACCAGACCGACCCGGCATTCGACGCGCATCAGCGTGCGTTGGACGCCGGCGTGGACCCCGCGGACGCGGACGAACCAGGCACCGTCATGCCTTGGTGGGAGGCCGAGGAGATAGCACGCGAGATTGTCAAGAAGCAGGAGGCCGGCGAACTCGTGTCGGCGATGGCCAACTGGATCATCGCGAACGCGCGCGACCGGTTTGAGACGATCACCTTTGGGGAGGATCGCTACCGAACGGCACCGCCGGACGTAGCGCAGCTCGCCTACTACCAGGGGTTGATCACCAACCTGCCGAAGAAGCTCAACTACCCGGACGCCGTGTCGGTCGGGCAGACGGAGTTCTTCAACGCGCAGGATGCGGACTCGGTCCCGGAACTCGGAGAAGCTTCGTTCGGCGGCGCGGGCGGCGCCGGCACGTTGGCCGTGCTCGCATTCAGAACCAAGGCGATCGTTCCGGTCGTGCCTCGGGCGCAGGGTGTCAGTTTGGACGACTACCTCTCGACCTACCAGACGTGCCTTCATCCGCTAACCGGCACTGCGGGTCACAAGTACATCTTCCGCGTCGTCGACGCGAAGGCGGGCCATCCGGCTGAGGCACTCGCTGACGTACGACAGCGGGTGATCGAAGATCTTCGGCTTCTGCGCGGCTACGAGCGTGCCGAGCAACTGGCCGAGACGCTCCAGTCAGCCCCGAGTGAAGGCGGCCTCAAGCAGCTACATGATTCGGACGCCGTATTAAAGGAAGCCATGGCACGCCCCGGTGGGAATGCCATTGGATTCGTCCAACCCCAGCCGTTCGCACGCGTGTCCAACAGGTACTTTGCCGC
>JAJDDX010000402.1 GCA_029260055.1 Phycisphaerae bacterium
GACCCGGTCCTCGCCCCAGTTGTGACGACAGGTCACCAGCGCAAACTCGCGTCCGTGCAGTGGATGGAAGGGATGCGTGATCTGAAAGAGTCGCGGCGGATTGGCACCATCGGGTGTAATTGACGGCGCAGGCCAATCCGTGTGTGGAGCGACTGATCGGGTGGATCCGTCGAGAGCACCTCGACCACGTCATCGTTTTGAACAAGCAGCATCTCCGACGAATCCTGCGCTCCTACGTCGAGTACTACCATGAGAGAACCCTTCTCTCCCTCGATCGCAATTCGCCCATGCCAAGCGAGGTGGAGCCGCCGGAGCGTGGCGGCGTGATCGCCATCCCTCGGGTCGGCGACCTTCATCATGAGTATTGCCGAGCCGCGCAACGCAGTTCATGCCTTGCCAAGTTCTCAGCAACCACGCAGGACGACGGCGTGGTTCCGCAGCTCCTTTGCATCCCGATCGGTTGGCACCCGCTATCGAAGCCGCGCTCGCTTGCTCATGCTGCAGAGCCCCGCCGATTTCCGGTGCTGCACTCCGAGAGTGAGCCCGGATAGGCTTCCGGGAAGCGGAACACCTCGGGATCGGACGAGTTCCTGGACAGTACGCGATCCCCTCATAGGGCTGACACAGTAACCGAATAACGCGGCCCGAATTCGGCACCGACACCCCTGGCGCAGATCTGAACAGCCTCCAGACCTGTTACGATCAGTGCATTGCCTGCGGGGCGACCGCATTGGTGCTCGGACAGCCAAATGACGCTCGCGTCGGCCGCGAGCCCCGCCCGCACGCCCCAAAACGAGTCTTCGATCACAACACATTCGCTCGGCGGGACGCCTAGCTTGGCTGCCGCTAGTACATAACCGTCTGGTGCCGGCTTTTCCTGTTCGATCTCGCCGGAGCACACCAGAACGTCAGGAATGGGCAGCCCCGAGGCGCCGAGCCGTGTATTCGCCGTCTGGCGACTGCTGGACGTTACGACTGCCCAGTCTCTCGGCTGAATACACTCCAGCAGGCGTCGGGCGTTCGGAATCGCAGTCAAACCGACCGTGTCTTGTCCTTCCATCGCCTCGAGACGCGCGGCTTCCGTCCTCACGTTGCTTCCGGGCCGGAACTCACGGACAGTATCCACCGTAGGACGTCCCTTCCCAAACGCAACGACCGCATCTTGGTCCAAGCCGTTCTTACACGCCCACGCTTGCCAATGGCGATCTATTACTGGCTGAGAGTCGACGAGCACACCGTCCATATCAAAGAGGAAGGCAGAGCACTCGAGCATCACGCGCCTCTCCTGCCTTGCCTTCAGCACCGTTTTCGGATCAGACGCGTCGCTGCTCATCGGATCGCTCCTGCGCACAGTGGGAGTATGATCAAGTATGTCTCGATTCGGGCTCGGACTCTTCCAATGCCATTCCTCGCGCCTGCATAATACCGTTACCCGAGAGCATGTGTCTTCACGGAATGATAACGACTTTACACGCCCGCGCAGTCGGCTCGCAGGTGCGACGTTCCAGGTCGAGGCCCAACAGGCTGAATGCGCGCGAGTAGTCCGCAAGCGCGATGCGGTGGGTCACCAGCTTCGCAGCCGGGACGGCACCGGATGCTATCAGGTGGACGGCCTCTCCGAACGTGCCGATGGAGTCGATCGAACCTACCACGCTGAGGCTGCGGTCTGCGATAGCTCCCATATCCAACGTGCAGTCGCTCTTCCGCAATCCGACGGTCAAAAACTGCCCGCCGCGAGCTAGTGAGGCAATTGCCTCGTCATGAAGAGCCCCCGTCGTGTCCACGACGAGATCGACACAAGGCGCGGCCCCGTCAAGTTCGGCTATTGCGACATCGATTGCGTGTCTGACGTGCCAACGGTCGCCCAGTATAGCGCTGGCCAGTTCGCGGCGAAATGCGGAAGTCTCGACTAGGACGCCGGTGATGCCGCGCAAATCGAGCGCCAAGGCGTACAGCAAGCCCATAGGCCCGCCACCCAAGACAAGTGTGCGATGGTCGGCGCGGAGTCGTAGCTGGCGGAGGCCCGTTAGCACGCAACTAAGTGGCTCAGACAGGCTTGCCTCCGCAAAGCCCAGGTCGCCGGGGATAGGATGAAGGAATCGCTCCTGGGTCTTATGAGTCGTCGCGAAGGTTCCATCGCTGCTCACGCCCGTCTCAGTCTGTGCCTTGTGCTCGCAGTGGTTAGGACGCTCCGTCCGACACATCCGACACTGCCCGCAAAAGTAGGTCGGATCTATCACTACGCGGTCGCCGGGCTTCAGGCCGCGGACGTCCAAACCGACCGCCGCCACGACACCTGCGGATTCATGGCCCAGCACGACTTCCTTGCGCGCATCGTAACGACCGGAAACGATCCCGAGGTCCGTCCCACAGATGCCGGTAGCGTGAATTCGGACGAGAACCTCCAGGCCATGAGGCGGTGCCGGATCGGAGGCTTCTTGCAGTTCCAAATCCCACGCCCCGTGGTAGGTCAGTGCCGTCATGGGTCTTCTCCTATTCTGTACCGGCGATGGCCTCGGATACCCTGGCAACGATCTCGCGCAGGTCGGATTCCGTAGCCACCAGGGCGGGACGGATTTTGACCACGTTTCCGCGATCGTATTTCGAGAGGCGCACAATCAACTGGTGGTCTTCGAGGGCGGCCTGTTTGATGGCGTTCGCCCGCGCGACGTCGGGCGCGCCATTCGCATCGACGATCGCCAAGCCGCGCATGAAGGCCAATCCGCGCGAGTCCCCCACGCAGTCGTGGCGGTCTTTCAGCCGCTCAAGAAGGTCCTCGAGTAGCCTTCCGCGCTGCCGAACCCCCTCGAGAAAACCTGGCGCTTGTATCGTGTCGAGCGTCGCGGAGATCGCCTTGAGCATTGGCAGATTCCCACCGCAAGTGAACGAATGCTGCTCCTGCAACAGTACGTCCAATTCAGCCTTCATCAGCACCGCGGCCGCTGGAAACCCGGC
>JAJDDX010000403.1 GCA_029260055.1 Phycisphaerae bacterium
GGCGAAGATCGACCAGGTGGGATTCAGCAGCGGCCTGTCGGGCACGCTCGACTTCGCACGCTCGGCGTGCACCACGGACGACGACTGCCGCGGCGCCGGGGGGCAATGCCTTCCGCCGGGCTACTGCGACATCCAGACGGCGCTCTACGTCGACGACGCCCGCGAGGACTTCGTCTTTTCCGGCCTGCCGACCATCTCCGGAGCCTTCCCCGACGGAGCCGTGGGAAGCCTGCTGCTGTTCCTCGACGACTCGGTACGAGACCCCGGTGGGGATAAGTACGCCGCCACGCTCTGGCTCGACATCGAACCGGGCTCCACCGGGACCTTCACGCTCGGATTCGTCCAGGAGATCGGTCACACATTCCTCGTTGACCAGACCAACGTGGACATTCCGGTGCCCGGCTACGTCCCCGCCGTGTTCACGATCCCGTCCGACTGCAATGGGAACGGCGTCCAGGACTACGACGATATACTGAGCGGAGCCAGCGCGGACTGCGACGGCGACTGGAACCCCGACGAGTGCCAGATCGACTGCAACGGAAACGCTCAGCCGGACACCTGTGACCTGACGGACGGCACCAGTGCCGACTGCAACGCGAACCGCGTACCCGACGAGTGCGACATCGCCGCCGGGTCGGAGGCGGATTGTGACACGGATGGCATTCCCGACGCCTGCGAACTCGCGAATGGCAGCGAGCCCGACTGCAACGCGAACCTCGTGCCCGACGCCTGTGATCTTGCCGATGGCACGGCAATCGACTGCAACCTGAACGGTGTCCCTGATTCGTGTGACGTAGACGGGGGTGCAACCGCGGACTGCAATTCGAACGGCGTCCCTGACGGCTGTGATCTCGCCGCGGGCGGCAGTATCGACTGCAACGCGAACCTCGTACCCGACGAGTGCGATTTAACGAGCGAACTCACTCTCGGTGCTCCCGACACGCTCGAAGGCGACAGCTTCGGCGGCTCGGTGTCGATCAGCGGCGATCTCATGGTCGTAGGGAACACGGCCGCCGAGGACGCCGGGCCCTTCACCGGCGCTGTGTACGTTTATGAGCGGCAGGGGCGCCTGTGGGTTGAACACGCCAGGCTGATCGCGTCCGACGGGCAGGAGCGTGACTACTTCGGCAATTCCGTCGCGATCGACGGCGTGACGATCGTGGTCGGAGCGCTGGGGGATGACGACGCCGGCGATTCCGCCGGGGCTGCGTACATCTTCCGATTTGGCGGCACCGTGTGGAATGAAGAGGTCAAGCTATTGGCTTCCGACGCGACGGCTGAGGGCTACTTCGGTAGGGAGGTGGCTATCGACGGCGAGCGAATCGCCGTCGGGGCGTATGGTGATCACGGGACCACCGACTCGACCGGTGCGGTCTACGTCTTCCGCCGAGCGAATGCCTGGATCGAGGAGGACAGAGTAACGGGCGATCCCGGTATGCTCGGCGATTCCTTCGGAACCAGCCTGGCTATCGAAGGGGAGACCCTTGTCGTGGGCGCCCGTTACGACGACGAGGCCGCCGACGGGGCGGGGGCCGTATATGTCTTCCGCTGGCAGGGCGATAGCTGGGGCCTTCAGACGAAGTTATTCGCGTCAGATGCTCACCGAGCCGACTTCTTCGGGCAGTCCGTGCACCTGCGGGCCGACGTCATCGCCGTCGGAGCCTACGGCGACGACGAGGCAGCCAGCGACACCGGTTCCGCCTACGTACTCCGGCAGCTAGGCGCGGACTGGATCGAGGAAGCCAAGCTTCTCGCTCCCGATGGGGCTTTCCGCGACTTCTTCGGTAGCGATGTCGAGGTGGACGGCGACCTCATGCTCATCGGCGCTCTCGGAAAGAGCGACGCGGGGTTCCGCTCGGGGGCCGTGTATCTGGCCTCGCGCGACGCCGGCGGCCTCTGGTCTGCGCCCCAACGCTTCTATACCCCGGACCTGGAGGCGGGCGACCGGTTTGGTGAAGCCGTTGCCTTGCAGGGCTTTACGGCCATCGTCGGGGCTCGCGGATCGAGCGCATCGCCGGGCGCGGCCTACGTCTTCGACGACAACGACTGTAATTCGGATGCTGTGCCGGACGACTGCCAGAACGATGACGACGGAGACGGTGCGATAGACCCCTGCGACGGCTGCCCCGATGACCCGACCAAGGGCACGCCCGGTCTGTGCGGCTGCGGCGTCCCGGATGCGGACGAAGACTACGACGCGGTCCCGGATTGCATGGATGAATGCCCCGGCCAAGACGACCGACTCGATGTGGACGGAAACGGCATCGCGGATTGCATCGAACGACCGGTACCGGCCGCCTCGGGTTGGGCGTTGCTGGTCCTGGCGCTGGCTCTGTTGATCGCAGCGAAGATCACCCTGCGGCGACGCACTGCCCGGTGGGCGTAACGCCTCAATCGCCGGCCGAAATCCTCCCGCAACCGACTAATCGGAATCCTGCGGCGGCTCCTCGTCCGGCGCCGGCGACGCATACGCCTCGATCTGCTCGAGCCCCTGCTCGAGGGTGCGTACGCTGACCATTCCATTGCGGATCGGCACGTGCGTCGTCCGGTGTGGGCGATTGCTCGCGTCGGTCTTCAAGCACTCGAGGATCAGACGATCTCCCTGGATCATCGCACGAGCGACGATGGTCTTGGATTTGGCGATGTCATTCACGACGGCGTAGGCCGTCTTCCTGACGAACATGGGCTACTGACTCCGTCGAGACTCTCCGAGTGCCGTCTACGAGGCGTCGTTCGCCGCTTGCCGCGCCGGTGGATCGGAACTTCCCATCGCCGACGCAGCCGCCTGGTGCTCGGTATGCGTGATCGACAGCAGCACCTCCTTGACGCCGAGCTTCGCCGCCCGGCGTGCCGTTTCACCGGTCAGCTTCACGGTCGGTCGGCCCAGGCTGTCGGGCAGGATCTCCATGTCGGTCCAGGCGATCTTCCCGCGCCAGCCGGTACCGATCATCTTGAGGATCGCTTCCTTGGCCGCCCATCTGCCCGCGATGAACTGGAGGGGCTGCTTGTACTCGGCGGCCCGTGCGCGCTCGCCCGGCGTAAGCACGCGAGCCATAAAACGCTCGCCGTGCGTGTCGAGCACCTTGGCGATGCGGCTGCACTCCACGAGGTCGATACCGTGTCCGACAATAGGCATAGCACAAGTAAACGCCCAAACGTCGAAAAGTCAAAACGTCGAAAGTTCGAAGCGTCGGCACAGCGCCGCCGCCGAGGTCCGGTGGACGGTCGCGCACCGACCCGGTACAAAGAGCGGCATGATGGGAAGAAGCACGGATGCCGGGCTTGACGAGCTTCTGACCGACCTGAGCGAGCCGCAGCGCGAGGCCGTCACCCACACCGACGGCCCGCTGCTCATCCTCGCCGGTCCGGGCAGCGGAAAGACCCGCGTCGTCACCCGGCGGGCGGCCTACCTCGCCGCCACCGTCACCGAGCCATGGCATATCCTCGCCGTGACCTTCACCAACAAGGCTGCTCGCGAGATGCAGGAGCGGATCGCGGCACTGTCGCCCGGCGAAGGCATGACGGTCTCGACGTTCCACGCGCTCGGGGCGCGGCTGCTGAGAATCCACCACGACCGAGCCGGCGTACCGCCGAACTTCACGATCTTCGATACCGACGACCGCCGGAAGGTCATCAAGCAGGCGATCGAACAGTGCGACCTGTCGACCACGAACTGGCAGCCGGCCGTCGTCGAGCGAGAGATCAGCCTCGCCAAGAGCACGATGCTCACCGCTGAGGCCTACGCGATCGAAGAAACCGACTGGCGCCAGCGGACGATCGCGCGCATCTATGAGGCCTACGAGGCGCTGATGACCAACATGGCGGGTCTGGACTTTGATGACCTGCTGATGCGCGTGGCGCTTCTGCTCGGGCGAGACTCCGAACTGAGGGACCGACTCGAGGATCGCTACCGCTATGTACTGATCGACGAGTATCAGGACACCAACGCCGCCCAGTACCGAATCGCCCAGCTTCTCACTCAGCAGCGGCGTAATCTCTGCGCGACGGGCGATCCGGATCAATCCATCTACGGCTGGCGCGGCGCGGATATCGGCAACATCCTCAGGTTCGAGGGCGATTTCGAGGACGCTCGGGTCGTGCGCCTGGAACAGAACTACCGCTCGACGAAACGGATTCTCTCCGCGGCCGACGCTCTAATTGCCGGCAACATGCAGCGGAAGGAGAAGACGCTTTGGACGGATAACGCCGACGGACCGGCTGTCCGCGCGGTCGAGTACGACACCGCCGACGAGGAAGCCCACTCCATCGCCGCCGAGTTCGCCGTACTGTCGCGGCAGGGGGCGAACCTGTCCGATACGGCGGTCTTCTACCGTGTGAATTCGCTCAGCCGCGTGGTGGAAGAGGCGCTCATTCGTTCCGGTGTCGCCTACCAGATCGCTCGTGGGGTCGAGTTCTACCGCCGGAAAGAGATCAAAGACGTGTTAGCCTACCTGCGCGTCATGGTGAACCCGGCCGACGCGCTGTCGCTGCTCCGCGTGATCAACACGCCGCCTCGCGGGATCGGAGCCACCACGGTCAAACGGCTCGTCGCCGTGGCCGAGGCTGCCGGCCGATCCGTGTTGGATCTGATCACCAGCGGGGATGATCTCTCCGCGCTCGGTCGATCCGCCGCGAAGGTGGGCGAGTTCGGCGAGTTGTGGGGCAAGCTCGCGGACGTCTTGGATTGGCCCGCCGCCAAAGCGATCGAGCACGTGGTGAGCCACTCCGGCTTGCGGGCGTTCTACAAGCCGGTCACCGATGCGGAGGGCGGCCCGGGTCGCAACATCGACGAACTCATCAGCGCGGCCGCCGATTTCCACAAGCAGCAACCCGACGCGACGATCCGCGACTGGCTCGAACACACGGCGCTCGTCAGCGATGTCGACGCCGTCGAAAGCGATACGGGAAGCGTGACCCTGATGACGCTCCACGCCGCCAAAGGACTCGAATTCGACAACGTCTACATGATCGGGCTCGAGGACGGCCTGCTGCCCATGCGGCGGTTTGACGAAGACGAGAGCGAGGACACTGAAGAGGAACGCCGGCTCTGTTTTGTCGGTATGACGCGGGCGAAGCGCCGCCTGACGCTCTCACGGGCGCGATACCGAACCTCGCGCGGAAGTGCCGCGAGGACCGTGCGCAGCCCGTTTCTCGACGAGCTGCCCCGAGGGGAGATCGAGTGGGTCGGCGGTGATGACCGAACTTCGCGTCGAGATGACGTGGGGATGGCCGATACATCAAAGGGATTGCCGCCCGATATCGAACAGTGGGAGGTCGGCACGTTGGTTCGACACCCGACGCACGGGCTCGGACGCATCATGTCGATGCACCGCGGGGCGAAGCGAACGCACGTGGACGTGGAGTTCCAGGAGGGCGGCAGGCGATCCTGGGTGCTCGAGTTCGCCAACCTCGTGCGGGTGGCGTTCGACGAGGTAGATTGACTTTCACTGACGCAAGCTAGGACTTTCCAGACATGCGACACGCTGTGATCATGGCCGGCGGGGCGGGCGTTCGACTTTGGCCGCTCAGCCGCAAAGAGCGTCCCAAGCAGCTACTGAGACTATTCGACGGCAAGAGCCTACTGAGACGCTCCTACGAAAGGGCGGCAGCGCTGCTGCCGCCCGAACAGATCAACGTCATCACGAATCAGGACCATCTGGCAGCCGTAGCCCAGGACCTGCCGGAATTGCCGCCGGAGAACCTGATCGGCGAACCGGTGGGGCGTGACACCGCA
Source organism: Phycisphaerae bacterium (assembly GCA_029260055.1). Classification (GTDB taxonomy): domain Bacteria; phylum Planctomycetota; class Phycisphaerae; order UBA1845; family UBA1845; genus JADFOB01. The sequence continues at coordinate 5,735 of JAJDDX010000403.1, forward strand.
GCCGCTGTCGCGTTGCCGGCCGCCGTCCTCGCCGAGCGCGATCCGGAGGCGATCATGGGCGTCTTCACGGCCGATCACATCATCACGCCGATCGAGACGTTCGCTTCGTGCGTCGAGAAAGCATTCGACACGGCGCAGGAGCACGGCGACGCCCTCGTGACGATGGGCATCAAGCCCACCCGGCCCGACACCAACTACGGCTATGTGCAGCGCGGCGAGAAACTCACCGACGGCGTCTTCGCCGTCGCGAAGTTCACCGAGAAGCCCGACGCCGCCGTGGCCGAGGCCTACCTCGCCGGTGGGGAGCATTACTGGAACAGCGGCATGTTCGTCTGGCGCGCCACGACGATCCTGGATCAAATCAAGGCGCACCTGCCTGCAACGCACGGGGCGGTCTGCGACATCGCATCCGCGTGGGGCTCGGCCGACGGCCTGGCGAAGCTCGAGCGCCTCTACCCGACGCTCGAGAAGATCAGTATCGACTTCGCCGTGATGGAGCGTGCACCGCGCGTGCTGGTGGTCGAGATGGGGTGCAAGTGGATTGATGTGGGCTCATGGCCGGCTCTCGCATCCGTCATCGACCCCGACGCTGACGGCAATGTGAGCACTTGCCAAAACGTCATGCATCACGGATCGACCGGCAACATCGTGGTGGGCGATGACGATCATCTCATCGCGACCATCGGCGTCGACGACCTGGTGATCGTCCGGTCGGAGGATGCCACGCTCGTCTGTACGAAGAAGGACAGCGCGCGGTTGAAGGAACTGGTCGAAGCGTTGAGCGAGAAACACGGCGAACGATATCGGTAGGCATGTGATTACCTATCTTTCCATCGACTACGGCACCAAACGCATCGGACTCGCCGTCGGGGACGATCAGACTTGCGTGGCCGCGCCGCTCAAGATGCTCGAGGCGACCGGAAACGTCACTGACGATGCCCGAGGGGTCCTGCGCGTAGCGCAAGAGTACGACGTCCAGGCATTCGTGGTCGGTCTGCCGTTGAACATGGATGACTCCGAGGGACCGCAGGCCAAAGCTACGCGTGCTTTTGGCGATGTGCTGGCCGTATCCGCTGATTATCCCGTCCACTTCTTTGATGAGCGGCTCTCCTCCGTCGAGGCACGCGAACTCATGCAACCGGCTGAGCTGTCTCGCAAGAAGAGGAAGAAGCGGGTCGACAGCATCGCGGCGCAGGTCATCCTGCAGGGCTTCCTGGATGATCAAGGCCCGATCGACGACCCGGATCGACCCCAACCCGACCGCGGGGCCGATTGAACCGCTCGTTTGCCCACCTTTCCCGGTGCAACGAGCTGTGATGCCTCGTCAAGCCGCTCCGATCTTGACCGGTACCGAAGCCGCCGTATCATCGGCGGCATGCTCAACCGCTATGCATGCCTGCTCATTTTGACCTCGGCCATCAGCCTGGGTTGCGGATGCCTCGCCGCCAAGCGTGCGGATTACGTGACGACGCGAACCTTATCGCTGGCGGATTCGTCGACACAGGCGGACGGCTGTTGGGAGGCCGTCCAGGATACGCTACGGCGAAACCGCTTTCGCCTCGATCGAGTCGATCGGCGAGCCGGCATGATCACCACGATGCCCGTCTCGTCGCAACACTTCCTCGAATTCTGGCGGCATGACGTAGCCACGAGGGAGGATCTTTGGGAATCCACCCTGAACCCGATCCGACGATGGGTCGAGGTCGCCGTGAACCGCGATGACGCGGGCGCATGGGCGGCGCTCGAAGTGATCGTACACAAGGAACGCTTTTCCGCTCCCGATCGACAGTTCAACAGCACGGGGGCGGCGTATCAGTTCTTCGGGAACAACCTCCCCTCCACAACCGGGGCGGAACGGATCACATCCGAGGACGAGCGATGGCTCGATCTCGGTCGCGATCCGGCTATGGAAGCGTATCTGCTGGCGAAGATTCTCGAACGTGCCGACGTCGGGGCTGACGAGCCGGCGCCGGCTGAAGGCTAGCACACATCTGCTGACACCGTTGCGGCCGCTCGGCGCCGACGCGCGGCTGACGACCGTTGCGGTGCGTTTCGGGGACCGTAGCGATGAGACACGCGCTCTTGTATGCCCTCGTTCTGGCCCTTGCATCAGCTCCCACTGCGGTGGTTGCCTCCGCGGATGAAGCTCGGGATGTCTACGAGTTGGTCACTGCGGCCTCTGTCCCGCTTCTACCCGCGTCGCTGCGCGCGACGTTTACGGAGCGGCTGCCCGCCATTCGGGCGGTTGCGGCGCGCGACCTATGCCCCGACGTGGACGCCGGGGGCAGTGCGGGCTCCGCCACGTCGCACTACATCAGGCTGGGCGCGATCGCAGCCCAAGACGTTCGGCGCTTCCCGCGCGATCGTGCCTCCGCGCTGAAGCAGTTTCGTTCGCGTGGCGTACATGACGGCGGCGAGTTGCCTTGGGTCCTGCTGGATCATCACGCTGACCTCGTGGACGCGTTTCGAAAGAACTCGTGGGATGGGATCGTCGAGCATGCCGGATGTGTGCTGCACTTCGCCACCGATGCGAATCTGCCGTTCAGCACCGTGTCCGACGCGGATGCGCGGCGCGGGGCAGCGCTTCATTGGCCGGCCGAAGAGGGCGAGCGAGCGGATGAACCTCACCGCCACATCCGGCGCAGGTTCCAGGTCGAGTTGCCGCGGCGGATGCGCGATCGTCTCAGCTACGAGCTTCGGGTTTTCCCGGGGCGATACCGGGACGTCGAGGACGTGCCTAACGCGGTCTTCGGCGTCGTGTTCGCGGCACACGACTCGGTGGATGATGTGGTGGCGATCGACCGGCGCATCATGTCCGAACTGGATATCACCGACGCCACGACATTCCGGAGCCATCGAGACGCCTACTACGATCAGATGAGCGTACAAGCGGGCTCGATCGTCGTCGCGCGACTGAAATCCGCGGCGCTACTTTCCGCCGAACTCATCGGCGCGGCGTGGCGCGACGCCGGAAGCCCGGAGCTCGCGGCGGCAAATGCCCCTGCGCTGCCGCGTGAGGACGAGCGGGCGGATGCCGGAAGCCTCGTGGGCAGTCGAAACTCGGGCAAATACCACCGATCAAGCTGCCAGCACGCCAAACGCATCAAACCGGCGAATCTCGTGCGGTTTGACTCCGCCAAGGCTGCGGGGCAGGCAGGCCGAACACCGTGCCGCACATGCCGCCCCGGCAAGTAGCGCTGCGGAACGAGGTCCCCGGGGAGGGATGAGGCAAGGTTGCCCCGCGGGGCGCATAAAAAGAATGGAAGACCCCTCCCGTTACAGAAGGGATCTTCCATTCATTTGCTCGAGCAAAGCCTTCCATACGCCCGCGGGTGACCTCATCGGCCGCCGTGGCGAGAGCCGACCCGAAGTCTACCCTGCGGCGCCTCGAGGCGATGCATCACTACTTCTTCTTCTTCCGCTTGGCAGCTTTCTTCTTCGTCTTCTTCTTGGTGGCCTTCTTCTTGGTGGCCTTCTTCTTTGTCTTCTTCTTGGCAGCCTTCTTCTTGGTCTTCTTCTTTGCGGCCTTCTTCTTTACGGTCTTCTTCGCTGCCTTCTTCTTTGTGGCTTTCTTCTTCACGGCCTTCTTTGCCACTTTCTTTTTCTTCTTGGTGGTCTTCTTGGCCTTCTTCGCAACTTTGCGTTTCTTCGCCATAGAGTATCACCTCCTTTCTGGACAAAATCGTACACCACGGTTGCGCTCTGTCAAAAGAATTCTCCGACGCGACACGTCATACGCGGCTCGTCAGCGACCGTGGTGCGCGGCGCGCGACACGTGCGTTGCGGTACGTCACGCTGGAAAGTGCCGGTGCATTGGCCCTTCCGCGCTGCGTCATGAGTATGGCATCGCGTGGTTTCGGAGTCTTCAAAGGACGGCAAGCACCGGTTCGGGCAACGCTTACGGTCGAGTTCGATTCGCCCTGCGCTTCACCTGCCGCACGCTGTTCCTCCGGCGCAGGCTTTGCGGGGGATTCGCGGAAGAAAAAGGCGCGAATTCCCGGGAAAGGCGCGGTTTTTGGTTCCGCCTTGCCTTGATCGAGATCGGTGGCGTGCGCCGGACTCTCGCCGCTTCGCCACTGTCCGGCGCGTAGGCGGAACGGGCAGAGGGCGTGTCACGAGGAGTGCCAATCCGTTGGCATCTCATGGGCAAGCGCGTCGCCGGAACGGATCGAGTCCGCGCGTCTCGCGCGCGCGAGTGGTATGCACTCTGCGCCAAAAAACGGCGGTTCGAACCCCGAACAAGCCGCCTTGCCGCGGGCGAATTTTTTTTCATATTTTTCATTTTTTTTCTTGCCAGGGTGTTGCGAACTGGGCGCGTTGAAGGGCGTTGGCGGAAAACGCGCGGTAGCGCGACCCTGTGAGAAACACGCGCGGTCGGCGCCATGGCGTGGCACTGCGCGCCGCGCGACCACGTAGTGCGCGATGTAGCGAACGGACATTCGTCACGCGCGCGGCGCGGTGACGCACGTCTTGCGCTGAAGACCGACGCGATAAAAGCGACAACACGGCGGCATCCGGCGTGACCGGCGGCGCCCGACACTACGGTGTCGGCAACCGTGCCGAAGGGCTTGACGCCGCCTCCTGGTGGGAATGTGTGTCGGGCAACTCGGCGGTGACGAATGAACTACTTGGCGCGTTCGACGTACTCGCCGGTTCGCGTGTCCACGCGAACCGATTCGCCTGTGGTGATGAAAGGAGGGACCCGTACCTTGACCCCGGTTTCCAGTATGGCTTCTTTAAGTTGATTCGTGGCGGTTGCGCCCTTGATCGCCGGCGTCGTCTCGGTGACCTCCAACGCGACCACGAGAGGCGGCTCGAAGGAGATGATCTGCCCGTCGTAGAGCTGACACTTCACGCGTTCGTTGGGCTTGAGCCACTTTCCGGCCTCCCCAACCAAGACGGCGCTGACCGGGAACTGGTCGTACGACTCGAGGTCCATCACGATGAAGTCCTCGGCCTCACGATAGAGGAATTCGTATTCCTTCGATTCGACGAACGGTACCTCGACCCGGGCATCGACCGTGAACCTCACGTCCGTAATGCCGCCGGACTTGAAGTTCTTGAGCTTCGCCTGCATGTAGCTCCGCTTGTTCCCCTTGGCGACATGGGACACGTCGTGGACGACGACGAGTTGGCCTTCGTGGATGATCGTCTTGCCTTTTCGAAGGTCGATGGCCTTCATCATTTTGGTGGAAGCTCCAGGAAAGTTACCCGCCGAGATTTCACAAGGCTGCATGGTCGCAAAACGGGGTACCCAGGTCAAGCACGGCGGTCAGCGATAAGAGGTGAACGGGCAGCCGTTCGGTTACCGGTCCTGCGTTGGCAACGCCGTGGGAGCTCCCTAGAATGGCCCCCGATGGCGCGATCACGACGACAATCAGTGCAGAAGTACCACGACCGCGTCGCGGGGCGCTACGACCACAGCTACGACGACGCATTCTGGCAGTGGCACGACCTGCTGACCTGGGATTACCTCAAACCGTTTCTGCCGCGCAACGCCAACGCTCGGGTGCTCGATCTTGGCTGCGGCACTGGGAAGTGGGGGGCGAAGCTCGCCAAGAGCGGGTACGACGTGACGTTCCTCGATATCTCTCCGAAGATGTTGAATCAGGCGCGTCGGAAGATGGAGGAGCACGGCGGTACCGCGGCCGCCTCCTTTGTGCAGGCGGACTTGTGCGACATGTCGGAGCTTCCGGCCGCCACATTTGACCTGGCCGTCGCGTTCGGCGATCCCATCGGCTGCGCAAGCTCCCCCGCGAAAGCCATGAAGCAGATCCGCCGCCTGCTCACCGGCGGGGCGCCCCTGGTCGCTACGTTCGACAATCGCTTCGCCGCCATCGACTTCTACCTGGAGGCCGGCGATCCGGCCGCTTTGGAGAGGTTCTTGCGAAACGGCAAGACACACTGGCTCACGAGGGATGTCGACGAGCAGTTCGATATCATGACCTTCGCCCCGACCGACATCGAGAAGCTTGCCGGCGAGACGGGCTTCGCCGTGCTCGATATGGTCGGAAAGACGGTTTTGCCGATGCGCAAGCACCGCGGACTGCTCGATAGCTCCCAGGCCCGACGCACGTGGGCGAAGATCGAGCGGAAGCATTGTCGGGACGCCGCCGCCCTCGGCCGTGCATCCCACCTCCAGGTCGCCTTCCGCCCGATCGGGGCGTGAGCTGCGGGACGCGACGGCGTTCGCCGCCGTTGGAGCGTGATTCTCCTGGTCCGGGCGATAACGGCAGACAGTTCCTTGCACGATCGCGAAGTACGATGCATAATGGGCTTCTCTGATCGCATGTAGCGATTGGTGGAGGCGGTTGAGGTCGGATAGTCCACGGGACCGAGAATGGGCGGAATACTAGAAGCGCTACATCAGCTACAAGTGATCGAAACACAGCTCGCTGCGATTCGCCGTCAACGGGAGGCGAAGCAAAAACGAGTCGACATGCGGAAGCGCCAGGTACAGGCCGCCGAAGATCGGCGGGAGACCAACCGGCGTGCCGTTCAGGAGCGCCAGGTCCGGCAGGATGCGTATTCGCTCGACGTAGCCACCCGTGAGGAGGCGGTGTCCAAGCAACGCGAAGCGCTCGGAAAGGCCAAGACAAACAAGGCCTACGCCGAAATCCTCACCGTCATGAACACCACCAAGGCGGATAACTCCAAGCTGGAGAGCGAGATTCTCAAGCTCATGGAGGAAATCCAGACTCTCGAGGCCGAGGGCGCCGCTATCGACGCGGAGAAGGTCGAGTTCGTTGCAGCCGTCGAAGTATCCGAAGGCCAACTCAAAGAGGTCGAGGAAAAGCGGCGCGCCGAGCGCGAGGAACTCGAAGCCTCACGCGCCAAGTGTGCCGAGCAGATTCCCCCGACGGCCTTGTCGATCTTTACGAGGGTGGCCCAGCACCACGACGGCGAGGCCATGGCGCCTGTGATCAAGCTCCACCCCAAACGCCACGAATATGCCTGCACCGGCTGCAACCTGCAGATCACGCTCGAAGTCGTCAGCACCCTCAAGAAGAACAATGAATTGCAGCTCTGTAGCAGTTGCGGACGGGTGCTCTACATCGAGAACGGTGCCGCCGGCTGATCGATCCGGCCACGGCTCTCACCGGCCGCGCGCGGAGATGCCGATTCCAGGCGTCCGCGAGGTCTTCCCACTGATTCGAACTCGATTGATGTAGCTCGGGCGTGAAGGGTCGGGTGCTCAGGCATCCAGGCCGATTTCGTCCAGGACTCGCTCGATGGTCGCGTCGAGGATTTGCGGAGAGTCGTACCGGTTCGCGTTGAGGGCGGCCTTCGTCTCCTGGACCTTCTTGTTTGCCGGGCCCTGAAGCGGTCCGACGATGTCCTTCCAACGCCGAAACTCGTCCGGCGAGGCGCCCTGGTCGCTATTGTGCGTGGTTCGTCCGGCCATCGCCGCGTCCTTCTTCATGAGTTTCGCTTCCTCGCATGACGATGCCGGCTCGGTCGCCACCGTCGTCCAAGCAGGTTATCGGATGCTCCCGCGCTTCGGTTTAGCAAGTAAGACGGCGCCGTGCGGTGAGGATCAGCCCATCTCTGCTGGCGGACGAAAACGTACACGGCATTCGACTTGACGAGTGGGGCGTCTGTGACCGATAACTCTAGTGCGGGTCCGCGCACGGCGGACCTTTCCCCACGAATGGATTCGGGAGGGCACTCCATGGCACGACTTGCGGTACTGGCTTGTACGGCTCTTGCGGCACTTACCGGATGTGAGACGCCCGAGCCGATGCGGCCACGCTCTGCCCGCGTGCTCTATCCCCGCCGCCCCGCACCGCGATACGTGTCAAAGACACCGCCGAAATGGTGGAAGCCGGCTCCGGCGCGCAGGCCGGTCTACGAGGCGAGCTGGTTCCCGCGTGGCGGCAAGATCAGCCCCCGTTGGAAGAACATCGTCGTCCATCACAGTGCCACACGTAAGGGTGGAGCCAAGGCGTTCGACAAGTTTCACCGCAATAAGGGTTGGGACGAACTCGGCTACCACTTTGTCATCGGTAACGGCACCGACACGCGCGACGGGTACGTCGAGGTCGGCTCGCGCTGGCACCGGCAAAAACATGGCGCCCACTGCAAGACGCCGGACAACTACTACACCGATCACGGCATCGGCATCTGCTTGGTCGGCGACTTCACCAAGTCGCGCCCGACCCGCGCGCAACTGGCGTCGCTCGAGCGCCTCACCCGGTTCCTCACGCAGCAGTGCCGGATCGCGCCGAGCCGTGTCACCACGCACCGTAACGTCACCCACAAGACCGCCTGCCCCGGCAAGGACTTCCCGATCATGGCGCTGCGCCGCGCGCTATTGAGCCCCGCGACCGCGTCGAGTATGCCGTAACGCGCAAGCTGTCAGCTATCAGGCATCAGCTCTCAGCCATCATCGTTCGCGGCCGGCGTTCTTCTGCGGCGGTGGTCCGCGCGGTCGGTGTGCCACCGCTCTTGATCAGTGCCGGACGCGGTAGGCCGGGCAACTCGCTCCCGCGCGCACTGGTGGGGCAAGCCGCCGGTCACACCCGGTGCATACCACACTTCGATCCAGTGAGGGGCGATAAAGCATGATTGTGGCTGTAGTTTGTGCGGCGTAGCGTGCTCGTGGCGGCGAATATCGGAACGGCTAAACCGCAGCCCGTTTCGGACCGATTGGTACAAGTGAAGGAATATCGGAACCTTCTGCGCATGGTCGAAACATGTCGGGTACGTCCCGGGGCGTGTTGAGGCGGTATGCGTGCAAGAGTAGAGTCGAAACCTCACCCGGCGATGGCCGGAGGATTTTTCGCGACGTAGGTCCGCTCGTGTGGGGGGCCTTGGATAGGAGTCCAAATGATGGCGAAGCGTACCCTTCGGCGACGAATGATTCGGTTTGTGACGGCCCTGGCGGTCGGCGGTTCGGCGTTCCAATTGAGCGGGTGTGACCCGGACGTGCGGACGACGCTGCTCCTCGGCTTGGAAGGCACCACGCAGGCACTCAGCGACGCGCTGATCTCCGCGTTCTTCCTGACGCTGGAAGACGATGATACGGCGAACACGACGCTGACGACGACGTAGCGCCGCGACCGGAATTCGGTTCGGACCCGCACGGGCGGTGCTCTCGAACCACCGTCGCTGGCCAACGCCCCCGGCGTGCCGTTAAGAGCAAAGAACAAGGACCGAGTGAAAGCGATGCTTCCGCTCGGTCCTTCTGTATGCGCGGTGCCGGTGCATGGCGTCAGGCACGCTTCGTCGGGTGCCACTGGTGGCTTGTCCACCAGTGCCGAGTCCGGCACGACACGGGCAAGCTGCGCTTGCCCATGCCACCCAATGCGGGTGCCGGGTGCCCCCAATCCTGTTCGGCACGAGGATTGCGTGGGCCGACCGTGGGGTTGGTAGTTGACGCCCAGGTGGGCATGTCAGATGGCGGAACGAACGGGCTGAGGCGCTCGGTGCGCAGCATCAACGGCCGGCGCAAGATTGCTGTA
>JAJDDX010000404.1 GCA_029260055.1 Phycisphaerae bacterium
ACCGTGTGATCAACACCAACATGGCTCAGGGCGTGCGCGAGATCACGATCAAGCGCGGCTTCGACCCGCGTGAGTTTCCGATCGTCGCTGCCGGCGGCGCGGGCCCCCTGCATTCCTGCATGATCTGTCAGGAGTTGGAGATTCCGATGTTCATCGTGCCGCGCGAGTCGTCGATCTTTTGTGCGGCCGGCATGTTGATGAGCGACCTGCGTCACGACTTCGTATCGAGTTTCATAGCCTCGTTCGACGAGATCGACTGGAAGCAGCTCGACGGCGTGGTCAAGCGGATGATCGGCGAGGGCGAGACTCTGCTCGAGCAGGAGAGCATCCCGGCTGAGCGCCGTGAGTACGTCGTCAATCTCGACTGCCGCTACCTCAAGCAATATCACGAAGTGTCGTTCCCCGTTTCGCTCGATGCGATTCGTGGTGGCGACGCGGATGGAATCGCCGCGGCCTTCCACGTCGAGCACAAGCGGATGTACGGCTATTCGCTGGAAGAAGACGGCATCGTCGAGCTGATCAACGCCCGGGTCAGAGCTTCCGGCCTGACCGAGAAGCCCGCCTACAAGGACGAGCCTTTCGCCGGAACTGACGCGAGCGAGGCATTGAAGGGCGAGCGCGCTGCCTACGTGCCGGAAAGCGAATCTATGACCTCGATGCCGGTCTACGACGGGCACAAGGCGCGGCACGGTCACCACATCGTCGGCCCTGCGATCATCGAACAAGTCAACACGACACTGCTGCTTACCGCGTCGTTCAGTTGTATCTGCGACAAGTTCGGCAGTTTCGTCGTGTACGCCAACGGGCGTGAAGATAGCCTTTCATCCACATTGCAGGAGATGCTACCGTGAGTAAGGTGGACACGATCCTGCTTTCGGTCTTCGCGCGGGCGTTCAAGTCGCTGACCGACGAGATGAGCATCTCGCTGCAGAAGACGACGCGTTCGCCGATTCTGTGCGAGGCGAAGGACTTCGTCACCGGCGTCTACGACGCACATGGCAACATGTTGGAGCAAACGGAGAACCTGCCGATTCTCTCATTCTCGCTCGGGCCGGTGTGCAAGTACATCATCGAGTACTTCGGCGACGACATTCACCCCGGCGACGTGATCTTCCACAACGATGTCTTCAGCATGGGCAACCAGAACAACGACGTGGCCGTCTACAAGCCGATTTTCTTCGAGGATGAACTCGTGGCGTGGTCGGCGTGCAAGGGTCACCAAGCCGACATCGGCGGGGCGGTTCCCGGCGGATACAACCCCAATGCCACCGAGGTCTGGCAAGAGGCGCTTCGCATTCCGCCGGTGAAGGTCTACGAGAAGGGCAAGCTCCGCAAGGACGTGTGGGACTTGATCTTCGCCAACATCCGCTTCGACATCGTGCAGCAGGACATGCGAGCGGAGATCGGCTCGTGTGTGGTCGGCGAGCGGCGCATGATACGCTTGCTCGAGAAGTACGGGCGCGACTGTTTCGAGGCGCACAAAGAGGCGCTGTTCGCGTCGACGCGGCGGATGATGGAAGCGGAGATCGCGACCATTCCGAACGGCGAGTATCGCGGCGAGTCGCTCGTTTACTACGACGGAAAAAATGTCGGGAAACGCTATACCATCCGCGTCAAGATCACCGTGGCGGACAAGAAGATCACGTTCGATTACTCCGACACCGATGCGCAGTCCGATGCGTTCGTGAACGGGACCTACACGTCCAGTGCGTCGGCTGCGGTGCTGACGTTCCTGCAGATGGTCAACCCCGACATTCCGCACAACCAGGGGATGGTCGAGCCGATCGAGATCATTATTCCCGTAGGCACAATCCTGAATGCCGCGTACCCGGCTGCGACGACTTATGGCAATCACCTTTGCCCGTGCAATGCGGATGCCATCGCGCGGGCACTTGGTCCGATCGTGCCGGAGCGGGTGACGGCCGGTTGGAACCATCTGCTCTGCTCGCTGACCACCGGGATCGATCCGCGGAAGAACGACAAGTACGTCGACATCTGCTTTATGGGGCTCAAAGGCGGTTCGGGCGCGGTGCGCGGCGTGGACGGCTACGACCACATCGGCATGATCGACGCGGCCGGCGGCTTGCTCGATCAGGATTACGAGATGTTCGAGCAGCAGACGCCGCACTTGCTGCACAAGCATGAATACACCTGTGACTCCGCCGGCGCGGGGCGGTGGCGCGGCGGGCTCGGCGTGGAGACGGTGTTCGAGATCGGCGCGGACAATACGCAACTCGTCATCTTCGGTGATGGCGATGTCGAACCGGCCTTCGGCCTGCACGGTGGTGGCAGCGGTAGCCTGAATTCGGTGAACCTGCGGTATCCCGACGGCAAGGCGCATACGCCGCTTAGTCTCGACCTGCTGACCGGTGTGCCGAAGGGAACGCAGTATCATCAACTTGCCGGGGGGGGGGGTGGCTACGGGCATCCGCATGAGCGTCCGGCGGAGTTGGTGGCGATGGAAGTGCGAAACGGTGTGATCTCGATGCGGATCGCCAGGGATACCTATGGCGTGGCGATCGACGAGAGCACGTTCGACGTGGACGAAAAGGCGACCGCGGCGTTGAGGAAGACGTAGAGTCGGCGGACGGTCTGGTTTGGATGCCGCCCGCTGTTCACCAGTCAGTGCGGAGCGGGTGGCATGGGTCCCGGCGCGCCGGG
>JAJDDX010000405.1 GCA_029260055.1 Phycisphaerae bacterium
CCCCCCAACCATCCCACCGACCCTGAAGGGGTCGAACAGGCCTCCCCACGTCTGCCACGCAGGGCAAGCTCGGCACGCCGTGCGCCTCGTCGGGCGAAGCCCGACCTTCCGATCGAGCCCTGAAAGGGCGCCGTAACGAAGACCCTATCGCGAACTCTCACACAACGCCTTACACAACACCAACGCGGCGCGGTCGCGGCGAGTGTGTATTACCCTGCAACATGGAGCAGGACCGGCCAAGTTGCATAAGGCACAAGCTGTGCATCGGCTGCGGCTACATCATCGACGGGCTGCCTTGGGAGCGATGCCCCGAATGTGGCCGGAGCTTCAACCCCGGCGACCCATCCACGTTTCGTCTCGAAGGGCAGGTCGATCCCGACCGATACGGCGGCGTGCCGATTCTCGCCCTCGCCCTGCTCGGCGCGGGGCTACTGGTCGAGTACTGGGATCATGCGAAGCTGATGTCACTGCTGGCGGTCGAGATCGAGGGGCTAGCGCTCGGGCTCGGCCTGGTCCGGATCATCCGTCGCACGGGCCTACCGGACACGCTCACGACAGCCGCCATGGCGTTCGCACTCCTTGCGCTGTTTAGCGTCCTGGCGGTGCCGCAACTACAATGACTCGGTGATCCGGAAGTCTGTAGGGCACGTGGGACACGTGCCGTGACCTCTGTAGCGAAGTGCCCCTTGCCAACCAAATCAAGAACGGGTGAACTAGCACGATAGATGGCGAGCCGCGAATCCAACTCGAACCTGCCGATCGTGCCGCCCAGCCTGCGCGCCGACTACCGCAGGCAACAGATCGCCGCCATCAAGAAGAAGATCAAGGCCGCCTTCGCAAAGCGCATCCGCGCCGCAACGACCAAAGACGCAAAACGCGCCCTCGAGACCGAACGCGACGCGGAGACCGCACGGCAAATCGAGCCGCTCATCCGCGACGACACACTCGACACGCCTGAATGTCTGTAGGCGGCAAGGTCAGCCGCATGTCTTACAAAACGAATGGCCTCGCCGTCGACGCTTGAAAAGGCACTACACCGCGAGGGCTTGACCCACGGCGCCTCGAATGCCGGCCCCCGCGGGAATCTGCCATACTTTGCGCCAGCGCCACCAAATCAGAGCCACTGCGCACACGGCGAGAGCCGGCGTGAGTACCCAGCGAAACTGCGCGTAGATCGGCTGGACGCGCGTGCAGACCAGGAGCGTCAAGGCTAGGAACACGCCCAGCCCGGCGACGAAATACGCGACGACCTCGTGCCCCTCATCGAACAGGTCTCCCTTCCGGGCGTCGGTGAGAAGTAGCCAGAGCCCCCAGGGAAACACGCCCACCATGGCCGCCGTCATGACGAAGATGAAAACCTGTACCGGATTGTCCCAGGTGCCAAGTTCTAGACCCACGAACGTGACCGACTCGGCCAACAAGTGGATTAAAGGAACGACGATCGCGAAAACCGTCACGCCCGTCGATCCGCCAAGCACCAAGTGCCTCGTTGTCCGGTTCATAGCCAGGTCCTTTCAAATCTCAGGGCGCCGCAGGGCGCTTGTCGAAAACGAAATGTGCCGGCCGCCACGAACGCGCTTCTCGAAGAGTGCGTGTCGTAGCCAGTTGTTCCAGAGATGACGCGTACCGTCTTCCGAGCCCGTTGACCATCATGTTACCAAGACAGGCCGAGCGAATCCAGCCCAAGTCTCGTGCGTCGCCGTGAACTTGCCCGGCCTCACCGGTCCATCGTGTTGATCTTGGTCCGGTGCGAGCCCAGCAGGGCAGCCCTCCAGGGCGTGCTCCGCACGCCGCCGATGCCACCGGGCAAGGCCGGACCTTCGTCTTCAGCGTCGAAGGGGCGAAAGAAAGTAGGCCCGGGTGAAACCCGGGGTATGGACGTGGCCTCTTCAACACAAGCCCTGAAAGGGCAACGCAACCGCAAACGCACATCGTTCCGCATGCGATCGACGACAACGAACGCGGCGGTAGACCTTCGACATGCCCCACTCTCGTCGCCTCCCCTTGCCGAACGGAACACAACACGGTGAACCGGGAGGCAAACTGGCGAGCCGGGAATCCAACTCGAACCCGCCGATCGTACCCCACACCCTGCGCCGCGATCACCGCGAGCAGCAGATCGCCGCCATCAAGAAGGAGGTCAAAGCCGCCTTCGCAAGGCACATCCGCGCCGCAACGACCAAAGACGCAAAGCGTGGCCTCGAGGCGGAACGGGACGCGGAGATCACGACGCAAATCGAGCCGCTCATCCACGATCAGAGCGCCGATGCCCGGGAGTGCCTGTGATGGATTGGCGCAAGTTCGCCCGGCGCATCCATCACATGATGTACGCAGCTCTCGCCTAACGTCGCGCCTACCAGGTCGTCAACCGCCCTCGCCCATTTCACGGAGCCGGGCAGAGACTGACACTCGGAAACAAGTGTCCCCCAAGTGAACAACACCAAACCCCCGAGCCGCTCTCGCCTGCCAATCGACGACAAACTGGGTAACGACTCGGAGACGATGACCACTGCGACTAGCCCGTAAGTTGTTTGTTGATAAGCCGTTCTGAATGCCCCGCAGGGTAAACTATCGCAGCAATTCGCGCGTAATTAGCCGCTTCTGCCTTGCCAAGGCGTGAACCCGATGCATACTCTAAGTAGGCATATCGAGATGCCGGCGTGAAGCTGACGCTGCGATCGACCGCGCGGGTGGTCGGTTGCGGTCGGCCCGGAGAAAACGCCCCTGCTCTCCGTCACCCCATTCACGCGTTGCCGGACAATTGACAAGCGTTCCGTCCTTAATAGGATTGCGAGAGACATGGCGGATACCATCATAGAAAAATCGGCAACGCCCCCCCCCGATAGCAGCGCAGTAGCCGCGTCCGTCGCAAAGTTCGTCTCGCTGCTGGACGAGGGACTGACGCACGAAAAGCTGACCGCGCTGATGGCGCGCCATGACGATCCCGACGAACGCGGGGAACTCGGGTGGCACCTTCAGGTGTTTGCCATGTCTTATCCCCTCGTCGACGTGCTCGACAACACCCGACCATCCGTGTCGGAACCTATCAGGGTAAACACTGACACTATACATCCGCAGGGACTGGAACCCCTTGATACCTTCCCGCGTTCGCAGGTCCAGGGCAAACCCCGGAAGTCCATTGTACGGACCCTGCTGCAAGACTGATAAGCCCGTAAAGTAATCCTCGACGGCAATTCTTTTGCAATCGCCCGCTCGCACCCGTACAATCGTCCATGACTGTGGACGAATGGGTTAACGTTATGTCAACGCGCGGCAGATACGATGGCCGAGAACGACCCCGCTCCAACTGCTGTTTGGAACACCGTCGAGACCCGTGTCCAAGGTCTCAATGCATCACGTCGCTTCGCCTGCGTAAGAGCAGCACTCGAGAGCCGGCCTGAGCTTGACCGGATACCACAACATAGCAAAGAACTCCGCGACTGGCTCGCCAATCCCGGCGCAAACCCGCCCCCACCACTGCGCGACGTATGGCCGAACGAATACGATACGGCCGAGATCGTTCTGGCGCTAGCCGGAGCCCTCGCGGTTGCCGACAAAAGTATAGCCATCTTGTGGGAAGAGGCCGAACTCTACATCGAAGGTATCAATAAGCGGTTTCGTGCCACATGGATCGGGCTGGCACTCTGCTGGCTGCCTGGCCTGATGGACATACTCAACTCCACAGATGAAATCAGAGGCTGGCTTGGCAGGGCAGGCATGGCGAACCGTGGCCCACTAGAAGAGAGTTGGCCGGAGGACCGAAACACGCCGAATGTTGTCTCCGTTCTCATGGAAGCCATAAGGGTAGCCAACCACGCTGCCAAGCACTGTGGCCGAATCGAAGGCCAGGTGCGCAAACGATGGCGCCGCCACGCGGAGGTCGACGAAGCCGCGCTCACCGCCTTCACCGACGCTTCGGCCGACGCGGCCATGGCGACAGCGTTGGGACGCAAGCTGCTGGAGGCGCCGAATGAGGCGTTCCTGGAGTGGATCAAGGGAAGCGACCAACACACGCTCGATGAGTTCGTCAAGTCGCTCAATCAGGCCGATGATGTGGCACACATGGACCGCAAGCTCGACGCCGCCTGGCACCGGTGGTTTGACGGCCAACCCTGGCAGCAGGCGAGGGACAGGGTCAAGTACGCCCGAAAGGAATGGGACGATCTCTGCGCCGACAAGGTGCCGGGCGCCGCGAAAGCGTACGAAGCAGCCCTTCTTGCCGCCGTCTCAGCCACGCCGAACCTGACCCAAGCCTACGACAACGACGTCGGTTTTCCTGATTGGATACACCAGAAATCGGACTATAATATCTCGCCGTTTGCGCCGCTGCTCAACACGGACGATCTGAACCGTTTTGCCGATGTCTTGAACAAGCACCGGGACCCCTTCAAACGCCGGTAAGGGACGCCGCAGGAGGTATGTCGATGTGCGACCCGGCTGATGACGCTTCCACCGAACTCGACAACGAAGCCGTTCTTCGAAAGTTCTTCGAACCGGACCTCGCCAAGTGGACCTCCGCCATGCACGCCCGTCTGCACAAAGCCGTGTCCGAGCTCAGCCCCGAACGAAAGAGGTTATACCAACTGACGCTGGACGGCGCCGACAACTCGCAAATTGCGCGATTCGTCGACAAAGACCAAGACGACGTAGCACGCGAGGTGAAGGAAATCCTCGCCCATCTGAAGGGCATCGTGCGGGCCGACGCTGATGCCTGAGTGCCAGAACCGCGACAGGACACGTTCCTCCGCGGCTCGCCCACGTTTGCCCGATCTTGACGCAAGTCCTCACACTTTCTTACCCGAGACGCGACATCCGATATCCAACGCCCCTCGCCCCATAACCGGTGTCCGGATCCGCCCTGCGTGCATCCCTCGAACCGGTGAATCCACGCCTCCAACGCAGCTTGCAAGGGATATCCCCCGTAAACCGCGCTCAATCTCGGACGCACATACCGCGGTCCCGGAACGCCACGACCGACCGCCTGCCGGGCCGCCAACTAATGGCAAAAGCTCGATGGGGCTTGTCAAGTCATTCTTCGGAGGGAACGATATCTAGAGGCATCGGGCGGGCGCACGGCGGCCGGGGGACCGCAAGTTCGCCGACGGAACATCGCAACAACGTCCGTGCCACGCGGGGACGCGAGTGGGCTCTCGGGGGGTCTCGCAGTGATTCGCGAATCGCACCAAGATGATGCTTCGCCGGGCGACGTGGCCGCGTCGATGCGCACGTTCCTGGCACTCCTCGACTCCGGCCTGACCGCGGACAAGCTCGCAGACTTCGTTCGAGCGTGCGAACAGTATGGGCCCGAACATGCGCGCGCCGTGCGCGAGCAGATCGAGTGCTTCATCCAAAGCTACAGACTGATTGACGAGCTTGATGACAAACCCTGAAGGGTACGTGACCCGACGCGGGTGCCCTGCGAACCGGTCGACGATCCCATCGAATTCCACCGATAGACAACGCTAGCCGTGCGCCGACATCGCGCCTGCCCCATCCCTTCCTCCCTGTGCCACAGCCTTGCCGCATGACACAGCTGCGCCGCTCACGCGAGCGAAAGCCGGAACGTCAATCGGCGCCGGCACAGCGCGGCCCGCTCCGCGCATGACAGCCGCCCCGCCTACCGCGCCGGACACTTTTCCTCCTTGTGGCAATACGGAGAGAGAACGTGGAGCGCGACCGGGAGAGAAAAGTTTACCGACTTCATTTTGCCGCCCAGGACCGACGTTTTTCCCTCCTTGAGGATTATGGACACGAAGGCATGAGCGCGTCGCTTACGCCGACCTCGAGAGAGAACACGGGAGAACCGCCGGGGCACGGGGAAGGAGGTCACAGCCGGGGGGGGGTGGAAAGGACCCTCAAGAGTGCGGGCGGCACCCGGTTTCACTCGACGTAGGCACGGCCTGATCAGGCCAAACGCGAAGCTGCTCGTGTGCGGAGTGTCCGCGCGCTGACACCGAAGTGTCGGCAGGTTTCTGGATTGGAGGCGAATGGCAAGCACGCGGATACGACCGGGAAACGCCGTTCGCCCTACGCGACGGAGGTGAATCAAGATGTGTAAGAGTGTGTTTTGGATCAGTCTTGCGATGGGAGCCGCCTCGTGCGCGACCGTGACCGCGCAAGAAACTGATCGTAGCGTGGACGACGTTTCGGCCTGCCACCCTGTGCCGGCCGATATGCTCCAACTCGACTGCACGACGGATGACGACTGCGACGGCGACGCCGTCTGCGTCGGCTCGACCTGCTACTGGCCTCTGAACAGGTACTTGGCCGTCTTCCTCCCCGGCGCCGTGCCCGGAACCCGCGGGTGGATCCTCGTCGAGTTGATCAACACCGACGATCACCAGATCGTCAGCGGCCAGTGGTTCGTCCAAACTCACGAGCCCGATGACCCCGACGCCATCTTTCGACTCGGGTGCTCCCCGGAGCCCGTTGATGTGGGCCGGTTCGACGGCGAACTGTGGATCACAGGTCGCGCTATTGTGCCCGGGAACCTTTACCGCGTCACCTGGATCCCCGTGGTGCCCGAGCCCGTGGAGCCGACATCGCTCATGCTGCCCACGACACCGGTAGCCGGAGACCTGGTCGGGCGTTTCGAGGACGGCCGCTGGACGCCACCCGACGGCACCGTGAGTTTCCGTGACATCGTCGCCATGTGGCAGATCATGAGAAGACACGAGGACGCCCCGCCTTACCTCGTTGGTGACTTGGCCCCCGCAGAGCCGGATGGGCAGGTGACGACCATCGACTTTGCGGTACTCGTCCGCTGTTTCCAGGGTTTGTGTGAGTTCTCCGAACCCATGACCTGCAACTAGTCTCCGGGCGCTGCCGGCTCCATGCAGGCGCGGTGCGAACGCAACTCGTAGGGTGTGTCACCCGACGCACCCTACGAGTCCGGATACAGTGCCCGGGACCTCCGCCCGGCGGAGAACGGAGTTGGCACATCCCACGGTCACAAGAAACAGTACCGAAACTCTTCGTACCCCTACTGATCCGCGCCAAGCCGGCGGGCCCCATGGTCATCACGTGCCGGCGCGTCCATGTCGCCGTCGGTGATGGCGAAGTCCGCGTCCTCGCCCGCTTCACTCGGACCGACGCGATGGCCAATGCCCAGAATCCGGGCCGCGTCGCCTCGCCCTCGACCGCACCCTGCGCCCGCGCGGACGCCCGCACGAGGATCGCCATAATCCATCCTGGCGCCGTTTCCGGGCGTTTCCCGGGCTCACGCTCGCCTGGCCAAGTCGTGTTCGAAGAAAGGAACGCCCGGTGCCTGGTACCGGTCATGCCGGGGTGCGGAAGTTTTCCGTTGAAGGGCACCGGCAGGATATGTACAATACGAAACGTGCAGACACCGCACAGGGGTGAGCGCGACGTATCCGCGCTCGAACCGGCCGGACCCACACCCGCGTAGAACCTAGAGCCGGAAGTCCGGAGGATCAACCATGCCGCACCCAGACCCCGCGCATGACCGATGCAGCGACCGTGATCAAGCCCGCCACGCAAACGGTACCGCGAACCGCTTCCTGCAACGGTGGCTGCTCACCAACTCCGTCGTCGCCGGGATCTTCGCCTTGATCTGGCTCGTGCTACGCAGTGGCACAAAGCCAAGCCGCTTTGTCTATCCGTGCCAGCAGACGGCCATCACCGCCGCGTCCCTGGCGTTCGGCGCCCCCGTGGTCGCAGCCATCCTCAGCGTCAGACGCCGACTGGGCAACTCGCTGCGCTCCCCGCTGGGCGTAACCGTCGCCGCACTGGGCCTGGCCGGCACCATCGGCCTGTGGGCGTTCCTCGCCCTTCCCGGCGCCTACGCCGGCCTGCCCGGTCCCCCGCGCCCGGCCTACCCGGTCGAAAGACTCGACGGCGAACGGCCCGCCGGCTGGCTGCCCGGAGGGTCGTCCCGGGTCGTCATCGCGCACCATCCTGACGCGCACGATGGCTCGGCCGGACGCGACGATGTGCACTTGATCGACGACGCCGTGCGGCAGATGGTCGACCAGGCCGTCAGGGCGTTCGTCGGCACCGCCACGGTGACAGAGGCGTGGGAGCAGATCATCCCCGACCCGACCAAGAAGGTGGCTATCAAGATCAACTGTCAGATCCCCGGCATCTTCACGAAGGCCAAGGTCGTGATGCCCATTGCCGAAGGCTTGATCGCTCGCGGCGTTCCGCCGGACAACATCATCATCTACGACCGCACCCAAAACGGTTTCAGCTACGCCGGCTTCACCAGGGACCCCGGCGGACCCGGCATCAGGGTCGGCGTCCTCAACTCCGGAGACTTTGGCGGGTACAGTGGTCACGCCGCTCAGTACACCATCGCCAAATTGCTGATTGACGAGAGCGGCGGGTTCGACTGCGACTATCTCATCAACGTGCCCGTGTGCAAAGCCCTGGACGGCTGGTCCGGGGTCACCATGTCCCTGAAGAACCACTACGGCACGTGCTCTCCGCGTCACAGCGACATCCACAACGAAATCTGCCTGACCAATGAGCTGCCCGCGATCCGAGACAAAACGCGCCTGATCGTTCTGGACGCCACCTATTGTGAATACAAATGGTACAACGGCAGGAACCAGCAGTGGGTGGACGTGGTCAACAAAGTCATGGTCAGCGACGACCCCGTGGCCATCGACTACCAGGGCTGGCAGATCATCGAGCAACTCCGCAGTGACCACGGCCTCGCTCCGTGCAGCCCCTACCCGTACTTCATCGACTACGCCGCCGAGTTCTACAGCCTGGGGACCAACGATCCGCAACAGATGGACATCATCGAACTGGAACTGACGGACACACCCGGCGACCACGACGGCGACGGAGATGTGGACCTGGATGACTACGACCAGTGGTCCCTCTGCTTCACCGGTTGCGATGGCGGCTCGGTGGCCGGCACGTGCGTCTTCGCCGATTTCGATCTGGACGGCGACGTTGATTGTGACGATTGGGGGCAGTTCGTGCTGGCCTGGACCGAGCCCGCGGATCCGCCGGAGTTCCTGCCCTGCGGCCCCGCCGCCAGGCGCCCGCTGGCCGAGCCGTGCGGACCGGGTTGTGGCCCGGACCAGTGCGCGGAAGACTTGGATTGTACCGGTGAATCTCGATGTGCGCCGCCACCGACCGGTTGGACGGGCAGCGGCGTCTGCTACGTGCCGAAGAACCGCTACCTCTCGGTGGCCGGTAACTGTAATCCGCTGCCGAACACGGCTCGTCGTGTGAGCCTCCAGAGCGGTCAAGTGCTTGGTTGGGTCGGGGCACCCTACGACGAAGCCGGACTGATGGTTGCGAACCTCGTGGACACGCCTGTCTACGCCGATGTGGATTTCGCGGGTGAATGGCCGCAGGCTCTGCACATAACCGGTTGCGGGATTGCGGCCGCGAGCACCTATGGCGTACAGGCAATCAGTATGGGGCTCGATCCAGGCGACGAGGGCAGCTACAGCGCGGCGCTCGAACTCGAAACGCCAAGCACCTGGGGAGACGTGGTCGGGACCTTTGCGGACGGGGCTTGGACGCCACCCAACGGCGTCGCCAACTTCGTGGACATCTCGGCCGTCGTTCAGGGCTTCCAGGGCCTGCCGCAGGCCGCGCCCATGCCGTGGCTTGACCTCGCGCCCCAGGTTCCCAACGGGTCGATTAACTTCGCGGACATCTCGGCCTGCGTGTCGGGCTTCCAGGGTCAGCCCTATCCGTTCGCCGCTCCAGAGAATTGCCCGTGAGGCTCCAAGCGGCACCGGCGATGTGATGTGCATGCCCGGAAGGTCTGTCCGACGCGGAGGGAAATGCCCGGCGCGCTCCCTACTGCCGCTTCCGCCTCAACAGAAGCACGCCGCCAACCGCGACGAATGACAGCGTGGCCGGCTCCGGCACCAAGGCGACACGGAAGCCGAGCACGTTGAATTCTGATAACGGACCCACCTGGTTTTGAGCCATGGCGTGCATGACCATGCCGTGACTATATCCGAACGAACCACCTCGCATACCCCGACTCGATTCGTCAAAGATCGTCTCGTTCCATTCCCAGACATTGCCTCCCTGATCGAACGTACCGTAGGGACTTGCCGAGTTGGAAAACGCACCGACCTCCGTGCGCCAGTAAGGCGCACCCAGCGTTGGCCCGTCGTGCAAGGGAGTAGAATAATTAGCACTGTTGCCGGGATCGGGGTCGAGTAGGGCGTTGCCGGGCAGATTCGGCCAATCCAGGTCGGTGCCCATCGGAAAATCGTAGTAGACGCCTGCCGCATCATCGTAATACGCGGCCTTGTACCATTCGTCCTCCGCCGGAATCACCCACGTGGCGCTATTCGCGCGCGTGACCGCCATCAGCGCTGATTCGTCAGTCGCGCCGCCGAGGGCGTACGATCCGTCCTCCGTGGTGCCGGGCCCCTGAGCGCCGTGCGGCTGCCCGTTGTGCAGCCAATTGGCAAACCGGACCGCGTCACCCCATGACACGAAGTTCACTGGCCTGTCCGCCCAATCCGCGGCCACTGCGTAACTGAGGCTCCCCGGAGTACCCGTCCGCTGGATGTTGCAGCCTAACGCGCCGGCCGTATCCGCCATGTTCGGGCTATAAAGCCCGTAGGTATCAGTAACAGCCACCGCATTGAGGAAGGTCGTATATTGGCGCGCGGTCACTTCAAACGTGCCGATGCTGTACGCATGATCCACGGCGCCGTAACCGGTACCCTCCGTGTCGTCGACGTTGCCAGGCTCGCCGACCGGAACCGAATCCATGACCACCCCGGCCGGCGACGCAGGCCCGCTCATCCAAAGGGCTGCCGCTGCTGCTAGCCATCCCGCACGTAGTCTTCGTCGCATCGATGCCCCTCTCCCGGTGCTTCGACTGTTCCAAGCCGACGGGCGCTCAACCGCCAACGTACTGAAACGTCCAACTATTATACCGGAAATACGGTTCACGGTGTGAACGAAAAAGGCGGACCGACACACTCGGCCCGCCCTTGAACTGTTGCGTTCGAAGCCGGCTACGCCACCCGTGCCCGCTTGAACGCCATCGTCGCCGCCCCGAGCACGAGCAACGCCATGACCGCGAAGCCCCATTCGGAAACGGTGGGTACGCCCTCCGGAACAGGACCTGCAACACGAAACCCGACGGAGCTTGCGGAGGCCACCGGGTCGACGTTGGCCTGGCTCGACGATCGCAGGTCGGCCCCGCCGATGTTGTTGAACGAGCCGCCCCGGTGGACGCGAAACAAACCGGAAACCACGGCGTCGTTCCACTCAAACACGTTGCCGCCCTGATCCGAAGTGCCGTAGTAACTCTCGCTCAGCGAGCCCGCCGAACCGACGGTGGTCACATTGCCGTTCTGCCCGTTCCAATCCGCGCCGAAATTGTAGTTCGCCACGTTCGGGCCGGCGTTGCTGATGTCGCCCGTGGCGTTCGCCGTCGCCATGGCCGGAATGTCGTTACTCGCCGTCGGGTACAGCCAATAGTCATCGCTGTCGCCACCGTCAGTAGACGGCTGGTGATACGCCGCCTTGTACCACTCATTCTCCGTGGGAATGAAATACCGCGCGCCGGCCGCCCGGGTCTCGGACACCCCATCGCCGATAACGTAAACGCCGCCTTCCGTACTGTTCGCGTCCTGCGCGCCGCTCGGCTGACCATTGTGGAGCCAGTTCACGAAGCGCATCGCGTCGAAGAAGCTGACGAAGTTGACTGGCTTGTTGCCCATGTTCGCCTTGACCGCGTAGGCAAAACTGCCCGATAAGCCGCTCTGCGTAATCCCGCCGCGCCCGTCGGACGCCATTTGTACGTTATACAACGCGTGCGTGTCCGTCGCCGCGACCGCGTTGAGCAAGTCCGCGTATTGAGCGTTGGTCACCGCGTGCCTGGCGATGCGATAGACGCCCGCGACCGACCCGATACCCGGAACGCTCGCAGAGTTGAACGGGTCCTCCGCGTTGCCGGGGTTGCCGACCACAGCCCACTCAAAAGTGACTTCAGCCGACGCGGACCCCGTTAGCGGAACCAGAAGGGCCGCCACGCCGGCTGCAATGCCGGTTGCTACGTCTATGGAAAGTCTCTTGCCCCTCATCTTCTTGCTCCTCGCTTTCCTGCTACTCCAGACACGATCCCCATTCACCACACCTCAGCCGGGCGCAAAGGTGTCAACGCGTAGGGCGGGCAATTTGCCCGCCGCAACTTCTTCACGACCCCGTTCTCCAGCCCCGAAGGTCGAAGGCTCGTACGGTGCGGCCCCTCCGCACTACCCACAGGCCCCAACACGCAGCGTGTGCTCCGCCCGCCATGTCCCCGTTGAACGACGCCCGACCAGACGCTCCAGCCCTGAAGCGGCATAAGATAGTAGCGCGTAGAACGGGCGACTTGCCAGCGCGTAGGGCGGGCAATTTGCCCGCCGCGACTTCGAAGAATCGTACCCGCGGCAAGTCCCCAGCCTGAAAGTCTGGCAGATAGTAGCCGTCCCCAGCCTGAAAGGCTGACCGACAGTAGCCGTGGGAAAGTTCGCTAAAGGCGAACGCCGCCCACGGGACCCTACCTCAACTGACGACCCGACCCTGAAGGGGTCGAACAGCCAAGTAGGGTGCGGCTTGCCGCACCACCTGCACGACCCGACACGTAGCGTGTGCTCTGCCCGCCGTGTCCCCGCTGAACGAAGCCCGACCAACCTCCTCAGCCCCGTAGGGGCGTAAGAAAGTAGCCCCGGGTGAAACCCGGGGTAGAGGCGTCCCCCAACACAACAAGCCCTGAAAGGGCGAAACGGAGCGACAGAGCAACACCGCGTGTGCCCTTCACGCCACGGCACTGTAGAATCCCTCGACGAACGAGAGCGTCGAGCTACTCGTAGACGACTCACGTGTTTTCCGTGGAAGCCATGTTCTGCAAAGAATGCCAATACAACCTGCACGCGCTTCCCGAATCGCGATGCCCGGAGTGCGGCCGCGCTTTCCGGAAGAACGACCCGACGACGTTCGACACGCACGTACCGGGCCCGGTGGCAAAAGCCAAAAGGAAGTACGGCAGACACATCAATGCGGCAATCATCATCAGCCTCTCCGTTCTCGTTCTGCAGACGGCGATTCGTATCGAGGTTGGGAACGTGCGCGCCGGTGGATTCCTCCCGCGGAAAGATCTATCGACCATGCCCCTAGGAGCCAACCCAAAGTGGCGCTGGATTCCATTTGACACCCCTGCGCGATGGTTGGAGTGGTACGGGCCAAAAGACGCCAAGGGGCAGCCGGTAAACAGGGCACTGACGGCAGCGGAGCAGCAGCGCATGCAAACGGACATTCGACTATTCCGCCACCGGAACCATCTACGTTGGCTCGTCTCCACTTGGGGCGTGCTGCAGTATCCCTGCGTGTTTGTGCTTCTGCCTGCTAGCCTGAGATTCTACGTGACGGGCAAGACGCGACGAGGCAAGACGCTCGGGACAGGCGGTACGATTGTGGCCGTGGCGTGCGCCATACTCATGCTCTACAGAGGCTATTTCTCGAGCCTGGGGTCTTGAGCAGCAAGACGCGGCAGGTGCAACACCTGCCGCGACCCCTCTTCGGTGAGAATGTCCTACTGATCCGCACCAAGCCGACGTGGCCAATGGTCATCAGGAGGCGGCGCGTCCAAGTCCCCGTCGGGACGGATATGATCGTAGAGTGAATCCTTCTGCTTGTCGTAGGCAACGCGGCCATTGACCACCGCCCACCGCGTGTGCGTCATGTAGTGCAGGATGTCGCCGTCGGTAATCGCGAAGTCCGCGTCCTTGCCCACCTCGATCGAACCGACCCGATGGTCAATCCCCAAAATGCGGGCCGCGTCGATCGTGATCGTCCGCAGCGCCGACGCATTGTCCAGACCGCCGCGAACCGTAAACGCCGCGTCCATGTTGAGCTGCAACAAGTCGCGCCCCGCCAGGCCCCACAACGTGATGGAAGGCGTCGGCGGCTTGACCGCCAAACGAATGCCGTGCCGATAGAGCACAGCCGCGTTCTCGATAGACCAGCCCGTCGGCCGATTGAAACGCTCGTCCTTCGAATCCCGGTTACGCGGGGCGATCATCGCAGCCACACCGGCACGCGCCATCTGAGGCGCCACGGTCCACCCCTCGCGAGCCCCGTTGATCACGACGCGGATGCCGTACCGATTGGCCAAATCACACGCGTCCAGAATCTGATGCGCCGAGTCCGCACTGATCAGCGCCACCGTCTCGCGACGCAGAAGCTTCAGATACGCCTCGTACTCACCCTTGAGCCACTCCTTGTCCGGCTCCTTGGCCTCAGGATCGCTCTTCTTCTTTTCCGCATGCGCCTCGAGGTCGCGGATGTACTGCCGCACCTTGTCGAAGTCGGCGCGAAGCTTCGCACGAGCCTGCGGTTCCCGCGTCGAGTACCTCAGCCTCTTGAACAGGCCCTTCTTGATGAGGATGTCGTCGGTCGTGCCGAAAGTCAGCTTGCCGGCCGAGTTGCCGGTGACCGCCGTCGTGATCCCGCCCGCCAGCGCGATCGTCATGTTCAGACCAAAGACGTTCGTCGTATCCTCCGGCGGCTCCGAACCGATCACGCCGCCGCTGGTCACGGTGACCAGCCCGGGATAGACGTCATGCCCGGTCGCATCGAGCACGTCGCACTTCTCCGGTAGCTCAACCTCGGTGCCGATCTCGATGATCTTGCCGTTCTTGGTGAGGATGGTCGCACCGACGGCCACACCGTTCGTAACGGTATGCACAGTGCCGCCGGTGACCGCAAAGAAGCGATCCTCCGGCTCCTTGTCCTTCGTCTCTTCTTCATCCTTCGCCGAAGCATCGTCCGTAGCGTCGCCCTCGACCTGCTTGGCGTCGGGCTTGTCGCCCTTTTCCGGCTTGGGATCAGCGGCCCTGAGCCCCGGCGTGAAAAGAGCCAACGCGGCTACGACCAACAAGAGCTTGAGTAGTGGGTGTTTCGTCATCATTTCTTCTTGTCAGCGGTCCATACAATCTCGCCGAGCACCATGACGCGTTTGACCTTCGTGTGCGGATCGAGCGGGTCACCATCGAGAAAGACCATGTCGGCATCCTTATCCTTCTCGAGGCTGCCGAGCCGATCGCCGAGGCCGATGATGTTCGCCGGATAAAGCGTAATCGCCTTCAACGCCGCATCCGCATCGAGCCCGGCACGAACGGACTCCGCCAGGCGTGACCTGACTCGCAGGTACTCGCCCCGCGAGTCGTTCCACGGCAGCGCCGACACTTCAACACCCGCAGCCGCCAGCTTCGCAATCAAGTTGTAGCGTGACGCCGTGTTCGGCAGGCGGTTGACCGACGGCTTGAGTGCGACCTTGGCCTCACGCTCGCCGAGGCTTGCCACGACAGGCTCGAAGTTCGTGTAGTAGGTCCACTCCGACAGGAACAGTGTGTACGCAAGGTCGTCGTACGCCTCGAGCACATCATCCAGGTGGAGCAGGTCGGAGGCGGTGCCGAGTCGAATCATCATCGACGCGCCGTCCTTCTTCTGGATCAAATCCACGAGCGGCTGATGCTTCGGGTCGATCTTGGGCGGCTCGAACTTCTCCTCTTTAGGCTTCTCGCCGCTGTCCTTCTCGCCTTCTTTCGGCTTGTCACCTTCGCCTTCGGGCTCGTCGCCACTTCTCTTCTTGGGATCGGGCTTTGGCTCGGGTTTGGGCTCGGGCTCGTCGCCACCCTCCGGCTTCTCCTCCTCGGCTTCCTTCTTCTTGGCCTCTTCCTCTTTAGCCTGCTGCTTCTCGTCCCACTCCTTCTGGGCCTTCTCGACCTTCTCAATCTCTTCCTTGGCCTTCTTCAAGGCATCGCGAAGGACCTGCTTGCCCTTGCTGCCCGCGTCCCAGCGAGTGGCGACATCAAGGTAAGTCTCATCGCCGATGCGACGAGCATCCTCCGGGCCGGCGGTCCTGAACGCGCAAGCCTTACCCGGAATGTCCTTGCCATTGGGCACGAAGCAAACGGTCGTATAGCCCGCTTCGAGCAAGTCGTCGAAGTCCATCTGCGACAGGTAGATCTCCGACGCCGCATTCTGATCACCGTTGACGCCGCTTCGGCTGTAGCCACCGAGCTGATACCGCGTCCTGGGCAGCACGAAGCCCGGCATGACCGTCTGGCGCCCCGCCTGGATCACCTTCGCCGACTTCGGATACTCGATGGTAGGACCGCCGACAAGCGAAACCTTGCCGTCTTCGATCACGACGGTGCCCGGCGAGAATTCCTCTCCCGACACGGTAATCACGCGCCGCGCTTTCACCACGACGTATTCGGTATCCCCGTCGTCGGCCGCGCAGGGCACGCCGGCCAAGCCGCACACCAGCAGTGCCGCCACAAGGACACCGCACGCGCCGCGAGCGGTAAGTAGACGATAGGAACAGCTCACGCCGCTAGAAGCGCCGTCTGACATCAGCGTCATAGACGACCTTTCCGTTAATAACAGTCATTTCACATGCTGAGCGAGGATCGATCGGATCGCCCGTCCAGATTCCGAAGTCCGCGTCCTTACCCGCCTCGACCGATCCGACACGATCGTCGATCAAAAGCGCTTCAGCCGGGATACGCGTCAATCCCCGCAGCGCCGGATAAGGCTGCCACCCGTACCAACAGGCCATCGCCGCCTGATAGGGCAGCTCCTCCTGCGGCACGACCGGCGCATCGGTATTGAGCCCCAGCTTCTTCACGCCGCCCTGCCACCACCTCGCCGCGTTACCGTTCATCTTGCGCTCGGCACGATCGAAGTTGTATTGCCGCGGCCCGTTGATCGCGTAGACATCCGCCTCGACCGTCAGCGGCGCGGTCTTGTACCCGTCGAACGTGCAGTGATCCAACACCGTTCGCACGTCCAGCTTCTTCTTGAGCATGTCCAGCGTCGTCATCACGACCTGGTAGATCTGCGTGTGGACCGTCACGGGAAACTTGTGCTGAAACAGCCCGCGGAAGTCATCGAAGACCGGATCGAACTCCGGACGCTCCGCCCCCTCGCCGGCTTCGAAAGCCTGCCACGCCTCGTGATAGGCCTTCGCCTTCTCCATGGTCTGCCGCGTGTTGTAGTTCATGAAGCTGCGGCCCACGCCGTACCAATACCACTCCGGATTGCCGGCCTGGGCGATCTTCAAAGAGCCCGGAGCCCGCAGGACCATCTCGTCCACGGTCTTGCCCGCCGTCTTCGAGATCGTGCCGAACCCGCTCATATTCGTGCCGCTGCCGGGGATCATCATGACCGTCGTGATCCCACCCGCCCGAGCATCCTTGAGCAACTCGTTCTCCGGCTCGATGGTCTCGAGCGTCCGAAGGCCGGGGTTCGTCAGGTAGACCATGTCGTTGAGGTCCATCCACCAGAAGTTCGCCACGGTGTGGTTGTGGGCATCGATGATGCCGGGCACGAGCCACTTGTCGGGAGCCTCAATGACCCGATAGCCCTCGGGGATCGTCATCTCGGACTGCCGCGCGACCCGCTCGATCTTCCCGTTCGATACCAGAACCACGGCGTTGTTGATGACCGTATCACCCGGGTCCATCGTAATCACCTTGCCCACGCGGAAGGCAAGACGACCGGCGTTCTCGCCGGCTCGAGCCACCGGCACGGCGATAAGGGCGAGAAGACCCGCGACGATGGCGCAACGTGAAAGCGCTGAGCCCCAAGGGTTCCGGTGTCGTGTGCTGTAAGTTGTATGATTCATCGAACCTCCTCCCCGCCGACGATGACGCGCATCACGCGGCTTCCCGCCTCGAACGGATGCCCGCTGAAAATCACGAGATCGCCATGCCTTCCGACATCCAGCGACCCGATCTCATCATCCAGCTTGAACATGCGGCTCGCCTCCACGGTCAGCGCAGCCAGCGCCGCATCAGGCGACATACCCCGCTCGACGGCGTGAAGCGCCAAATCAGGCAGCGTCCGCGCCCCATCCTCCGCCTCACTCTTGAAGGCCACGTCGATCCCCTTGCGGGATAGATCGTCGGCCTGATGATACGTTTTGTCGTTCCGCCAACGCGTAACCTCGGTCGGAACGATGACCCCGACAGACTTCTCCACCAGCTTCTCGCTCAAAGTGCTTGCCTCACGCGCATCGACCAACACCATCGGCACGTCGAACGCCTCCAGCAACCCGAGCACCGCATCGACCTGAGCAGCCGAATCGACCCGAACCACCGCCGGAATCTCCTGCTCCAAAATCGCGCGAACCGGCTCGAGCCCCTCGTCGACCTTCGGCGGCAATGGCCTGCCACCCTTGCCACGCGAGCGACGCTTCACGACCTTGAACTCGACGGAAGCCTTGTCCGTCCGCTCCGCATCAAGGTCGATCTCGATATCCTCAATCGAAATCACACCGACGATGTGATCCTCTTCCACAATGTCGGCTTCGAGCTGCGGATAGCCCATGTCGCCGGCATCGATCTGAATCTCACCGGAAATGTGCGTGCCGTCGAGCTTCGCCACGATCTTCGCTTCTTCCGGCGCGCCGGGGATGATAATGCGACCTTCAATGTCGTCGCCGGTCAGCTTCAGCTTCATCGTCGCGGTCTGCGGCTCGGGGATCGGACCGCCCGAAATCGTCACCGACCAGGTGCCCGTAATCGGGTCGCCGCCCTCGCCCTCCTCCGTGGACTCCTCGCTCTTCGGCTCGCCGTTGACGGCCTCACCCTTGGCCTGCTTCTCTTTCCACTCCGCAAGCTCCTTCTCGTACTTCTGCCACTTCTCGAGGTACTTTCTGCCCGCGGCCAAACGCCCCTGCAGCTTCTTGCCGACGTCCATCGGATCGACACCGGCCAGGTTGAACGCCACGCCGGCGGCCGCACGAACCACACGCGCTTCCCGGTCGCCGCCCGCCGTCTTGACCGCCGCGACCTGAGAGCCCCCAGCCGCGGACGAATAGGGCGAAAGCAGCACGGTCGTCACGCCGGCGCGAGCGACGCGCAATTCGCTTACGCCCGGTACACCGATGATCTTCGTCAGTGACATGCTCGGGTTGAGCGACCCGGTGTCGCCGTCGAGCCCAAGGTGCCCCAGAGCGTCGATGAATCCCGGTGTCACAAAGGCGTCATCGCCGGCGTCCACGTACCGCGCAAACGGAGGATGAGGCACCGTCCTGCCGACTGCCGCAATCCGACCGTCTTCGATCAGAATCGCTCCGTCGTCGATGCGCTCCTCTTCGTTGATCCAGATCGTGCCCGCGCGAACGACCAGCGCGTTCGTATCGGGTGCCGCGAACACCACCGCACCGCCTATGTAGACGCGGTGAACGTGCGTCGATGTCGCCAGCGGATCGCCCGAAAGCACCAACAAGTCAGCGTCCATCCCCGGTGCCAGACTGCCAACACGGTCAGCCACGCCGAGAATCCGAGCCGGAACGCTCGTAATCGCCGCAACCAACTGCTTGCCGTCAAGGCCCGACCGACGAGCGACGGCAGCCGCCAACCGAAGCGACGAAACCGAATCACCACGAGCCGGTGCAATCGCAACGCTAAGACCGCTAAGCGACGCAAGCGCATTTAGATCGGCCTCGAGTGCGTCAGGATCATCACCGATGTTCTGCCCGAGATGAGTCAGCGGAGCGCCCATGCGATAAACGACCGGAATATCAAACCGACGAATCTCGGCCGCCGCCAGGTCCGCCTCCGCGGCGCCCACCAAGTAACCCGCCCGCTCATGTGCGTTGATAAACGCCACAGCGCCGGATAAGTCCGCGCCACGCTGTGCCTGAATGCGGAGCTTACGCCCGCCACGCCACGCCGCTGCCAGCGCAGCCGGGTGAGGCGAGTGGAAACGCGGTGCCACACCACCAAGGGCGTCCGAAATACTGCTGTTCAAAGCCAGATACTGACCGAGCCGCGACGTAGGCCGCTGCGGGACAGCCGGGGGAATCGCAAGATCGGATGAGGCTGGCGTCGTATACGTCACGTCGTTCGGCGGATCAAACGCCGCTTCGCCCAGGTTGATCGTCAGGTCCGACCGGTCCAAGAGCACGCGATCAGCCGAATCACCGCCGAGCTTCACGACGGCGCCCTGACCAGTCACGAGACGATGGTTGCCCGGGCTTAAGTGACCCGTGGTCACGCCGCCGGAAAGCGCCATCTTGTAGTCACCGTAGGGCCGGAAGGTGTCGACCGCAATATACGCAGCCGCCACCGACTCGTCACCCGTGTGTTCCTGTGCCAGATCAGTGGCAGCGGAAACGAGGCCGGGCATGATCGTCGCATCCGGCAGGTCAATGACCTTCAGGTCCGGCGGCACCTCGACATCAGAGCCGATAGCGACAATGCGCCCGTCGCGCACCACGATCACGCCCGATTCGATCTCCCATGGAAGATCAGGCGAAACCGGCAAAATGCGCCCCACGCGCAGCGCAAAGGAACGCTCTGCCTCCGCACTCACCGGCGTAGCAACGCCAACAAGCGCGGCAAAGGCACAGGCGTAAGCGACCACCAGGGACCTCGATCGTTGCAATTCCAAACGGTATCTCATGCTTGTAGCGTCCGGCGACTGTCGCGTTATCCGTCCGTGCCCGTCTCGTTGGCCTTATCGCTCGGCGTCTCCGCCGGCGCTTCACCCTTCCCGTCAGCATCGTCAGCGGGCTTGTCGTCCGCCTCGGCGCCCTTCTTCTTCTCATCTTCCGGGGCTTCGCCCTCCGTCACCTCGGCAGGCTCGTCGCCGAAGAGCTGCTTCAAGCGAACGTCATCCTTCCGCTCGTACGCCCGGATGCCGTTGATATAGACCATGTCGACCCACGACTCGAAGTCCAGCGGATCGCCACTGAAAACCACCAGATTGGCAACCTTGCCCACCTCGATCGACCCGATCCGGTCACCCACACCCAGCGCCTTGGCCGGATTGATCGTGATCGACTCCAGGGCAGTCTTACGGTCCACGCCGTTTCGCACGCACCGCGCCGCCTGATAGTTCAGATAGCGCTCAGCCAGCGAGTTGTTCGGATAAGGCAAAAGCGAAAACGCCACGCCGGCATCCGCGAACACCTTCGGAATGAATGTCTCTTTGATGTCACCCGTGATCGGATCACGCTCGCGATAGAGCAAGTCAGGGTCGAGCACGACCGGCCGGCCCGCTTCCTTGATCTCGCTCACCGCTTTGAAGCACGCGTCCCCCAACACCAAGGTGCTGCGACCGAAAAAGCCGTTGTCCTTGGCGAGCTTGACCGCTCGACCCACGTCACCGGCAATGCCGCAGTAGATAAACGCACCGAGTTCCCCGCGCGTCAGCTTGATGAGATTGCGATGAGCATCATCGTAGTCTTCGAACTTGATGAGCGGCTTGCCGCGCTTCCGAGCCTCCTCCGGACCCACGTCAATTTTCTTGTCCTCTTTCTCCAGCGACTCCTCGTACTTGGTCTCCGCCAGGTTCTCGAGGTAGTCAGCCAGTTCGAGGAACGTCTCACGCAGCGTGGCCATCTGGACCATCCGGTCCGACCTGCGCTTCGGCGCAACCGATAGCTTCAACGCAACAGGCGCCTGAAGCGTCATTTCGTCCGGCGTCAGGCCGATCGGGTGAATCACACGGCTCAGCGAGCCGATCACGCAGTTGTTCGCCACGATCGCGTGAATCGACGTGATCCCGTCGCGAAGCGCATCCTCGAAGTAGAGCCGAGATGGATCGAGCGCGTCGTAGACATCCAAAAACGGCGTCACCGGCAAGTTCTCGTTGCGGATGTCCATCCCCCGCGCAGAGTGCGTGTCGATCATGCCCGGGAAGATCACCTTGCCGCTCACGTCGACGACCATCGCGTCGTACGGAACCTCAACGTGCTTCCCCACAGCCGTGATCTTGCCGTGCTCGATCAGAACCGTGCCCTTGGAAATATCGTCTCCGACGACGGGAATGATCCTCCCGCCCTCCAGCGCTACCTTCGCCGGCGGCGCGCCGAACACCGACGCCGCACAAAGCAGCGAGCCCGTAAGAAGCGGCCACATCGAACGCATGTTCACGCCTTTCTCCATCTAGTCTGCTCCAACCCGGACGACGGTGACTTCGTCAACCGACGCTAAGCGCCGCACACGGTCGCCCGGTGGTAATTCGTCAGCCGGTTCGCTTATCCAACACGATCCGCCCGTTGATCAACACCACGAGCGGCTTGGAGGTAGCCTCGAACGGTCCATCACTCCACACCACGACATCAGCCTGCTTGCCAGGCTCCAGCGTCCCCACGCGATCATCCACGCGAAGCAACTTCGCCGGAGTCTGCGTGATGGATCGCATCACAGCATCCAGGGGAACGCCGTGGCGAAGCGCATACATCGCCTGACGCGCGAGACCGTCCTCGTCACGAAGATCGTTCGCCGTAAGCGCCGTCTCGATACCCGCATCCACCAACGCCCGCATCGTGTGCAGCCTCGCTCCGTCGAGCTCCGTGCTGTTGCGGTACCCGGCGGGCGTTATGTACATCGGGCCATAGATCACCGGCACATCGGCCGCCCGAAGCTCATCCGTGCAACGATGCGCTTCCGTGCCCTCCTCGAGCACGAAACGCAAGTCGAATTCCTTCGCCAAACGGAGCGCCGACAGGATGTCACGCTGCATCCGAGCTTGAATCCGTAACGGAACTTCGCCCGTGAGCATCTTCGACAGCGTCTTCATCGCCGGCACAGACGGTGTGTCCGCCCCACCGACCGGTAGGCCTTGCCCGTGCCGCTGCGTGTCGTACAACGCCTTGCGGAACACCCACGTCACACCCATGCGCGTGGTCGGCCTCCGAGCGTGAAAGTCGACGTACTGCCGAAACGGACGGGTATTCCGCGGGCCCCGAAGAAACGGGTCGGAACCCATCACGGCCTTGACTGCGTCCGCTTCCCGAACGATCCGATCCGCCATCGGTCCACCGGTCCGCACGATCGCGCCTTGCGACGTCAGAACGGCCGCCGGATCGGCGGATACGAACACCGTCGTGACACCGCCGGACAGCAAACGCTCGAAGTCCGGCGAGCGGAGATTCACCGAATCGATCACGCGCGTGTGCGGGATGACCTCAGACGACTGTTCGGCCAAGCTCCCATGGCGGCGGACCCCGACGGCCAAGTTGGGCGCGGTGTTCGGGAAACCGCACTCGCGGCAATCCTCGCCGTCAACGTGCTGCAGCGCGCGCGAGCACATCGAGCCGCAGCAGCCCGCGATCGGCTTGTCGCTGTGCTTCACGCAGAAGACGTCGTGCAGAACGCTCGAAGCGGTACGCTTCGGCGTGATCATCAGATCGCTCGCCTCGATCGCCGCGTTTGCGTCGATCAGACCCGGCGTGACCGAGCCACCCTGAACATCGATCACCGTGGCACCGGCAGGAACCGACAGGTTAGCGCCGACGGCCGTGATCGAACCATCCGTGATCACGACCATGCCGTCCTGCACGACCGCACCGGTACCGGTGTGAACCTGAGCCGACTTGATCACAATGGTCTCTGCACTCGTTTGCGGAGCCACTACGAACAGTGTCGCAATGGCCGCTACGCGAAGGGCAAGTCGGTGAGAGTTGTGTGGGTTATTCATGGTGTCTCTCCCGTCGTTTGATCAGCCCTGACGTCGGCGTGGTATACACGCACACCCTTGATGTAAACGTCGAGTACGCGTGCGTCCAGCCTCAGGGGGTCGTCGGAAAACACGACCAGATCCGCATCCAGGCCGGGGTGAATCGCCCCGACTCGCTCACTTACGCCGGCCAGCGTAGCCGGCAGAACCGTCATCGCGCGGCGAGCCTTGGCGGAATCCATACCGTATCGAACAGCGAGTGCAGCCGTCGTGCGAAGCGAGCCGACCGATGCCTCGGGAGTCCCCCCCGCAAACACCACCGGCACACCCGCAGCCGCGTAGACACCCGCCGTCGAAAGCGTACGCGGCGACATGCCGAATGCATACGGCCCCACGACAACCGCCCGGCTCCCACGAGCCAGTTCAGGCGCTAGGTCGTGAGCATCGCTCGTGTGAACGATCGCAATCGAAGGACGACCGTTGGCGAGCGTTCTCAGCGCCGCACTGACATCCATCGGGTCTTCACAGACAACCAACCCTTCGAGTGAGCCGGCTGAAAACAGACGCATGCGCTCGTGTCCGCGACCGGCCTTGGCCTCATCCAGTGCCTCGCGAAGCATGGCAGCCGATCCGATCCGGGAAGTAGGCGCACGATCCTCGGAAAAGACCGTCGATCCGACCGCAAACATGAGCGGGCCGTCCCCGCGCAGGACCGGGTCATCCCCGGAAACGCGAGCGGTCTTGACCGTAGCAGCCACGCCGGACACCAAGTTGTTCTCGGTGGGGCTAAGCATCACAGCCGTAATGCCCGCCTCGACGGCGGCCCTGAAGTCGCGGTGAGTAAGGTCGAGGCTGTCGATCGCCGAAGCTGCCGGATCAATGGCATGAGCCGTCTCAGTCAAGTTGTCATGAGCGCCGATCCGCGACCGAACGTCGATCAGGCCGGGGCAGACCACGGCATTGGGATACGCCACAATGTTGTCGGTCTTGGTGTACACGTCACGGGCGACCGTGACGTGGATCTTCCCGCGGTCCAGGACGATAGCCGTGTCGGTCTTGATCGTCCCATCCGGTGCCACATACCGACCCGCCATGATCGCATCCGGCTTCTGAGCCGATGCGCTCGCGCACGAAGCGACGCTAAGCAAGATCAGTAGGCTGCGACTGAGGCGGATCATGAGCCACCTCCCGTCGACTTGTTGGCCGGAGCCTTGTAGACGACACTCCCATCGACCAACACGCGATCCACCTTCGTACCGGGATCACTCGGATCACCATCCCAAATCACCAAATCCGCCTCCATACCGGGCATCAGTCGACCAGTGTGTCCCAGGATCCCCAACGCCCCCGCCGCGCGAGCCGTGACCGTCTGGAGCCAGGGCATCGGCACCGAGGCGTGCCCTGACGCCGC
Source organism: Phycisphaerae bacterium (assembly GCA_029260055.1). Taxonomy (GTDB): domain Bacteria; phylum Planctomycetota; class Phycisphaerae; order UBA1845; family UBA1845; genus JADFOB01. The sequence goes on from JAJDDX010000405.1 coordinate 24,836, forward strand.
TTGAGCGCTCAGACCTACGAAACGGGCAGCCATCGGATCGCGTCCGCCGCTGCCGACCGTCCATTGAACGCCGGCTTCGGTCAGAGCGGCCCCGTTGCGGACCGTGTGCCGACGATACTCGTTGTCCTCAAAGCGCTGCGTCCGGTTGACGGGTCCGAGAATCACCGCGACCTCCTCCTCAGCCAATGCGTCGGCAAGCAGATAGGCCTCGGTCGCACCTTCCAGAATGAGCCTGAAGCCGAACTCGTCGGCCAGCTCGAGGGCGTTCAGAATGTCCTCGCTCCGGTGAGCCTCGATCCTGACGGGCAACTCGCGGTCGATGGCTTTGAGGACCACCTCGCTGGCGCGGTCAGGCGCCGGACGCGTCGGCTTGGTCAGCTCGTCCTCTTCGCCTTCCTTCTTCTCACCATTCTTGCCGTTTTCGGCCTTTTTTTCGCCGTTCTTGCCGTTTCCGTTCTTCCCTCTTCCCCTGCGGCGAGCCGTATCCGCCATGTACGAGAGGAAGCCGTCCGCGTCCGCGTTCTCGGCGGCGCCCTTCGGCTCGGGCTCAGGTTCCGGCTTCGGTTCGGGCTTGGGCTCAGGCTCCTTCTTCGGAGGCTTCTTCTCGTCCTTGCCCCCACCCTTCTTCTTCTCGCCGTTGCCGTTCTTCTTGTCCTCGGACTTTTCTTCCTCGGCCTCCTTCTTCCGCCGCTCCTCGAGCTTCTCCTCGTACTCCTCGAGGTCCTCCTCGTAGTCCTCCAGCGCCTTGCGATAGTCCAAAGCCTTCCGGAACTGCTTCCGGACTCGGTAGAAGGTCTTGGCACGCCCTATTGCGGACTGATCGGACCCGAGGTTAACGGCCAGCGCCGCTTCCTCTTCGACCAGCTTGCCGGCTGCTCCGCCCTTCTTCGGGGCGAGCTTGATCACGACCCCGGTCCCGCCGATGCCGGGGCCACCGCCCGGACCGACGTATATCGAGGTGACGCCGTTTCGAAGCGCCTCGCGGAAGGCATCCCGGTCGTACGCATCGAACGCGTCCCACGCGTTGCTCGTCGCGTCGTGCCCTCGGGCACTTCCCGACCGGCCCAACCCGCTCCAGGCGTCGATCAGGCCCGGCGTAACGGTCTTGCCGCCGGCGTCGATCGTCTTAGCGAGGAAAGGCGTATCGACGTCGTGGCCGATCTCCACGATGCGGCCGTTGTTGATGAGGATCGTGCCGTCCGTGACGACCGCCCCGGCTGATGTCACGACACGGGCGTTGCGCACAACGACCTGACCGCCGAACAACTGGGCGGACGCCGACTGGCTGAAGGCCAGGACGACGAGCGTGGCTACAACGACGGTCAAGGATCCGGGTCCGACGATTCGGCGTGAGTACTGCATGTCCGGGTTCGGCTCCCTCGCAGGCGGTCGGCACTGAGGTCCGCTGGTAATCCCTTGTTTTACCGGCCCAGCGTCACCGGGCGGTGGTCGATTCGATTCGACCGGCGTTGGGGCAAACTGGGGCAACCGGGGCCTGACAGCCCGGTCCACCAGCATTCACATCTACCGCCTCAACGACGCAAGTATAGTCGGTTCCGTCTGTGGATTAAATAAAACGAAACGCCCGAATCCCGGCGCAATCCGCGCTTCGACAAGTATTTACGACCGCGGGTGGCGCATCGAATCCGGTCGATAACCCGCATATCAATATAGATAAGGAATGCCGATCAGGAAAGGCAGTACTGTTAGCGAGGATAGGCGCCTTGTGGCCGCCCGCGCGGCTGGCCGGGTCCCTCGAAGACGGCAAGAGGCGAGTCAGTCGCCTTCCGGCTCGGTTGGCTCGTCGTCGCCGCCCGCGGCATCGTCCGGCTCGACCTCGGAGTCAGGCTCGATCTCCGTCTCGTCGGCTGGTTCGTCCCGCGGCACGGGACGAAGCGTCGGCACGGCGTCGGGGTTGTCCTCGTCCAGGCGAGGCAGGTCCTTCAGCGAACCCAGTCCGAATACTTCGAGGAAGCGCTTCGTCGTGCCGTACAGCAGGGGTCGGCCGATCTCCTCAGCCCGACCCACGATCTTGACGAGGTTCAACTCGCGGAGCCGCACGAGCATATCGCCCACAGCCACGCCGCGAACGGCCTCGACATCCGCCCGAAGGGCGGGCTGCTTGTAGGCCACGACGGCCAGCGTTTCGAGGGCGGCCGGCGAGAGGCGAGAGTCGGCACGCGATTTGTGAAGGCTGCGCACCCAGTGGTCGTACGCCGGTAGCGTGAGTAGTTGGTAGCCCTTGGCGATCGCCGCGATCCTGAAGGACGCGCCGGTCTCTTCGTAACGCTCGTTCAGACGAGCGATGTGCCCCTTCACGTCGCCGGCGTCGCCGGTCCCGAGCACCTGCGCGAGCTTGGAGGCGGATAGCGGCGCGTCGGTCGACAGCAGGATCGCCTCGACCACGGATTCCGTCGTAACCTCGGGGGCCGCTTCGGCCGCCGTCGCGTCGCTCTGTTTATCCAGCGTGTCAGTCATCGCCGCACATCATAACGGGATCGCAGGATGATTGCGACCGCCAAAGCCGACGGTTCCATCATGAGGCAGGCAACGATTCGCGCAGGCATGCCGGCACATCGCCTGGGACGGGCTGATCCACCGCGAACCGTTTGCCATACGCTGTTTGTGCCGCTATACATCCTCCCATCTGGTATTTGAAAGGACATCCGTGGCTGGCGACGTAAACAAGATCAAGAACGCGGACTTTGTGGCCGGACGGGACCGCCCCCGGGCGTGGACCTGGACCGCGACCGGCACAGCGGTGAGCTGGTTGCGTGAGGACGGGGACAAGGGCGTCACGCTGACCGCCGACCAGCGACACGGCAGCGGACGCTGGTCTCAGCTCGTGACGTGCAAGCCGGGAATAGTCTATCGTGTCGAGGCCACGGTCGCGTGCGAACTCGACGCGGCCGATGAATCGGCAGGCTGCGTGCTGACGGTGCAGCCGCTCGTCGATGGCAAGCCCCACGACGTACGACGCGAGACACCGGGCATTCACACGACAGCCGCGCCGACCACGATACGCACCTACTATGAGGTACCGGATGACGTACGGCGTATCGAGGTCTCGATCGGTCTCGTCAATGCCCGCGGCCGCATGTCATGTGGCGACGTTCGGATGATCGAAGTGCTCGACCCGGATGTCGACTCGCACGTGTTGGCGGTTCCGCCGCCGGCACACGGCTTACCTCGCCCGCGAAAAGTCTCACGCGTGTGCGTCTGCTCGGCGACGGCTGACGATCGCCCGATCACCGCGCAGTTGCGTGAGTACTTCGGCTCGGATCGCGTCAGCACCGCGGCACCGGACAAGTTCCCGGCGAGCGGTCCCAAGGCCGATGCGTTGCTGCTTCCCGACGCCCAGCCGCCCCGTGCGATCCGCTCACTGACGACGCTCGCGCAGCTTGCCCAGGACCGTATCGTCGTGATCTCTCTCGAGGCCTTCGCCACACTGACGCGCGGTGCGCTACGACTCAGGCGAATCGAGCAAAACGACGACGCGATCCATACGACAGTCACGTTCGCCAACTTCGCTACACAAGGATTCGCGCTGGACGACATGTTCCCGTATGCCTGGCCCGGCAAGAAGCCGGGTTGCTTCGCGCAGAATCAGTATTACCGCACCGGTGCATCCAAGGCGTTTCTCAAGAAACACGGGTTCGAGACATTGCTCGTGTCCGAGTGCGACCAGGAGGCCACATCGGGTAGGCCGATCTGCCTGCACAAGGAGACGCCCCGAGGTGGCCTGTTCGTCCTCGACATCCAACCCGCGGAGACTCCCTCGTCGACCTTCGGCGAGCCGGTGTTGGCGATGCACCTGCTGCTAACGATGCTGTGCCGGTCCGTCCGCGGCATGGGGCAGTACATAGTGCCCTTCGACACCGAACGCGACCTCCGCTCGGCCATGCGCGAGATGCCGCTGCGGCTCCAGCATGTGGTCGTCCACGACGCTGACGTACCGTCGGATGAGGTCACCGAGCAGATCGTGACGGTCGGAAAGACCGACCACACGTTCGGGCTGCCGATTACGCCGAAGCCCGTCATCATCGTTCGAAGCGGACTCAGTTCCGGCGATATGGAGAGCACATACGGTTCGTGGCTATGGCTCAAGCAGTTGGTCCGCCCGGAACCCTTCACCTGCCCCTACGCGATGGCGTTGTCGTCGCGCTACCGATTCGCCTGGATACCGAGTGCCGCGCAGTGGGAACCGCTACACGGCTGGCAGCGCACTGCGGAGCCGCCGGAGTCGCCCATCGAAATCGATACTGACGGCGCCGGCGTCGCGGCACTGATCGACGTGGTCTCGCGGCCGATCAACCGCGCTCGTGTCGTAGTGCCCAAGCTCGATCGCAAGTACGAAAAGTACGCGACGTGGCTGCCCGCACTGGCAAACTGCGTCCTGTCCGATCGCGGCGTAACGCTCGCGGTAAACGACGGCGAGCCGTTCGCGAATCGATCCAACCTGGTTTGGCGACGCCTTTCCCACCGCGTGGAAGTCGTGGCCGAAGCTGATGCGTTCGGCGAGCGGGCTCACCGCGACGTCATCAAGTCCGGCGGACAGGTGATCCGTATCGAAATCCCCGGCAGCAGCACGGACTTCAGCGCTCATTCCATCCAGCGCACGGACCTGACAGCCACCCTTCTCGAGCACGTCATCGGCTTGCAGTACGGTTTGATCGCCGTCAACAGGCAGGATGGCCCGGTACAGTTCAACGGCTTCCCGCCGGTCGCGCCGGGCGAGGCGCTGATCGTCGACAGCCGCGATCTGATGCTGACGGGCAGCGGCTCAGCGGTCGGCTAGAGCCTCACGCGGGCTCAGGAGCGCCGCGCGTATCGTATCGCCCTGGACACCGCGGTCAGGGCGCCGGCCGGAAGGTGGCCGTAATTCCCGAACTCAATCCCGCCGTAACCCAGTTCCAGCGCTTTCGACGTGAGACTGACGAGGCGGCTGCCGTCGGATTCGCGAATGAGCGACTCCGGCACGCACCATTCCATGCGCCTCACGGCGGAAGACACGGTCGCTTCCTGCACTTCGACCTCGACGGAAGAACTGATGATCGCATCGGGTATCGCCAGATCCAAAGCAGCATGCTGATCAGCCCACGGGAGTAGCGGACCCGTGCGCAATAGTAACTCCGTGTCACAACTCGCCTGTAGTCGCCTGAGCAATATCGACATTGCCTCGCCACGCCAACGCAAGTAGGCCGCAAGCGACTCGTGCCCGGCGGCAAGGGTCCCGGAGGCGTCGCCCTCGAGCGCGAGGCTGTCCAGGTGCCGCGTGATCCGGCTCCTCACACTCTCTGCCGCTGAGGTTGCGTCGACGCCGGCCGCAATCGCCTGCTGCCGGCAGGATTCGCAGAAGCATGTCGAAAGCAGGCTGCGCAAGGCGTCGGATACCGGCGAGCCGCCGATGCTGAACGCCTCGTGATAGGCGTCGAGCCACCCGATGGCGTAATACGACAGCGATATACCTTCCGGGGA
>JAJDDX010000406.1 GCA_029260055.1 Phycisphaerae bacterium
TTGCCGGCGGCGTCGGCGGCGACGATGGCCTGGATTTCGCCAATCCCCAGCGCCCGATCGAAGATCTCGATCTCGTCGATCAAGCCGTCAAAAAAAGCCGTCGGAGCGGTGTGCGTCGGGCTCGCCCCGATGAGCAGGTCGTCCGGAGAGTCGATGTCGCCGAGCGTTACAGGCGCCGTCGCTCTTTCGATGCCGTCGATGTAGGCACGCAGCACCGCCGATCCGCCATCGCGCTCCAGGACGCCGGCCACGTGGTGCCAGGTGCCGTCATTTACCGTGACGATCGTCTGCGCGTTTGCACACAGGTTCGTGTCGCAGACGCCAAAACTCAGCCGCCCGTCCGACAGGGTGAGGTCGTAACCGGGAAACCCCGGCCCCTTCGAGACGATCGGCCGAAAACCACCCTGGCCCGCCGTCTCGGTCCTGACCCATGCATCGATGGTGAGTTCGCCGGTGCCGAAATTAAGTTGCCCGGCGTGTGGGACGACCACGTAGGTCGCTGGGTCAGGGAAGAAGGACAGGGCACCACCGCCTACCTTCCAGTCGATGTCACATATCGGAAAACCGACGTATGTGCCGTCATGCTGACCGAGTTCGTCGTTCGGCTCGCAGTCATCCCCCGTCCACCAGGCGACCATCCCCGCGGGCGGGTCGACGCAATCCTGCGCCGTGCTCGTGTTCGGCATCATCGTAGCGATCGCGATCAGGCACGGCAGAAGCCGAACACCGAACAGGCTTCGCGCGAACGAAGGACGAATCACGCCCGTACTCCGACATCCTCCCATCGCCGCATCAGCTTCAAGACTCGCAAGTGTGACATGCATGCTCTTCTCCCGTGATTGACAAAGTGACATGGCCCGCCGCACATGTCGTCATGTGCCGAAGGCGAAGGCATGGCGGAAGCCGCAAGCCGCGTCGGGCTGCGCACTCCCTATGCCTGCCGCCCAGTGGGCCTGGATCTGCTGAGTGAAACGGACGCATCGAATCGAACCCATCGCCCGCCGAGGCGCGTGGTCGTTTGAGCCGAATGGGGAACGACTGGAACTGGTACCCCGTTGGAGGAATTCCCCATCTGCGTAGACTTCACTCGGTACTCTACTGCATCAGGATTCCGGACGCAACTGGGAATCGGGGAATCACAAGTGAATCCACGCGCTCACGGGGTGACATCCACTCACGGACTACGACAGTCGTTGAACTTCGCGCATACGCCTACCCCCAGAGCCTCGGCCGGGAGAAATGCAGTCAATGTCGCGGCTAGTTAACTAGCTGTCCTACAGGTACTTAAGGGGTACTGCGGCGGGCGGCACGATCCATTGTGTCGAACACTTATGGGGAAGAGTTCCTAGGTGGAAACACCTAGTGGGGATCGCGGTAACCGGGGGCAGGATGTGACGCCGGGACGGCAATGCAGACGGTCGATCGAGCATCGGTGTTCCGGCCTCCGTCGTCAACGCGGCCTCGCGCCACCCGCCGGACCCGCCGGGCAGGCCGATTCAGCTCTCGGGAGGCGCAGGGTTCTCGCTTGAAAACGCCGCACACGATTCGTCCGCTCGTCAAATAGTCCCTCCATGTTCTCGAATACGGGCAAGTTGACGGGAGCGCCGCGCTCTTGTCCTGACGGACGCCCGCCGAGAGACGCAGGCCCTCCGTCTCGTTTTGTGGAAAGGACTCGGAGGCGAAGCGGCTCGAACGGTCGGTCGCCCGGTACCTCCGATCGGAAAGGCGATAGCAATTATGCGGCAATCATCCGACGCGGCCCGTTGTGGGGTAGGCAAGGTACTGGCGGTCTTGGCATCTGTGGCGGCGCCCTGCTTCGCCGGTGCGCCGGACGCCACGCTCTTTCGCGGCGTGAACGTCGTGCCGATGACGAGCGAAACCGTGCTCGCGGATCAGGACGTGCTCGTGCACGGCTCGAAGATCGTCGAGATCGGCCCTTCGGGCACGGTCGACGCTCCGGCGAAGGCCGAGATCATCGACGGGAAGGGCGATTACCTCATGCCCGGCCTCGCGGACATGCACGTCCACCTGATGGACGGCTGGCCCGGTGATCAGATGCGCCTGTATGTGGCCAACGGCGTGACCACGGTGAGGGACATGGACGGCAAGGCATTGCCGTTCCTGAAAGCGGAGGCCTCGGCGGACGGCCGCGTCCGGCCCACGGTGCTGGGTACGTCGCCTTCACTCTGGGGTTCGGAGAAGTCGCCGTCGAAGCTCGTCGCGAAGCACAAGAAAGCCGGCTATCGCGCACAGAAGATCAACTCCTACCTGTCGCCGCGCGATTTCAAGAAGGTCATGAAGCAGGTCAAAAAGCACGAGCTCTATAGCGCGTGCCACATCCCGTTCCGCGTCGGGCTGGACACTGTGATCGCCGAGAAGATGGACGAGATCGCGCACATCGAGGAACTCGTCTTCGTGGCCGCAGAGCTGGACGGGGATGACCCTCGCTTGCGCGACAAGGAGACCGAGGCTGCGTACATCATCGAGGCGTTCCACAAGAAGTTGGGCGACGGCATCACCGTCGAGGCGTTGATGGAGCGCATTCGGCCCGATGCCGTCGCGATCGCGAGGAAGGTGCGGGCGGCGGGGCTCACGATCGGCACGACGCTCGCGACCAACGAGTTCGTGGCTGAGAAGGTCACGGACCCGGATGCCACGTGGGCACGGCCCTACGCTGCGCATTACCACCCGAGGTTCCGCAGCAACATGGAGGCCGGCCGCGACGGGCATCGCTCGGCCTTCAGCGGCAATGAGGCGTCCGCGCGGGATCTGCTGACGATGGCTCGGGTGTTCCTGGTGGAACTGGATCGCGCCGGTGTCGACATGGTTCTCGGTACCGACGCCGGGCCGTGGTTCATCGGCACCGTGCCGGGCTTCTCGGTACACGACGAGTTACGGATCATGACGGAATGCGGGCTCTCGCCCTACGCGGCCTTGTCGCTGGCGACGACGCGTGCGGCCAAGGTCGCAGCCGCGATGAAAGCCGACGCCGATTTCGGCACGATCGAGGTCGGCAAGCGCGCGGACCTCATTCTTGTGAGCGGCAATCCGCTCAAGGATGTAGCGGTCATCCAGGGAAGTCGAGGCGTGATGGTCGCCGGCAAGTGGTACGCACGCGAGGCTCTGGATCGGCTGATCGCGCTGGGCAAGTGAGCCGGGGCGGGCGTACAAGGCTCGGCCTCGACGGGCCGGCTCGGCGCGGAAGGCAACTGCACCGCCAGGGACTCGAACCCCGGACCCGCTGATTAAGAGTCAGCTG
>JAJDDX010000407.1 GCA_029260055.1 Phycisphaerae bacterium
AGCCGCAGCTCAGCCCGGCCATCCACGACCTGTTCGCCGGCGGCTCGCCGTGCCACACCGACACATCGAAATACCCGACCCGCAAGGAGATCGACGACATGTTCGGCACCGCACGAACGCTGTCGCTCGAGGCGCTCGAGGCGGCCGACGTAACAACGTGGAGCAACCCGGCACCGGAGGGCTACCCGAAAGAGTTCTTTCCGACCATCGGGGCGCTGTGGGCCTTGCAGGCGACGCACCAGTTCTGGCACATCGGCCAGATCACGACGTGCCGCACGATCATGAACAAGAAGCCCGTGCTCATGTAGCGGCAGGCCCGCTACCTCTTGCCGCGTGACGTGTGATCGTGAATGATGCGCCAATCGTCACCGAACTTGCGAAGCACGAGCGTAAACGCGCCACCCACCGGCTCATCGCGACGCAGGTACCATCGCCCCAGCACCAGGGCCGTGTCCTCGCTGAGTTCATCGATGTACAAATGCGAAAACTTGAGGTGGCCCATATCTTCGCGGGTGGGGTAGCGCTTCTTGTAGTTCGCAAGCGTCTTGCCCCAACCACGCGTGACCTCGCCGCCGCTGCTGAAGGTCAGTCGCGGGGACTTCCAATAGGCCTGCATGAACGCCTCGATGTCGCCCGCGTTCCAGTCCTTGGCCTGCTCGTCGAGCATATTGCGGATGCGCGTACCCTCGGACCCGCCAATCGACCCGTTCAAGCACCCGGCGCTAAAGGCGAGCCCGCAGACCAACACGAAACGCAATGGAAGGGTAGATCGCATGACCGGCTCCTCGTTTTGGGTGCTGTGCGCGACAAACGGCTACACCAATGCGGACAAGTTGCTACACTAGCCGCGCGCCGCAGAGACGAATACGATAACGTACCGCTCGTGCGAAGCAACGCGAGCGACCTTAGATTCCACGGCGCAAGAGCAAGCCATGCCGTCAACGCGCGTCATCCATACGATTCTCGGTACGGGCCTGTGGCTCGCTGCCGCCTGGGCACTGGCTGGGTCGATCTACACGGTCCGCGCCCGCGTGGCCCGGCCAATCCAGACGATCCAGCTTGATCTGCCCGGCGAATCGGGCCTTGCCGTCGGCGATGGCGTCTTTCTGTCGACCGACGCAGGCCTCGAACACATCGGCGAGGTGCGCGAGGTCTCAGGCGACGATGTATCGGTGAGCCTCGCCGTGACGCCCGGCACGATCGAGCGACTTACCGCCTCCGCAAACGCGACCTGCTGGCGCACGCCGCTCGGAGCCGAGGACGCGGTCACGGCCCTGCTGCCGCCCGAGATCCAACATCGAATCGGACGGCGGATCGTCGACGATTGGAAAGATCACCACGAGCAGATCGCCGCGACGTGGGCACCGCTCGCCGGCGAACTCGCGTCCGCCTACCTCGAAGCGATCGGTGGAGACATTGAAGCGTCGTTCGACCGACACGAGGAGGAGCTTTGGGCGATCACGCAAAAACACGCGCGAGAAGTGGCGGCCGCCTGGCCTGACATCCAGGAGCAGTTGGGCCCCATCCTCGAACGCCATCTGACGCCCGTGCTCGGCAGGTTGATGGACGACGCCGTCGCGGACGCGCCGAAGGTGAGCATCGGATGGAGCATCGCTAGAGGCAAGACAGCCGAGGCATACCAACAAATGCTCGACTGGCTCGGCGAATACCTCGCCACCATGCCGGAAAACGATAAGGACCAGCTCGATGCTGCGCTGCGCAAAACCTGGCTCGAAGCACGAGACAACGCCGCACTGAGCGAAACGCTCGCCAAGATCGGGCAGGGCATCGTGCACGACGAAGAACTCCGCGAGACGCTCTCGGTCATCTATCGCGAGGCCGTCGCCCAGAACCCGAAGACCGCCGAGTTCTTCCGAAGCGAGATCCTCGAATCCCAGCGAGTGCGGAAGCAGATGTACGCCTTCATCGAGGCCTTCGCGCCGACGGCCCGCCGCGTCCTCGCGCTTTGCTTGTTCGACGACACGGGCCGCACGAGGCCCGAGGTAGTTCATTTCATTCGATCGACCGCACTGGGACGCCGCGTCGCGTGGGTCACACTGGAGCCGGGCGGCGACGATAACGCACCGTTTGCCTCCGGCGTCGCGATCACGGCCAGCCTGCGAGGTGCGTATCCATGAGCACCGACGGCACGCCCGCACGCGCCCTTACGATCGAAGACCTTACGATTGCGCTGCCGGACGGACGCCGGCTGTTCGACCGTGCCGACCTGACCATCGAGCAAGGTCAGTTCGTGCTCCTGGTCGGACCCAGCGGATCGGGGAAGTCCACCCTGCTGCGTCTGATCGCGGGATTGGATGACCCCGAACGGATCGCACTGCGCGTCACGGGCCGGATCGACGTCGCCGGGGCGTCAGGGCCATCCTCGCCACGCGTCGGACTCGTATTCCAAAACCACGCCTTGTTCGATGAGCTGACGGCGCTTGGCAACGTGCAGTTCGCCGTCGACCATCGGCCGCGCGAGGCGGCGGCTGACGATCGCACCGCCCAGAAGCTCCTGGATGAACTCAAGATTGTGCCAGGCGCAAAGCCCGCCACGCTCAGCGGCGGCGAACGCCAGCGAGTCGCCGTAGCCAGAACCATGGCGATGGACCCACCGGTGCTTCTGTTCGATGAACCCACGACCGGGCTGGACCCCGGCCGGGCGCGATCCGTGGCGGACCTGATCAACGCCACCCATCAAGGCAGCGACAAGACCACCATCGTCGTGACGCACGACTTCGCACCGTTCCTGAAGTATCAGCCTCGACTCATCCTCTTGGATGTGGCCACCGGGAAGCTGCGCGATGTGGACGAGGCGGAGCTTCATGCCCAGCTCGTTGACTACGACGCATCAAGCGAGGCGGCACCAGTCACGCCGAGGGATACCGCGCTGAAGGCGCCGCCGCGCTGGCTCGCGTGGCTCGAGGCGCCCGGCGAGGTCGTGCTCACGCTGCTTCAGCTTGTCGTAACGGTGTTCGGCGGGTGGCGCCGGCCCGCGTGGAAGCTGCGGTACCTCTGGTACTACACGCGAATGATCGTGGTCGGCACGACGGCTATCTACGTCGCCATCGCCGGTATCATGCTCGGCTTCGTGCTCGTGAGCTTCAGCTTTGCCCAGTTGCCATACACCGAAGTGACCGTGCCGCTGCTGACCGAGGAGTTCCTGGCCGCCACCGGATACAGCACGTTCCGCGTCATTATTCCGCTTTTGATTGCGGTGCTGGTGGCCGGCAAGTGCGGCGCGTCGATCGCAGCCGACGTCGGCACGCGGCGGTACGCTCATCAGTTCGACGCCATGCGCAACTGCGGTGCAGAGCCCAGCCACTACCTGTACGGCAACATCGGCTTCGCGCTTATCGTCGGCGTGCCGATCCTGACCGCCATCGCCTATTTGACGAACTGCTACGCCTCGCTCGTCGCCTTCCTCATGACCTCGAACGAAGGCACGGTCGCTCTGTTCTTCCGCAACTACTTCGCCACGTCATGGCCGGAGGGCCAGTGGTTGCCTGATGGCAGCGGCTGGGTGACGTTGAAGATGGCGACGAGTGGTTACGTGATCGCCGCGCTGTCGTACGCAATCGGCTCACGGCCAAAGACATCGCCGGTCGACGTAAGCCGGGACGTAGGCCTGACCATCTTCTGGGCATCCCTCGCGGTCTTGATGCTCCACTCGCTCTACTCGTTCGTCGAGTTTTAGAGCAGCCGCTTCTTCTGCTTGCCGAGCCGCAGGCTTCAGCCTGCGCGGACGTGCAGATCACGGGTGCCGCTGGTCGCTCGCCCACCAGTGCTGAAGCGTCGCCCTTCATGGGCGGCGCCAACTTGCCCGGTGCAGTCGGGGCCGGGGCACAAGCTGACATTACCATCACGGGCGAATTCAGTTCCTCACCACAGAGATCACAGAGCACACGGAGGCACATAGGACCATCGTGCCCCGCCCGGGATCGGGCGCAGTTTCCGTGCCCTATGCGGACTCCGCGGTTCTTTCGTTTGGATGTTTCGACTTTTGGACGCTTCGACGTTTGGGCGTTTGCCTATTGCCCCGTAAACGACGCCTGGTGCCACTGGAGGATTTCGCGCGAAGTGCCGGGTGCCACTGGTGGCTTGCCGCCAGTGCTGTAGCGCCGTCCCTTGTGGGCGGCGCAGCGAATGCGTTCGTTCCGCAGCTCACTCGCCGGTGAACGACGCTTGGAGCAGCGCCACATCGGCCAAGTCGACTCGGCCGGTAGCGTCAAGGTCGAAGCACTCGCATCCGGGCGAGGGCTGTGCATCCGGCCCGGTCACGCACCGTTCGAAGGCGGCATAGTTGACGAGGTCCACGTCACCGTCATGGTCCAGCCCGCCGCCGTGGCGGCAGTCATCGGGCCCGAATTCGTACGCCCCCATGTCGACAATGGGCGGACCCCCGCTTCCCGTGTCGGCTGTCAGTGGGTCATCCATGAAGCGATCGTAGCCGTCGAGGTCCAACGGTATCGGCTCGGTCACGTCACCGTCGCCATCGAGATCGCCCACGTCGGCCGGCACTTCAACGTTATCACCGGCGTCAATGACGGGCGAGTCGAGCGACAAGTGCAAATCGCCGTAGTCATCGTCCTCGGTGCCCCACAGCCCGTCGGGGCCGGGGGCCGGCTCGCGAACAAACAGCGGGTCGACCGAGACGTTGCCGTCCGTCCCGGTCGGGTCGGGAAGTCCGCTGAAGTTGTACGCGTCGTTGCCAAAGATTGAGTTGCGGCGCAGCTCGACAGTGCCGCGAACCAAGTGCCCATACATTCCGGACGAGTTGAATGCGAGGACCGTGTTTACGATCGCGAGGGAGTAGACGTCGTGCTGTAGGTAAACGTAAAGTCCACCACCGTCCCCACCGGCACTGTTGGCGGCAATGGTATTGTTCGCGATGATCGGAGAGGAGTCTCTGACGTACAGCCCGCCGCCGTACCACGTGGCGCTGTTGCCCTTGATGGTGTTGTTCGCGATCGTCGCGGAGGAGTGCGTTAGGTACAGCCCACCGCCCGAGTAGTTGACGGCGCTGTTGCCTGAGATCGTGTTGTTCAGAACATTCGCCGGGGAATCGGACAGGTAGAGCCCACCGCCGTAGTCGCCGACGCTGTTGCCCGAGATCACGTTGCCCGCGATGGTCGAGCTTACGTCGTCCGTGATAGGTGGAATTGACTGATGAAGGGACAACCCGCCACCGTACCACGCGGCGCTGTTCTCCGTGATGAGGTTGCCGGTGATCGTTGGCGCCGAATCTACGCAACTTACCCCGCCGCCGTGGAAGTTCAACGCCGCGTTTCCCGTAATCGTGTTGTTGGCGATGATCGGGGCGGAACCCCCAATCGCGAGCCCCCCACCGCTGTGGGTGGCGGTGTTCCCGGTAATCTCGTTGTTGGCGATCGTCGCGTTTGAGTTGCTGAGTTTCAGCCCGCCGCCACCGACGCCGACGTTGCCCTTAATCGCGTTGTTTGTCACTGTCGGTGAGCACGACAACAGGTAGAGGCCACCGCCACTTCCGGCGCTTCCCCCCGTGATCGTGAACCCGTCGATCCGCGTCGCCTCGGTGGCGCCGGCGGGGCCGGCTACGACGCTGCCGGTTTGATTGCCGTCGAGGATCGTCTCGTGGGCCGTCCAGTCGCGCTGCTCCAGCAGCGTCTCTGTACCATCGAAGCCGCCGTACATCTCGACGCCAAGCGCGAGCGTGAAGTTGCCGACGTAGGTCCCGCTTGCTACCCAGATCTGATCGCCGGGCTGGGCGGCGGTTAGCGCGGCAGGCAGCGTGTCGTAGGCGGTCGCCCAACTCAGCCCGTCACCACCCGGAGCCGCGTCGTCATCGACGTAGCGAACGCTCTGCGCCCTTACGATCGGCCCCGAGATCACGATAAGAAGCCAGACGGTCGCAGTGCGTAGCACAATGGCCCCTCCGGGGTGAGCAGATCAAGCCGGTCACTGTGCCCATGATACCGAAAGACCGCCCGCAATTCCAAGGGAAATATGGGACGGCAGAGGTCCTGATCTGAGCCGCGGACTTCAGTCCGCGCGGACCTCCGCGCAGGCTAACGCCCGCGGCTCGGGCGGGTGCCCCATCCTTCGGGTAGGCCCGAAGGGTGGGGGACGGGTCTTGTGGCGAGAACTGCCCCAGCAGCGCACGCCTTCGGCTGGTTCATTCGTCCCCCACCCTTGCTGCGCAAGGACGGGGCACCCGCCGGCATTGGTGGACCAGCCACCAGTGGCACCCTCGGGCGAGCTAGTCGGCGGATTGCTTCACGAAGAGCGTGTGGACCTTACGATGGGCAACCGATACAGAGAGCTTTGCGAAGCCTGCCGGCGTCACCCAACCTCCACTTCGTTTCGCGCCTGCGCCGCTCGGTTTGCCAACAGGGCATTCATAAACCTCGAACGTAAGCGCGCGGTGCGTCAATGCATGGCTGACTGTGCCGACCTTGCTCGGTGGCGCCGCGAGCGCGACGCCTTCGCTCTGGGCCAGGCCCTCTATGGCATCCAGAGTCGCGCGATCGGAGGCAGAGCACGCCGTCGACCGCGTCTTCCGGCTTCCGTTGCCCGTCGCCGATGATCCCCTCACCGCCGCTTCGGACGCCGCTGGATCCGTTGCCACGTCCACGTTGGGGAACTCCCATAGCCCCGACCACAGGCCGCCGGTCGGACGCTGCCGGACTAGCATACGCCCGCGGTACACGAATACCGCCACTGCCACACGCACAGCTACGACCCTTCGTTTACCGTTGCGAACTGGAAGTGAGTCGGCCTGCCCCGTCGTGGCCGCCACACACGGCGACTGTAACGGGCATCGGTCGCAGTCTGGTGACTTGGGTGTGCATACTGCACTGCCGAGGTCCATCCAGGCTTGATTGAATTCGCCGGGCCTGGCCACCGGCACCAGCTGAACCGCGAGGTCGCGGATTCGCGCCTTCCCCTCGGTAGACAGCACATCAGCGTGAACACCCAGCAGACGTGCCAGAACCCGCGCGACGTTACCGTCGACAGCGGCCTCGCGACGATTGAACGCAATCGACGCGATGGCGGCTGAGGTGTACTCGCCAATGCCGGGTAGCTCGCGAAGGGCCTCCGCGGTATCGGGCACTTGCCCTCCCCGGTCGTGCAGAAGGCGGGCCGCTCGGTGCAGGCCAAGCGCCCGGCGATAGTAACCCAGTCCCTCCCACTGCTTGAGCACATGGTCATGATCCGCCCGAGCCAAGGCGCCCACCGTCGGAAACCGCCGCAGAAACGGCTCGTAGTAGTCGATGACCGTCTCGACGCGCGTCTGCTGAAGCATGATCTCAGCCACCCACTGGGCGTACGGGTCGGACGCCCGGCGCCGCCAGGGCAGGTCACGCCGATTTCGATCATACCAACCAAGGAGCTTGCGGCGGATGGCCGCACGATAAGCGGTGGGCAAGGCGTCGACGGTTTCGGTTCGGGTGGGGCGCGCCACGGCTACTACAACCGGGCGCCGCACTGTGCGCAGAAGACGGCGTGCGGACGATTGACTTCCTTACACCGCGGGCACCGCTTGGCGGTCTTCCTCGTCGACCCGGCGAGCACGATGATCGCCACAATCACGCCGACGCAAAGAAGATCGCCGCCGCACGGAACGCCGTAGAATCTGGCAAGTAGTTCGTAAGCCACGGGGGCTGTCCACCATCAAACGATCGGTATCATCAGTGACCATCGCACCGCACTAAGTATAGCGCGTGGCGGCCGCCGCGACAAACGCCGAGACATACGGATCAGCGCTTCGGATTCGGCTTGGCCAGGGCGAACCGATCGCGAATCGTGGAGTAATCCTCGCCGCCGAGCCGCCCCACGAGGTCGATTTTCGTCACATCCACGGTGTCGTCAGGCGACAGGTAGCCTTCCGCGACGTGGAAGCATAGCACGTGGCCGATACAGATGTTGGCACTGAGCGGCCCCTCTCCCACCGGCACGATCTTGACGAGTTTGCACTCCAACTGCACCGGCGACTCACAAGCCCGGGGCGGCTGGATGAATCTGCTTTTCACTGGTGTAAAGCCCGCAGCCTCGAACTCGTTCACATCAGGCGAAAACGGGGATGATGCCTCGTTCATCGCCTCGCAAACGGCATGGGGCACGACGTTGACCACGAACTCGCCGACCTGGCGGAGGTTGTTCAGTGTATCTTTGTCCGTGCCGTCGGCTTTGGTACACGGCGAGAACACGACGGCGGGCGGGTTCGAACCGACGCCGTTGAAGAAGGAAAAGGGCGCCAGATTCGGCGTGCCGTCAGCCGACACGGTCGATACGAGCGCGATCGGTCGCGGCAGGACGCTCGACAGCAGCGTCTTGAAGTTCGCTCTCGGCTCTCGATCAGCCGTGACCAGCGTCGTGAATGACTCATGCGGCTTCATAGGCGCGGCATCCCCACCCGTAAGGAACTCGAACGGTAATCGAAGCCAAGGCAGCGTAGCAGACGGACGGACGAATCGCTACTGACCCGCAGGCCGCCCTCGACGTCGAGGCGACCTAATTCTTCGATCCCTGAAGCTGCTTGCAGAGATTGTAGTAATCCAGCGTGCTCTTGTACGCCTCGGCGTCCGAACCGCTTGCCGCAGCCACGGCGTCTTTTTGAAGCGTGATAGCACGCTCGAGTTCGCCGATCTCAGAGAGCGCCCTGGCGTAGGCCGCGATCGCCGCCGGATCGTTCTTCCCGGCGCTGTAGGCGTGCTTGGCGGCCTCGAGCGCCAGGTCCGGTGCGCGCATCGTCAGGTCGGCGATCCGACAGAGTGCGTCAGACAACCGATACATGGTGGTCGCGTTGGCGCTGTGCGCGGCGATGTACGAACGCGCCCACGACCGGAACGCCTGGGTATCGCGAATGTGATCGGAGTGGACAGCCGTCAGAATATCGAGCGCCGTCTCGTTGGACGGGTCGAGCTTCAGAATGTCGATGAGGCCGTCCCAGGCGGCTGCGGGCTGGCCCATCTGAAGCGCTCTGATCACACTCGGCAGCCGGCGCTGCAACTCGGCGTCGATCTTGGCCGCACGCACGTCGTAGGTCCCGGCAATGACCTTCGAGATCGTCTCTTCCAGAGCCGGGTCCAGCGGACTTCCGATCCACGCGATGCGACCATCTCGGTCGACCAGGAACGCATGTGGTATCCCCATAACCTGCGCCGCGAGCATGTAAGCGTTGGTGGTCGCCTCCGCCTTGTCGATCGCGACATGGTAGGCCATCTCTTTGCCCTGCCCCTTGACGAACTTGCGGACGGCTTCGGGGCTGTTGCCGCGGAAATCGGGCGCGGTCACGCCGACAATGACGAGATCCTTCTTGAACTTGTCCTGAAGCCTGGTCAGCAGCGGAACGCTGACCTTGCACGGCGGACACCAGGTCGCCCAGAACTCGACAAGAACGACACGCTTGCCCTTCTCCTTCTGGATATCGATGGCATCGCCCTGAACCCACTCGGTAATGGTCAGCGGCGGAGCCGGATCGCCAAGGTCCAGACCGTGGGCCCGCTTGCCGACCGCCGCCAGCACCGCAAGTGCCGCCACCGCCAAGGTTATCCGCTTGTTCATTACCCGCTGCCTCCTCAACACTATCGAGCTCATCGCCTGGGGAATCTCCAGCCTTGCCAACAGACTACGTTACACTTCTATTCTAACCGACGGCCCAAGGCCAGAAGAATTCACAGGTTTCTACAGTCTCGGCTCGGGGAAGTGACGCCAAAACCGGCGGCGGGAAGCATATACCAGCAGTTGCGTACCATCTAGCTTCGAACGACCGCTGCGCAACAGATGCGCAACGTGTGATCGGAGTCGACCGGAGGGCTCGTTCGTCGCGGAACCTAGGCCGCGGGCTGCCGGCGCGCCGAGAACGCGAGCGTGCCGGCTGCCATAACCAGCAGAGCCATGATCGCGACGCCCCACTCGGACATGGTCGGGACCGGCGCCGTGTCGAGCGGTGTCTCAGGCCCGCCGGTGACGGGCGCATTCGGGTCCGTGCCGCACGGGTCCGTGCCTTCGGATCCGATGAGGCCCGGGTTGTAGCCCACGTGGCCGGGTGAGTGCCAATAAGGCATCGTGGCTTCCTGTCCGTTCGTAAAGCCGTCGCCGTCGGAATCCTCGGTATCGAGCAGGGTGATCGCGTCCCAGCTCGAGTTTCCTGCCTCGACCAGATGGAGGATCGCCTCTCGGTAGCAGTTTCCAATCTCGTTCATGCCATCGGGAGAGTGACACAGCAAACAGCGGTTGCCGGTCTGCGCCGTCATCCGATCGAGCAGCGTCGAGGTCGGATACTGAGCCTCCCACTCGCCCAGGATCCCGTTCGTGGCGCGGGTGGACGAAGCGAAAGCGAGAATCGAAAGGACCGATAGCGCGATGGTAGACCGATGATGCGGCACGGCTTCCCTCCCCGAAAAGCAGTTGTATTTAGCCCTATGACCGTCGCATTATGGCGATTCCCCCCATTAACTACAAGGAAGAAAAACGGTTAGGTGTGTGAATAACGCAGGGGTCCGGCGGACACGCCCGATAAACCGTCCGGCGGGGGAGTGCCGGACGGTCCCACACCACGCGTGCGGGCGTCCGAAATCGGACAATGCCAAGCTAGTGCCCGGCTACGCGGCGCGCGATGCGTAACTCTAGTCTGCTTGCCGACTGGCCGGGCACGCGGCTTGCGACTTGTTCGACGCACCGAGCTTGCGAAGCCGCGCGCAGGCATCTTCGAGCGCGCTCATCTGCTTGGCGTAGCAGAAGCGGAGTTGATCCTCACCGTCGGCGGGGTCCCGATAGAACGCCGAACCCGGGACCGTCGCCACACCGACTTCTTCAAGTATCGACTCCGTCGCGGCTGTCGCGTTGGGCCAGCGCCCCTTCTCGAAAGACGCAAGAAGGTAGTAGCTTCCTTCCGGTACATACGGCGTAAAGCCAATGGTCTTCAGCGTGTCGACGAGCAGCTCGCGCTTGGCGAGGTAATCGGCGCGCATCTCGTCGTAGTACGACTCCGGCAGTCCCAGCCCGGCGGTGATGCCGTACTGAAGCGGCGCCGGAGCGCAGATGTAGAGCAGGTCGTTGACGACGGCCATACGATCGATGATCTCAGCCGGCCCCACGGAATAGCCGACGCGCCAGCCCGTCACCGCGAAAGTCTTCGACGCCCCGCCGATCGTCAGCGTGCGATCCTTCGCCTCTGGCAAGCTCGCCATGCTCAGGTGCGGTTGATTGTAGGTAATGTACTCGTAGATCTCGTCGGTCACGATCCAAGCGTTGTGCTTATCGGCCAGCTCAGCCACATCGAGCAGCTCGGCCTTGGTGTACACCTTGCCGGTCGGGTTGTTCGGCGTACACACGAGGATCATCCGCGTCCGGTCCGTAAAGGCCGCTTCGAGTGCCTCGCGCGTGTAGGTCCAATCCGGCGGCGTAAGGTCGACATACTTCACCGTCACGCCGAAGAGCTGCAGCAGATTGACGTGGTAGCTGTAGAACGGCGAAAAGACGATGCACTCGTCGCCGGGGTTCAGCATGGACAGCGCCGCACAGGCGAACGAGCCGGCGCTGCCGACGTTGATGGCCACCTCCGTCTCGGGGTCGCACTCGATACCGTTGAAGTCGCGCATCTTTTTGGCGACCGCACTGCGCAGCTCGATGATCCCGCGGAGGTTGGTGTAGATGGCGTGGTCGCCGTCGATCGCCTCCTTCGCGGCGCTCTTGACGGCGTCCGGTGCCGGCTGATCGCACACGCCCTGCGAGAGGTTCACGCCGCCCACCGCGGCGCAAATCGCCGAGAAACGCCGGATGTCCGATTGCTTGATGTGACTGACCCGATCGGCGATTGGTTTGTCCACGGCCTTACTCCTGCTTCTTGTCCCCGTGTCATGACGCAATGGCATCCCGACGCACTCGCTGCAAGGCCAATATAGCGTGTTGAGGCCGCGCTACAAATCGCAGGTTCGAGCTGCCGAATGCTCCCCTGCGGCGGCGCTGCGGATTCCGAGAAAATCACATGTCCCGCGTGGCGCTGCGGAGCGAAACACGCTCTGGTCAACGGGCAACGGGAGCGTGGCCGAGACGCTCTGCCGCAGGGCGAGCCCGCGGCGCAATCCAAAACTCAGGCGATCTCGAGGGACCATGCGATGAAGCTCAGACACGACGCAAGCCGGACAACTCATGCGGCTACATTCACGGCGGTTCTTTTGGCGGGGCTGGCCGTCGTGCCGGCGTTCGCCGCCGACTTCCAGTGGCAGGGCACGTGCGGAACTTCCAACTGGCACCAGACCTGCACGACGGGCCTGTGCGCGGAGGACCCCGACAGGTGGTGGACCTCCAACAACTGGGGGGAGCTGACTTGCGGGTCGACTCCGGTCTTTCCGGGCGCGGCGGACAACGCGTACTGTCTCGCCGGCGGAATTGACTTAGTGGACGCCGCGGCGATCGACACGCTCACCATCGGCGCAGGCAGCGAACTTGCCGTCGAGAACTATCCGAGCAGCCTGGTCGTGGGCTCCGCCCTCACGAACACCGGGAACCTCGTCATCCGCAACGGCGGGCAGGTGAGCGTGGCTAACTGCGACATCGAAAACGACGGCACGATCACCCTCCGGTACGGCGGCACGTACGGTGGCGGAAGCCTGTGGTGCTCCGCTGGCGCGGAGTTGGTCGGAACCGGCGATCTGGTCTTCGACTCGGACGGGCACATTCAGGGTCCCGGCACGCTGACCCAAAGGCCGGGGCATACGATTCGCGGCTACGGCGGTTCAATCGAGGCGCCGCTGGAAAACGAGGGCACGGTCAACGCCGACGTGGCGAACTACTGGCTCGAATTGACGGGCGCGGCAAAGACGAATGCCGGCACCATCAAGGCGACAAACGGCGCCCACTTGGACATCCATACGACCGTCGACCAGAGCAACGGTGGCGAACTCCTTGCCGACGGCACGAACAGCCAGATTCGCCTTGGCAACGGCGCAACCATCATCGGCGGGGCGCTGCTTACCGCCAACGACGGCCTGTTCCACAGTGAAGGCGGTTTGGTCACCGCCACGTTCACCGATGTGATCAACCTCGGTGATGTGCAAATCGCCAACGGTGGGACCCTTGCCGTGACTGGTTCTTCGCTCTTCAACGACGGAGTCATCGGGCTGCACTATGGCGGCACGTGGGGCGGGGCGCACATGCTGTTCGAAAACACGATGCCCCTCGATGGCACCGGTGAGGTGTTTGTCAGCGACGGCCACATCGACACGGCCGCCGGGGTGACACTCACCAACACCGCGGACCACACCATCCGCGGGCGCGGAGGGAGCATCCTCGCGGACCTGGTGAACGAGGGTACCATCACAGCCGAATACCCTCCCTATGCGCTGCACATCAGCGATAAGCCCAAAACGAACAACGGTACCATGATCGCTAAGAACGGCGCGTTTCTAGACATCCACACGACAATCAACCAGGGCGCGGCCGGGCAAGTGCTCGCGGACGGCGCGGGCAGCCAGGTACGCCTCGCCGGTGGCGCCGTAATCGTCGGCGGTACGCTCGATTCACCGAATGGCGGAGCGTTCACGTGTGCCGGCGGCAACGTCACCACGACGCTTACTGACGTCACGAACCTGGGCGATGTGCAATTCGCCGACGGGGCCACGGTTGTCCTGACCGGCACAACGACGAACAACGCGGGGACGATCGGCCTGTACTACGGCGGCGGTTCCGGCGGGGCGCATATGTGGATCGAAGAGGATGTGACCCTGCAAGGTAGCGGGGAGCTGTTCCTCAGCGACGGCGATGTCGATAGCGCCCCGGGCGTGACGCTGACCAACGCCGCCGACCACACCATCCGCGGGCGCGGAGGCAACGTGCTGGCCGCTCTGGTGAACGACGGCACGGTCACGGCAGAGTTCGCTCCCTACGCAGTCGGTATCAGCGACAAGCCCAAGACGAACAACGGCACCATGATCGCCAAAAACGGCGCCCTTCTGGACATCCACACGACTGTCACTCAGGGAGCGGCTGGGCGGCTGGTCGCGGACGGCGCCGGCAGCCAAGTACGCCTCGCTGGTGGCTCGGCGATCGTGGGAGGTACGATCGACACACCCAACGACGGCCGGTTGACCTGTGGCGGCGGCGGCGTCACCGCAACGCTGACCGACGTAACCAATCTCGGCGATGTACGGTTTTCCAACGGAGCTACGGCTGTCCTTGACGGCACGACGACGAACAACGGTGGAACCATCGGGCTCTACTACGGCGGTGGGCACGGCGGTGGGCATCTCCGGTTCGACAGCGACATGACGATAAGCGGCACGGGAGACATGTACCTCGATAGCGGCGACACCGAGACGGCACCGGGCGTGGTCTTCACGAACGGGCCTGGCCACACCTTGCACGGCTACGGTCGACCGACCTTCAGCGTGGCCATGATCAACAATGGCATCATCCGCGCAACCTCGCCCTACTACTGGGACCGCCGCCTGAGACTCTTCGCGCAGGCGCCGGGCATCACGAACAACGGAACGATCGAGGTACTCCCGGAGTGCTTCATGGAGATCAACGATGCCCAGATGTTCGTGCAGCTCACCGGCGAGACGATCGTCGATGGACAACTGGGCTTGGCCGGCGGACCGTTTGACCTTCAGGGCGGCGTCTTGAGCGGCACGGGCATCATCCTCGGTGGAGCCACCAGCGCCGCCGGTTCCGTCGAACCCGGTAGCCCGACCGGCACGCTGCAATTCCAGGGCGACTATGAGCAGAGTGCGGCCGGAACGCTGCGTATCGAGCTTGGCGGGATGCAGGCGAGTGAGTTCGACCGACTCAGCGTAACCGGAACCGCGACAATCGACGGCGAGTTGGCCTTCGAGGCAGTCGACGGCTTCAACGCGCCGGCCGGCGCGGCCTTCGTCGTCCTTTCCGCAAGTTCGATCGTCGGTGACTTCAACGCAATCACCGGTCCGAGCCACTTTGATGTGGTCACGACCGATACAACGGTCGCGCTCACAAGTACGCGATTGCCCGGTGACGCTGATCTCGATGACGTGGTCGATCTTGACGACTACGCAGCCGCTCACGATTGCCTTTCGGGCCCCGGTGGAAGCACGACACTGGATTGCCGACCGGCCGACAACGATGGTGATCACGATGTCGACCTGCGCGACTTCGCACTGCTCCAGGCAGCGTTCACCGGGCAGCCGTAAGGCAACGCGTGTGGCGCAGCGCCAGATCAGGCGCCCGCGGCGCGACGGCGGATTGGACGTGCGAGGCGCCAGATCGGGCGCACGCTCTGTCATCCCCCCTTGCCAAGGAGGGAAAGAGGGGGGTCTGACCGTACACGGGAGTGCTCCTGCTTCAGTGAGCTTCGCCAAGGCCAGGAAAATGCGGACCGCCGAGGGCGAACGTACCGACGAGAACGCGAGCGGTCTTGACGGCGGTGGCTGTGATCAGTTCAACCTCGCGAGCCGTCGCCCCCAACGCCACGAAACCATGATTGCCCAGATAGATCGCCTTTGGCGCCGTGCCGTGTGCCTCGATATAGGGCGTGAGCCGCGAACGAATCGCACGGGCCAGCGCCAAGCCGGGATCAGTATAGGGCACAACAAGCGGCGGCTGTGGACCCGCCACCGGGTCTTCCGCAAAGAGCCGCCCACTGAGGGCTTGCTCGAACGCCTTCGAACAAGTGAGCACGTTGATCGCGGTCGGATGCGTATGACCGACGAAGCTCACGCCGTCACACCGCAAACAGAGCGCGTGCATCATCGTTTCGATCGACGGCTCGGCAACTGCAGCGGGTCCGACCTTGGCGCCGGATAGTTGCTGCCGAACCTGCTCCTCGCCGACCGCATCACCGTCAAGGACGGCCAGCACGCGCTCCAAGTCGACGCGAGCGAACTGCTCGGGCCCGGCTGTGCGCAGCTCGGCTCCACTCGCCTTCACCCAAAACGTGCCATCGCCCACCGCGGCCGACGTATTGCCCTCCCCGAGGATGACGTAGTCGTTCTCCGGTCGCCCCAGAGTATTCGACATAGCTACGAGTTGCGTAAGTGATTCCGTCGTCATACGTGCATCTCCGAGCGTCGCCTCGCTTGGTATCAGTCACCTCGCGCTTCTTCGATCACGAACCAAGTAACACTGTTGGGCTTCATGCGGATCGGGACTTCGACCTCATACCCACGGCTCAGCTCATATCGCTTCGCCGGCCCCTCTTGCTCTCGAATCGACGCCGTCCGCGTCAGACCCGTGTAGTAGAGGTTCAGTTTCAGCGTCCGCTCGACCACCCGATCGAGCGGATTGAAGACCATCGCCAGGCCTTTGTGCGGCAGGCACGGGTTGACGTGCATCATGCAATCGATGTCACGCCCATCCGCCCGCCGAACGTGGATGATATCCGAATCGAGGATGTCGCGGTACTGCTTGTAGAACCCGACCCACTTCGCCACGACGGCCTTGGTCTGGTCCGTGTCGAACAGTCGGGGGCCACGATAGCACGCTTGAACACCCGATCCGAAGTTCTGCGCGAGATGAGCCTCGTACGCGTCGAGATGCTCGGCCAGCGGCTCCAGCGTGGCGGCCGGCCCGCCTCCGTGGTATTCGACGAGCGGCACGAACATCCAGCCCATGCTCGGCGCCTTCTCCCACGTACCGTCGAAGATGTTCTGCCGGCCCAGCATGATCTGCCGATCGCGCGGCAGCGACCAGTTCGTCTCGCGATAGCCCATGCCGGTTTTGCTGGAGCCGGACAGGAAGTACCAATCGGGCACGTTGAGGTAGACGCCCCGCTCGCGTGCCCATTTGTAGAAGTCGGTGATCCTGCGCCACTGCTGCCACTGTGAGTCGGCGAGCCCCTCATGTCCGGGGTGCTTGGTCGATGCGCACACATCGCCAGGGTAGGAGCCATCGTGTTCGAGCAGGTCGAGGCCGGTCGTTACGAACATGTTCGTCAACTTGCGGAAGTACGCGTTCGACCATCGGCTGCCCAGGCAGGGCGAGTTGCCGAAGATCGCGCCGCCGGGCTTGCCTGTTTCGGGGTTGATGGCGTCGTGCTCATCACTGATCCGGCGGCTTGCCAGCAAAGAGTATCCACCGAGTTCTATTCCCTTGCCATGAGCGTAGTCCGCAAGGCTCTTCAGTTGCGCGAGATAGGCGGGGTCGTCGCTCTCGGCGTTGAAGCCGCTGCCGAACGTCATGATCACCATCTCGAAGCCGACCTCGGCACACTGGTCCACCGCAAGCTTGACCGACGTGGGATCGGCCCCGCGGACGTGCATGAGGATGGGGTTCTCCGTGACCCACGGTGCGATCGTGCGGTACATCCGCCGCAGGGCGAGCCCTTTGCGCTCACGCTCGTTGCCGTCGTGGATCAACTCGAACACGCGAAAGGACTCGAATTCGCCGCCCGGTTCGATCGCCACGTCGGGCCCGCGCGGTAGCTTGCATTGCAGCATGACCGGAGCGAGACGCTTGTAGTTGACCTGCGAGGCGTACTGTGGATCGGGCACCCAATGCACGACCTCGTTCGCGCTGATCGGCGTCATGCCGTGGAAGGCATAGTCGCTCTCAACGTGAATGTCCGGAAGCTGCCATTGCTGCGGGTCCTCGACCGCCGCCGAATACTCGACAGCCGCCAGGATCTCACTGGTAAACGAGTTCAGCCTGACCGCTTTCGATCCGCCGTTCCGGATCGTCAGCCACTTAGAAATGAGCGGTATTCCGTCGTATACCTCGTAGTGGATCGAGACACGAACACCCTTCATCTCGCCCGGCCCGCGGAAGTGCAGTGTCAGGCTCGCTCCCCGCGGCGGCCACGGCAGATCGGCTGAGTATCGCTTCCGCTTCCACGGGAACCGCTCCTTGATCTCGCCGACCTCGTATCCTGTGAATTGGAACGCACTCGGATCGCTCGTCATAGAGTCGATCCATTGCGGAAGCAGATAGGCGTACTCCTCCTGCCCGACAAGGCCGCCAACCGCGTACTCCTTGCCGTCAAGCACCACGACCGCCTCCGGCTTGATGCCGCGGATGATCGAAGCACCCGTCATCAGGTTGTCGTAGGCCACCGTCGTAGCGTTCGGTGAGAGTCGGAAAGTGCGCCGCACGAGCCCGTTATCCAGAACGACTTCGTCATCACGACCACCGCGGAAGACGCCCGCCGCTCGATCGATCGAATGAACGAGCCAGTCCGCCTCGACTCGCTCCCGGGGCAGCGGTGGCAATGCGGGGCCGCCGTCGAGTCCAAAAGAAGGTTCGACGACGCCCGCGAGCACAACCCAAAGGGAGAAGATCGCGAGAATATGCCGGGCCGAATGAAGTAGGCTCACACGATTCAACGTTCGCTCACTCCGCGGTAAGGTGCGGGCTCGACGTAACTCTCGCTCCTCCGCCGGTCGCGCCTTGCAAAAAGCCCATTATCCGATATCTACAGGCACTAGCCAGCGCGCCATCGGACGGTTTTCGCGGTTTCTCGAACTCGCGGCGTCTCGACGCGCGCAATCGAGGTGCGAGGTTGAAAGTCGCCCTTTTCATCACCTGCCTGACCGACAACTACTATCCCCGCGCCGGCATCGCCGTAGTCAAGGTGCTCGAGCACCTCGGGCACGAGGTCGAGTTCCCCGCCGCCCAGACCTGCTGTGGCCAGCCGATGTACAACAACGGGTTCCACGATGAAGCTCGCGACCTGGCTCGTCGCATGATTGAGGTCTTCGAGCCATTTGAGACCGTGGTCACCCCGTCGGGATCGTGCGCGGCCATGATCCGAGACTATTACCCCGGGCTCTTCGCGGAAGGATCGCGCGAACGGCGCGCCGCGGAGTCGCTCGCGGCGCGGACGTTCGAGTTCGTCGAGTTCCTGGTGAAACGCCTGAACATCGACCTGCCTTCGCTCGACGTTCGCTGGGACGGCACGGCGACGTATCACTACTCCTGCCACCTCCGCGGCATAGGGATGAAGGACGAAACGGCTCAGCTCGCTCGCCAAATCGACGGGCTCGAATTCGCACCGCTCGACAAGACGGAGCAGTGCTGCGGCTTCGGCGGCACCTTCGCCATGAACTACCCGCAAATCTCAGGCGGCATGGTGCGCGAGAAGGTCGGGCACATCCGTGACACGAAGGCCCATACCCTCATCTGCAACGACGCCGGCTGCTCCATGAACATCGCCGGTGCCTGCCGACGTGAAGGGGTCGACATCCGAATCCGGTCACTGGCCGAGATCATCGCGGAAGGACTAGGCCTCATGGATCGAGGAGCCGCGTCATGACGACCCGATCACGCACAGACGGGAGCCCTCTTGACCCGCCCCTGCCGTTCGACATGACGCCGCGAGCGGATCAAGCGGCCCGTGACGAACAACTCCAGCGGCTCGTGGCGTCCACCGCCGACGTGAAGAACGCCCGACGCACCGCCGCACTGCAATCCGCGTTCGGCGAAAACCGTGATGCCCTTCGTACGCTGGCCGGTAAGATCAAACGGCACACACTCGATCATCTCGACGTCTACCTCGAGCGTTTCATCGATCGCGCCGAGGCGGCCGGAGCCAAGGTTCACTTCGCCAAAGACGCTCCGCAGGTGGGCGCCATCTGCCTCGCCATCGCCAAGGCCAACGGCAGCAAGCTCTGCGTCAAGAGCAAGTCGATGGTCACCGAAGAAACGCACCTCACGGACGCCCTGCAAGCGGTCGGCATCGAGACGATCGAGACGGACCTCGGCGAGTTCATCGTTCAGCTCGACGACGACGCGCCGTCGCACATCGTCACACCGATGATCCACAAGGATCGCAAGTCCGTCGCACGGGCCTTCGTACGGGAACTCGGCACCGGCTACACCGAAGACCCGCTCGCGCTCACGATGATCGCGCGTCAGCACATGCGCAAGAAGTTCCGCCGGGCCGATCTGGGAATAAGCGGCGCCAATTTCATCGTGGCGGACACCGGCTCCCTCGTGCTGTGTACCAACGAGGGCAACGGCGGACTGTCGGTCAGCGCTCCGCGCGTCCACATCGCCGTCGTCGGCATCGAGAAGATCATCCCGAGGACCGAGGACCTCAACGTCTTCCTGAAGCTGCTTGCTCGAAGCTCGACCGGGCAGCCGCAAACCGTCTACACGCACATGATTACCGGACCGCGGCGGGAGCATGAACACGACGGCCCCGAACAGTTGCACATCGTCCTCGTTGACAACGGACGAACCGAGATTCTGCGCGAACCGACCCGCGACCTGCTTCGCTGCATCCGCTGCGGCGCGTGCCTGAATGCTTGTCCGGTCTTTCGCAAAGTCGGCGGAGGCCATGCCTACGGAGCCGTCTACTCCGGGCCGATCGGAGCCGCGATCACTCCGCTATTCAAGGGTTTGCACAACTACCCCGACTTACCCAAGGCCAGCTCGCTCTGCGGAGCGTGCCATGAAGTCTGCCCGGTAGATATCGATTTGCCGTTACACCTGATTCAGTTGCGCAAGGAGATGGAAACGCGGAAGACTCTGCCGCTCGGTGAACGGTGGGTCTATCGCGTCTGGGCGGCTGTGCTCGCAAGCCCGACTGCCTATCGCGCCGCGTGCCGCCTGTCGCGTGTCGTCCTGCGAGGCATCGCCGGCGCAACTGCGGGTGGCGATCGCTACGACGATCGCCGGTGGATCCTGCGCATGGTCGGCTGGATCGGCGGCTGGACGACTCACCGCGATCTACCCACCCCGCCGTCGGCGAGTTTCCGCGATTGGTGGGATGCACGACGAAAGGAGGACGGCTCGTGAATCCTCCAGCCCGACGACGAGTGGAGCACGGCGCTTCCGACTGCGCTTCGACGGGCATGAGCCGCGAGGCGTTCCTCACGCGGATCAGCGATGCGCTCGGGCGCAGGCGTGGCGAGCCGATCACTCCGCCGCCGGCCATCGACGAGTCGCTCGTGCGCTTGTGCGGTCACGACGAGGACATCGTCGGGCGCTTCGCCGACGAGGCAAGAGCAGCCGGGATGAGCGTCCACCGGACGACCCGGGATCATCTCGCCCAATGCCTACGAGGCCTGCTCGCGGAGGCACATTGCCGATCCGTCGCCGTCAGCGTCCTCGATCCGGCACTTTCGTCTGTCGTGAGCGCAGCCGCGAACGAGGCGAACAGCAACGTGATCGACTGGCACTCGGCGCCCGGCCTCGACGCCCACTTCGACGTGGACGCAGGCATCACCGACGTGGACGCGGCGCTGGCGGAAACCGGCACGCTGATCGTCAGCTCCGGCGCGACGCGCAGCCGCGGCGGCCTCCTCGTCCCGCCGATCCACATTGCGATCGTGCATGACCACAACATCCTTCCGGACATGGTCGACTTCCGGCAGCGCGAGCGATGCTCGACATGCGAATCGGCCGCTACCACCTTCGTCACCGGCCCGAGCAAGACCGCGGACATCGAGGGCATCCTGGTCACCGGCGTGCACGGTCCGCGCGAGGTCCATATCTTGCTGGTCACTGCTGACACGGAGTGATCCGTCGGCTCAGTCGCAGCCCGTCCGGGGCGCCAGAGGCGCACCGGCGAACATCCCCTTCGCGGTTTTGAGAAACTCCGCGTTTTGAACCAGTTTGGGGCGAAACCGCGGTCTATACTATTGCCCTCCGAGGTCCGCTTCAGTTAGACTAATGGAGATCACGTAGCAAGGAGCACGCACGCAAGACCAACTCAACCCGGCCTGCCCGGGTGCCGTGTGTGGTGTTGAGGAACGGCACTTCTCGTTCCGTCTGGATGGCTTCTCGGAGTTCCCTCCACAAGAGACTTGAAAGGGTGGAAAAATGAGGCGAAACACTTCGATCACAATAGGCCTCGGCCTCCTGCTCGTACTTGCCGCCCGAACCGGCGCCACCGCCGGGGACCTTTCGGCAACCGAAGCATCCGCCAGGCCGAAGCCGGTTGCCGGCCAGGACAAACCCGCCGACCAGCCCGGGGGCCCTGCCCATTTTCCAGGCTGCGGAGCCGGCTGCGACTCCTGCTGGTGTGGCACGCCGTTCGAGAACGACTGCGACCCCAACTGGGAAGATGACAACTGGTGCGACTGCTGTTGTCAGTTCCCGGATACGTTAGACTGCGGCGGGGGCAGCGGTTGCCAGCCGGGCGAGAGCGAAGACTGCAACGGCAACTGTTTTCCCGACTGGTGGCTCGGTGACGGCGAGTGCGATCAGGGGCAATACACATACGGCGGTATCCCCATCTACCTCAATTGCCCGGCGTTGAATTGCGACAACGGCGATTGCTCGCCGGCTGAATGCGGAGTGAGCGGTTGCCCGGCCGGCGAGAGCGAAGACTGCAACGGCAACTGTTTTCCCGACTGGTGGCTCGGCGACGGCGAGTGCGATCAAGGGCAATACGTTCACGGCGGCGTCCCCATCTACCTGAACTGCCCGGAGTTGAATTGCGACAACGGCGATTGTACGGCGGCCGAATGCGGACTGAGCGGTTGTCCGGCCGGCGAAATCGAGGACTGCAACGGCAACTGCACGCCCGAGTCCTGGGTCGGCGACGGATACTGCGACGACGGGGCGTTCCTCTGGAACAACATCCCGATCTATCTGAATTGCTGGCAGTTTGACTGCGATGCCTACGATTGCGCGGCCGCGCAGTGCGGCGGCTGCCCGGCCGACGAAATCGAGGACTGCAACGGCCATTGCGCGCCAAACTGGTGGCTCGGCGACAGCGATTGCGATCAGGGGCAGTGGTTGGCGCACGGCGTCCCGATCTACTTCAACTGCTGGGAGCACGGCTGCGACGCCCGTGATTGCCCCCTCGCCGAGTGCGGCGGCTGCCCGGTCCTCGGAAGCGAACCGCCACACTGCGCTATCGACGCCCGTCAGCCCCATGCCATGTTCACCCCGGCGGTGCGCTATGGCTGGGATTGGGTCGAGTTTACGCTCGGTTGCCCGGTGCCGCCGGTCGGGCCCGCCGACTTCTTCGTCGACCAGGCACCGCCCGGCCCGCTGCCCCCGCCGCAGGTCGTCGTCGTGACGACCAACAGCGCGGGGATGCTGAGGCTCCAACTGTCAGGCCCGATCAACCCCGGTCTCTGGACCTGCTTCCAGCTCATGTGGCCGGCGGACCTCGTCCCCACGCCGCTCGGATGCCTGGGATATCTGCCCGCCGACGCCGATGCGAGTCGAATATCCGACCCATCGGACATCATCGCGGTGATCGATCACATCAACAATGTCATTCCGCGTCCGATCCACGGCGTCGACATGGACCGGAGTGGCGTCGTGGATCCGTCCGACATCATCGCAGTGATCGACCTGATCAACGGCGCCGGCATGTTCGAACCCTGGATGGCTCGAAACTTGCCGCCGTGCCCGCTGCCGTAAGTACCCGGCGATCGACGGACCGGGCGTGGCCCCTCCTCTCGTTCCCCCCTCGCCGAGGGGGGAATGCGGGGCCCGCCGGCGTTCGATCATGCGCCGATGTCGCTCGTGCGGAGCACGAGCCGCAAACTGCACTTCCGCGCTGGTACCGCTACGCATTCGCGCCTCGGGCACCATTCCACCCGCCAATCTGCTGCAGAACAGAGCCAAGATGGTAGCATTTGATCCAACTGACTCGGGCGGCACCATTGTGCGCGGAACCACTCGGCGAGCCACCGTCTTCCACGGAATCGCCTGCTGAAGGCTCCATGCCGGTTTGGACGCTAAATGACTTCGGAGGCAGACACCGGCTTTATGGTTGCCATGGGGGGGGTGTTTACGCTAGTCTACCCGGTAACAGGTGCAAGGAGTACACACGCAGGATCAATCCGACCCCGCAAGCCCGGACCCCGCGTCCAGTGTATCGACGCGGAGCCCGTCGCGTGGACTCGTGACATCTCGGGGTAGTCTCCGACGACGCAACCGAAAGGGAGTTAAGATGAGGCAACGCAGTTCGGTCATGATCGGTCTTGGCATTCTGCTCACGCTGACAGCCGGCGCCGCGGGCGCGGAACTTCCGGGACCCGAGACCCTCGCCGCTACCCAGCCGGCCGCCGGGCCGCTAGAGCCCATCGACGACACGCCGAACGACCCCACGCACGGCCCGAACTGTGCACCCGCGTGCTTCTTTTGCTGGTGTGGCACGGCGTACGAAGACAACTGCCCGCTCGACTGGGAGAATGACGGTTTCTGCGACTGCTGTTGCCAGTTTCCGGATACGGACGACTGCAGCAGCTGCCCCTACGGCGAAGTCGAGGACTGCATCGGCAACTGCGCGCCCTACCACTGGTGGGGCGACAGCACGTGCGATAACGGACAGCGGACGTGGCGCGGTGCCCCCATCTATTTCAGCTGCCCCGAGATGTTCTGTGACGACGGAGCCTGCGATCCGTCCGTCTGCGACAACGGTTGCGCACTCGGCGAGATCCGGGACTGCAACGACAACTGCGCGCCCTCCTCCTGGCTCGGCGACGCCGAGTGCGATAACGGACAGCGGGCGTGGCGCGGCAACTTGATCTACTTCAGTTGCCCCGAAATGAACTGTGACGGCGGCGAATGCGTGCCGCCGATCTGCAGCGTCAACTGCCCTCCCGGCGAGACAGCGGACTGCAACGGCCACTGCGCACCAGAAGATTGGCTCGGCAACGATGTATGCGATAACGGACAGACAACGTGGCGCGATATCCCGATCTACTTCAGTTGCATCGGATTGAACTGCGACAACGGCGATTGCACGCTTCCGGTTTGCGGCATCAGCTTCTGCCCGCCGAATGAGATCGAGGACTGCAACGGCAACTGCGCGCCGTTCGAGTGGCTCGGCAACAGCGAGTGTGACGCGGGGCAATGGAGTTGGGGAGGCCACGCCATCTACTTTAATTGCCCGGAAGCAAACTGCGACCACGGCGACTGCCCGCCGCCCGGCTGCGTCGTACCATGTCCGACCGGCGAGGTCGAAGACTGCAACGGAAACTGCGCGCCGAGCGACTGGCTTTCCGACGGTGAGTGCGATGACGGCCAAAACTGGTGGGACGGCCACCCCATCTATCTCGGCTGCCACGATCGGAACTGCGACAACGGAGATTGCCCCCCCGACGTCTGCGGACCCTGCGCCGCCCTCGACAGTGAGCCGCCGAGCTGCACGATCGACGCCCGCCAGCCACATGACATGTACACGCCCGAACTCAGCCAGGGCTGGGACTGGGTCGATTACAGCTTCGGATGCGTCATGCCGCCGATCGGGTCGGCCAATTTCTTCGTCGACCAGCAGCCATCCGGAGGCCCGCCGGCGCCGCAGGTCGTCGGTGCGATCCCCACGACGCCGACCACGGTCAGGCTCCAGTTGTCCGGGCCAATCAACCCGGGTTACTGGACCTGCTTCATACTCATGCACCCGGCGAACCCGCTACCGACCATCCTGGGATGCGTGGGCTCCCTTCCCGCCGACGCCGACGGGAGTCGGGTCGCGGACCCCTCGGACATCATCGCGGTGATCGACCACATTAACGCCGTGACGCCGCGCCCCATGTCCAGCGTCGACATGGATCGGAGCGGCACGGTCGATCCGTCCGACATCATCCGCGTCATCGACCTGATCAACGGCGCAGGCATGTTCGAGCCCTGGATGAACCAGACACTACCCCCGTGCCCGACGGGGTAGCTGCGAAAAAGGCGGCCGCGACGAAAAACGCGAAGCGGCGTGCGGTCGCAGTAGCACCGGTGCTCCGAGTGAGGCCCTCTGCGCGGTTGGCGATGCCGTCTGACGCTTCGCCCTGCGTGCGTCCAAACTGCGGACGCAGGATGAGCTGTTGATGCGGCTCGCGCGGTGACGTCTCATAACTAGCACGTCGGCACCTACGGCACCGCGCCATCGTCCCCGGGGCATCATCTTGGCCAAGCTTCACATCCCGGCGCCTAGGTGGCAGCGCCTGGTACCGTCTGCCGTGTCGTGGTCGCGAGTCGGATCGCTGCTCTCGCGATTTCGAGAAAACCGACGCCTTTGACCACCTACGGGCAAAGACCACGGCTTCGTCGTTGTCGTTTGAGCACTAGTCGCGCTACGATCCCGCATGGCACGCAGCGAGGACCGCATGCGTGAGATCAACTTGACCCGGTAGGTCCGGGCGCGGGTCGGATGATACACCGCCCCCGATTCAGGTCCGGCGGCATCTCAGAACGCCCTCTCACTGGCAAGCGGAAGAGTGAGGAGATTCCGCAAAACCACTCGATCATGATCGACTGGCGCGGCATACGACCGCGGCCTGCAGAGGCATGACACGGACTCGGCAGCAACATTTCTCTAAAGGAAACGAGGCGAAGACCATGACAAGCATGAGGGGATCGATTTGGCGGGCAGGCGTGTATTTTGCGGCACTCGCAACGGTTTCGACTACAACACTCGCTGAGACTCGGCAAGAGACCAAGCCGGCCGGGTCGTCAACCATGACGTCCCTCGACCTTGCGGCAAAGAAGCTGTTCTCGCAAGGCGACGGAGTGGACCGAGGCGTTCGCGGTCCTTCCTCGAACGACTTCTGCGCCGATGCGTTTGTGATCACCGACGGCGTCACGCCGTTCGACACGCTCGGCGCGACAACGGACGGTGACGCGTTTCCGGGACACCCCGAATGCGATTTCGCCGGCGACAACCAGGTCAATCAGGACGTCTGGTTTGACTACGTTGGCTCGTGCAACGGTATTCTGACCGTGAGCACATGTAACGACGCCGGTTACGACACGAGGGTCGCGATCTACGAAGGGTTCGATTGCCCTGCGACCGCCAACATCGCGTGCAACGACGACGCGACAGGCTGTGCCGGCTTCACGTCGATTGCCGTCGCGGGTGTCGTGCAGGGTTGGCCGTATAAGATCCGGGTCGGCGGGTACGGCACCGCGACGGGCTCGGGCAACCTGACGATCACCTGCGCCGGCTGCTCCGTCATAGAAAGTGAGCCGCCGAACTGCGCTATCGACGCCCGTCAGCCACACCACTTCAACAGCCCGGCGATCAGATATGGTTGGGATTGGGTCGACGTCACTTTCGACTGCCCCATCCCGTCGCTCGACCCATTCGCTTTCCTTGTCGAACAGGTGCCGCCGGCCGGTCCGTTTCCCCCGCCTTTCGTCGTCGCCGTGATTCCCGTCGGGCCGACGACGGCGCGGCTGCAACTCTCGGGGCCCATTAACCCGGGCCACTGGACGTGCTTACTGCTCTTATCGCCGACGGGCCCCGTGCCGATACCGCTGGGGTGTCTGGGCTATCTTCCCGCCGACGCCGATGCGAGCGGAATCTCGGACCCATCGGACATCATCGCGGTCATCGACTACCTAAACGGCGTGAATCCGCGTCCATTCTACGGCGTCGACATGGACCGCAGCGGCATCGTCGATCCGTCCGACATCATCGGCGTGATCGACCTGCTCAACGGTGCGGGCACGTTCATGCCCTGGATGGCCCAAGGTCTACCGCCGTGCCCGACGGACTGATTGCGAAGTAGGCACCCCGTTCGACGAACATGGTACGTAGCGATCCCTCTTCATCCCCCCTTGCCAAGGGGGGAAAGAGGGGGGTCTGCTAATCCGCGGAGGCGGATCGGGTGCCCCATTCATCGGGTACTCTCGATGGGTGGGGGACGGATCACTAAGACCAAGAGCCACGACGTTCCTGAGGCAACGGCATGCTCACTCCCGCGCTGTGACGACACGTGCCCTTTTGTCGTTGATCAGGACAAGCATCAGCAAGGCAAACGACAGCCCGAACCCCATCGTCGGAAGCCAGAGGGGAATCCGCACCCGGCATGTAAACTCGTGCAGTACAGCCCATTCGGCCGACGCTCCTCGTTCGGTGTCGAGCCCGCCCTCCCACCAAGTCATGACCACCGGATCCGAATACTTCTCGAACCACGCGTCGTGTTCATATCCGGCTAGGCCGGCTTGAAGATAGATGGAGTCTACGCCCCGCCTCGTCCAACCGCCGAAATGGCTCTTGACCCATGCCGCACCCGATCCCAACCCGAGCATGAGGCCAGTCGCAGCCCCGACAGTCAGGATTCTACGCTTCCATCCGGAAAGTGGCTGTTTCACGGGCCGTACACGGCGGCGCTCCGCTGGGTCGAATGCCACGCCACACTCCGGGCAGCGCGGGTCCTGCAGGCCGCGCAGGTTGTAACCGCACGCCAGACACGAGCCGGCGCGCCGGCGGTTCGCCAGCCGCCTGCGGGGCAGCGCAAGGCCGAGATGCGCGACCAAGAAGAGTGCAGCCGGTAGCCAGAGCGGAACCATGACGGTGAAGCCACGTGTGCCATGGCCCCGATAGCTTGGCCACCCGCCCAGCAACTGAACACCCTCCCAGGACAGCCAGCCGTACCCTATGCCTACCACCTCAAATGGTATCGCGCCCCGCACTTCCAAGGCAGGAGCCTCCGCATTGGACGTGGACATGTACAACGCCGAGTCAGCGAGATCGATCTGGACTCCAGCACTTGTCTCGATCGCCACGTCATAAGCCAACGCGATTATCCACACGGAGATCGAAACGAAGAGGCACGCGCGAACGAGGTTCCGCAACAACTCGCTCATGATATAGCTTTCTCGGCGGTCAGCGTGGCGGCAGTCGTCGTGGCCTACCCGCACGCGGGATGGTGTCTCGGCTCAGGCTTCTATCTATCGTAGCCCTCTTAGTCGACAGCGGGCAAACGGGCTCGGACCAAGCTCCAGGCATCGCGCACCGGTATTGGGCTGCCGGCATCACCCCGCCTCGCTATCGCCCTCGATGCTGGCACGGAACGTGACAGGAGTACCGCGGGATGCTCTAATAGGGCCTGTACGTACTCAAAAACCAGCTTTCAAGAGGATGCACCAGCCATGAACCGCTCGAAATCCGCGGCCCTTTTCGATAAGGCGACCTCGGTCCTCGTCGGCGGCGTGAACAGCCCCGTCAGGGCCTTCCGGGCCGTCGGCGGCAAGCCCGTCTTCGTCGAAAGGGCCGAGGGACCCTACATCTTCGATGTGGACGGCAACCGATACGTCGACCTCGTATGTACCTGGGGGCCGGCCATCGTCGGACACGCCCA
>JAJDDX010000408.1 GCA_029260055.1 Phycisphaerae bacterium
ACCATCTTCGGGTCGATCAGGATCATCTTGACGTGGTCGGGCCGCTTGGTCATGAGCATGCTCAGGATCATCGCGTTGACGCACACACTCTTTCCCGATCCGGTCGTGCCGGCAATCAGCGCGTGAGGCATCTTGGCCAGATCAGTGACGAGCGGCACGCCGGCTGCGTCCTTTCCGAGGAACAACGGCAGTGCCATCTGGCTGGCCCGCTTACCGGCAAGCGTCATCAACTCCTTGAGGCGCACCTGCTCCTTGTCGACGTTCGGCACTTCGATCCCGACGGTATTCTTGCCCGAGATCGGTGCAACCACGCGGATAGCATGCGCCTTGAGTGCCCTGGCGATGTCATTCGCGAGGCTGGCGATCTGGGACACCTTGATCCCCGCGCCGAGCTTGAGCTCGAACATGGTTATCACCGGGCCGGTGTCGATCTCGACGACGCGGGCGTCGAGGCGGAACTCCTCGAGCGTGCGCTCGAGGATCTTCGCCTGTTCGCGGACCACGACTTCTTGTTTGGAGGAGAAGCCGTACTCCGGCTCCATGAGCAAGTCGAGATCGGGCAGCGGCCAGTTCTCGATCTGTTTCGGATAGGGCTGGGCCTTGGCGGTGCGGGCCGGAGAGGCGAAGTTGACGATGGGGCCGGCGAGCTTCTTGGCTAGCTTCCTCGCAGCCGGCGAGGCGGCTGGACGCTCCTGGGGCGCCTCACCTTCCTCCTCGTCGGCGTCATCCTCGTCGGGCTCATCTTCCTCAGCAGCCTCGTCGACCTCTTCGTACTCAGCCGCCTCCTCTTCTTCTTCCTCCTCCTCTTCCTCCGGCTCCACGATCGGCTTGGCGCGGCCGCGTCGCTTCTTCGGTGGCGCGACTTCGTCGAGTTCGTCGTCGCCGAGCACTGCCGCGCGCTCTCGCGCGCTGATGCCTTCGGTCGAGGTGACCGCCCTCGGTAGTCTGGACGACGCCGCCGTCGCCACCGCGCGCCGCGCCATCACGACCGCCCCGCCGGACACTTCACCGGCGTGCATGATCATGGACGGGAGCTTGAGCACCCAGCCCTCCGTCGTAAACAGCAACCCGACGAAGAAACTGGACGCGAGCACGATCCACGTGCCCAGCAGCGACAGATGCGCCATCATCAGTTCGCCCAGCGCGTGCCCGACCAGGCCCCCGTTGCCGACCGGCAGCGAGCCGGACGCCCGGGCCGCCATCAAGTGAACCGAGACCGAAGTACACGTCACGACCAGGGCAAGCCCGATCGCCCGCTCCCAGATGTGGCCAATCTCGCCGCGGATGAGTTTCAGCAGCGCCGCAAGCGTCGCGAACAGGACCAGGGGGTACGCACCGTCCCCGACGATGTGCAGCAGGTAGTACGACAGCCACGCCCCTACCACGCCGCAGGCGTTGTGCGCCGGATCGTTGTGCGGGAACTGGTTCGGGCTTGGCCAATCACCGGGGTTGAACGTCAGCAGAGCGGGCCATAGGAAAACGCATGCTACGGCCGCCGCGAGCGGGCCGAGCAGCGACTTAGGCGCGGTGTATTCGGTTCTGCGTGTCATCTCAATTGCACTCTAGATCGCCCGGCCCAACAGCCGCGGGCGGTACAGTTCATCCATCTTCACGTTACGCCCGTCGGTTTCGTCAGACGGCGTGGGCGCACGGCCTCCGCGCGTACGTTCAGCGGCGGCGATTTCAGCTCTTATCGGCCCGGAAAAGTGATCTTCTGGAGGGAAACCGGTCTGCGAGCAGTTCGAAGGCGCCCGGATCGCTCTGAAGCACAGGCTACGGGGCGTGTTCAGTCGACGTTCGCCCCCATCGATTCGAGGAGCACCGCGACCGCCTCGCGACCGTGCTTGATCGCGATCTCGAATGGCGTGTAGCCGTGCCGGTTCTTCCGATTGATGTCCTTAGATCGAGCGGCGAGCCGGTCCACGGCCTCAAGCGCGTCCTCTTCGTTCTCGAGATGCAGAATAGCGGCGGTGAGCGCGGTTTGGCCACGGTCGTCCTCGAGGTCGACATCCGCGCCGCCGGCAAGCAGCAGTTCCAGCACCCTAAGCCAAGCACGCACACCGGATGCGCCGCTTTCCAAAGTGAGCCCGATCAGTGTCGTTCCGCCGCACACGGCCGCGTTCACGTTCGCGCCGGCGGCGAGCAACACGTCGACGGCTTTCAAGTCGCCGCAAGAGACGGCGTAGCTGAGCGCGGACTCGTCGGCGCCCGTTCGTGCTTCGAGATCGGGGCGGTGCTTCAGCAGTTCGGTCAGGTTGGCCGAGAAGTCCTCCTCTTCGCCACCGGCGCAGTGCATCAACGCGGTGAGTCCACCTGCGTTCTTCCCGCCACGGTGGTTCACATCGGCACCATGAGCGATCAAGGCACGGATCACCTCGACGTTGTCGGGGCGCATACAGGCGGATAGCAGCGGCGCGCCGTCGCTGTTGATCCCGTTCGGCTTCGCTCCATCTCTAAGCAACAGCCTGACGCAATCGATGTGCCCCTCCTCGGCCGCGAGTACAAGCGCGGTGTGTCCCTGCTCATTCGCCGTGTTCACGCCGAGCCCGTTTTGCATCAGCGCAGCCATGGTCTCGGCTTCGCCGTTTTCGGCTGCTTCGAGGAAGGTCTCGAGATGTGGATGCTCGGACAAAATGCGAAGCTCCCCGCCCACATCCCGGGAACCACACACGAGCGATGCCACGCGCATCTTCTGCAACCAAGCTAGGCGGTGATTCCCCGGTGGACGCGAACTTGCACTAGTTTACCGATCGCGGCGCAGCGATGCCAGCCCCGTCCGAGGGGCCGCTCCGCTCTGGTTGGGCAAACCAAGCATCGAGGTGAAGGTTCGATAATGCCGCCCGGATGGAGGCATGCCGGGTGTACCGGCGCCCCCGGCTACGTCAGCCGCTTGCCGCACTCGGGGCAGGCGCCCGACACGTTGCCGGTCAGGTTGTACTTGCAGGTCGGGCAGACCTCGGGCTCGCCCCAATACCAAACCGTCACGATACCCTCGATCCCTTCCTGCGAGTGCGAGATGGAGATGAGTTGCTCGCGCCCGACCGCGGTGGCGAAGTCCGACGCGTCCTGGAAGAGTTCGTCCCAACTCTTCAAGGAAGCGCGGAAGTGTTTGTACAGCACGCACATTCGTGTGTCCTCCCGAGCGTCAGCGTAATCGATCTCCTCAACCGAGCATGGTAGTGTCGCTCCGGGGAAGCCGGATGCAAACTCGCGCCAGCGACCATGTTCCGGGCA
The DNA here is from genome assembly GCA_029260055.1 of Phycisphaerae bacterium. Taxonomy (GTDB): domain Bacteria; phylum Planctomycetota; class Phycisphaerae; order UBA1845; family UBA1845; genus JADFOB01. Next base: position 3,235 of record JAJDDX010000408.1, read on the forward strand.
CAGGCCCCTTCTTCTATATCACTTACTCACTCCCCCTGATACACTCTCCGTGAACGGAACGATGGGCTGCCCGCGACGGGGGCGCAAGGACGCGACAGGCCGTTGGCCGCGAGGCGTTCGGCCAGATTCTGGAGAGACACCATGACCCGTTCCATCACACTCGGTCTAATCGCCTTCCTTCTGACAGCCTCATCGACAACAGCCCAGATGGTGATCTACGTCGACTCACGCGCACCCGCAAACGGGCCCGGACACGACTGGCAGCACGCCTACCACTTCCTACGGGATGCGGCTGCGAGTGCAGGGTCGGGTGACGAGATTCGCGTGGCTCAGGGTGTGTACCGACCGGACAGGACCACGCTCTACCCCGCGGGAACCGGTAGCCGCTATGCAGCGTTCCAACTCACGACAGGCGTCACTATTACGGGCGGGTATCGCGGCCTGGCCGGCGGAGGCAATCCCGATGACCGCGACATCACAGCCTTCGCCACGATCCTCAGCGGCGATCTGAACGGCGATGACGTGCCCGTCGCATGCAAGTGGGACTGGGATTGTGACGACTACGCGAGAAGATGCGAGGATGGGTTCTGCATGCTGCCCGAGGGCTTGGAAGACAACAGCTACCACGTCGTCACCAGCGCCTGGGCGGATGCGACGGTTGTGTTCGACGGGGTCACCATTGCCGCCGGCAACGCCGACGGCGACAGCCCGAGCGATCGCGGTGGTGGCATCCACGTCCTTCACGGCGCGCCGACGTTCATCCAGTGCACCGTCACAGGCAACTGGGCCGTCTACGGCGCCGGGATGTATAACGACTCCAGCGATCCAACACTGACCGATTGCACGTTCAGCGGAAACAGCTCAACGGGGACAATCTGGCCCGGGGGGCGAGGCGCCGGGATGTACAACGATGCCAGTAGCCCAACGCTGACCGGCTGCACACTTCACGGCAACGAGGCCCGTCAAGGGGCTGGGATGTACAACGTCGACAGTTCCAATCCAACGTTGATCAACTGCACGATCAGCGGAAACCGAGCCCACATCACCGGCGGGATATACAACGGAAACGGCCACGCTACGCTTGTAGACTGTGTCTTGACTGGGAACTCAGCCGAGTTTAACGGCGGGATGATCAACGACGCCGGCACCGCCACGCTGACAAACTGCATCTTCAGTGAGAACCTTGCCGGCGTCGGCGGCGGGCTGACCAACGTTGGCACCGCGACGCTCGTTAACTGCACTTTCAGCGAAAACCGGGCAAGTCTCTACGGTGGCGGGATGATCGACGGAAACGCGAACGCTACGCTGACTAACTGCACGTTCACCGGGAACATGGCCGCCACTGACGGTGGCGGCTTCGTCAACCAAACGGGCAGCCCGACGCTGACCAACTGCACGTTTAGCGGAAACTCGGCCAATTCCGGCGGCGGGTTCTTCAACGACGCCGGGAATCCGACCCTGACAAACTGCACCTTCACCGCGAACTCGGCCACCAATGACGGCGGCGGGTTGCTCAACTACGTACGCGGCGATGGCTCAACACTGGCCAACTGCATCTTCTGGGGCAACACGGCCCCCGACGGATCCCAGATCGGCGGCTCCGCCACGGCAACGTACAGTTGCGTTCAGGGCGGATGGCCGGGAGTGGGCAACATCGACGCCGACCCGATGTTCGCGGACGCCGACGGAGCCGATGATGTTCCCGGCACGGCGGACGACGATGTGCGCCTCGAAGACGGCTCGCCGTGCGTCAACGCCGGTAACGACGAAGCCTTGCCGGGCGAGGTGACCACCGACTTCGAAGGCGATGACCGCATCTGGAACTGCCGAGTGGACATGGGAGTCGACGAAACCTCGTCGATCGGTCTGGACTGTAACGCCAACGGCGTGGCGGACGCCTGCGACATCGAGGACTGGACCAGCGCCGACTGCAATTCCAACGGTGTCCCCGATGAATGCGACGTGTTCCACGTGGACGACGACGCCGGTCCCGGGGGCGACGGTCTGACGTGGCTAACCGCGTACGACGACTTGCAGGACGCCCTCAGCGCCGCCGCCTGCCGCGGTATGCAGGTCCGGATGGCAGGTGGAACGTACAGACCATCAGCGCGGACAAACCCCGCAGTGCAGCGCACAGCGACTTTCCAACTCGCCAATGGCGTCGCCCTACGCGGCGGTTATCGCGGCTTGGCCGGCGGAGGCGAGCCGAACGACCGTGACGTGGTCGCCTTTGCCACGATCCTCAGCGGCGACCTGAACGGCGATGACGTGCCTGTCGCGTGTACGTGGGACTCGCCGCACTGTAGCGCATTCGGAAGCCTGTGCAAGAATGACGGCTTCTGCATCCTGCCGGACGGTCTCGAGGACAACTGCTACCACGTTGTCACCGGTGCCAGCGTCGACGACACGACTGTCCTCGACGGACTCACTATCGCTGGAGGCAACGCCGACGGCGACTTTCCCCACGAACGAGGAGCGGGCGTCTACCTTGTGCAGAGCGACGCGGCACTGATTGGTTGCACGGTAACGGGTAGCTCAGCCAACTTCGGTGCGGCGATGTTCAGCGACGCCGGAAATCCGACACTGACACGATGCACTTTCTCAGACAGCAGTGCAGTAGGGGCCAGTCCGGGGCGCCGCGGCGGCGGCGTCTATATTGACAGAAGCGACGCGACGTTCATTGAGTGCGACTTCCGCTACAACGACGCCAGCAGCGGTGCAGGACTGTACGGCTATTACGCCAACCCGATTCTGGTCGGCTGCACCTTCAGCGACAACTTCGCCTCCCATGATGCCGGCGGGATGAGGAACTTCAACGGCGACCCCACGCTCATTAACTGTGCCTTCTACGGAAATGGCGCGGAGTTCGGCGGTGGGATGCAGAGTAGCGATTTCGCCACGCTGATCGGATGTCGTTTCAGCGGAAACGGCGCTGCCCAAGGCGGCGGGATGAGTGCCGGAAGCGTTACGCTTATCAACTGCGCGTTCAGCGGGAATCAGGCTGGGCACGGAGGCGGAATGAGCGTCGGCACCGCAACGCTCACGAACTGCACGTTCAGTGGGAATTCGGCTTCGCGCGGCGGCGGGCTGTACACCAACGAGAACTGGCTTGGCCCAACGCTGACCGGCTGCATCGTATCAGGCAACACAGCCTCGAATGGCCCACAAATCTACGGCGCCACCACCGCTAGCTACAGTTGCATCCAGGGCGGCTGGCCCGGGATTGGCAACATCGACGCCGATCCGCACTTTCTCGACGCTGACGGGCCCGACGACGTCTACGGCACGACCGACGACAACCTGCGGCTCACGCGGAGCGTATCGCCCTGCATCGACGCGGGAGACAACGCGGCCGTGCCGGCCGACGCGCTAGACCTCGACGACGACGGTGACACCGCCGAGCCCATTCCGCTCGACTTGGACGGGGCGAACCGCTTCGCGGACGACATCACGCGACCGGACACTGGCAGCGGCACGCCACCTGTAGTCGATATGGGCGCCTACGAAATCCAGGCCTGGCCCACCGCCGACATCAACGGCGACGGCACGACGAGCCTCGCCGACTTCAGAATTCTCCTCAGATGTATGAGGGGCCCGGAAGCGGCCATCCCGACGAACTGTGACGACGCCGACGTCGACCGCGACACTGACGTCGACCTACACGATTTCCGGCTCCTCCAGCTCCAGTTAGCCGCGACCTGACAGGCTGGCCGGCCGGCGTTCGGGGAGGGCCTGTGGGGTACGATGCCCGCCGTCTGCCCGCTAGCACGGTTCAGCCAAGCAACGCGTCATCGCTCATCGGCGGCGTCGGTGCGGTCGAAAGCAGTGCCTGCCATGCGCGCTGAAGCACACGCGTCCGATCGCGCATGCGTGACACGTACAGCACGTCCTCGTGATCGCCGCGCGACAGGTTCAGCACGAGCTTCTTACGGATACGCGTGAAGACGGCGAGCGTCCCAGCCGCAGCGGGATAGCAACGGACCGCGGGCTTCGTGCGAAACGGCCCGTAGACAAGCACCTGAATCACGCCCGGTGCCATCCGGTAATAGGTCGGACGAAGCATCGCCTTCCACGCCCATGTGGCAAGCACGAAGACGCCCGCTGCAAGAAACCACGCCATCCCGCCAATAAAGGCACCGGCCCTGGGAATCCATGAGGGAAGCCAGCCCAGGTAACTCACCGCGCAGAAGACCACGAACACGCCGGCAACCATCGGCCAGACCATTTCGCGCCAAATCGACTCGGTCGGTGTAATGATCTCCGGTTCGAAGTGGTAGTCGCCCACGTCCGGCACGTCGGCTTCGCCGAAACAGACAATCATTGGACGCTCGTCGCCGTCCAATGCCGCTAAGTCACCTACTGCCGCGCGCACATCGGCCGACTTCGGAACTCGATCGGGCTCCTTCCAGATGCCTGCGAGCGGCGTGGCCAGAGGATCGTCCCGCCAGTTGGGTCGCTTGGCCAGAAACGAAGACCGCTCGATCGCATGCGAGCGATCGGCGCGGCAATATGCGATAACGAGCACGACCGCCACTCCGATCACGATCGGCGTCATGACCGCCGCCCACAGCAGCGGCGTTCCACCCCGCACGACGATCAGGAAATAGGCCAACACGCCGCCTATCACGAGCGCGGACACCGGGCTGTTCAGGCGACGGCGCGGCATGCCCGGCCCCGGCGGCGGCGGCACGAACACCAGCCTTGACGGGTTCCGTGTGGGCACAGAGTCCGCCGGCGGATCACCTGCAAGTTGCGGAGGCTGATCGTCGTCGATCCGTTCCATGTGGGGCATCGCTTCCGAGCCAGGGACCGAATCTCGCGGGCGACCCGGCAGCCGCGTCTTGCCTGGTCCCGATCGAGCAACCGCCGCTAGATCAACACCGGTTTTCCGAGCTTGCGCCGCACGGGCACGAATTGCGCCGCGTGCATCATCGTGTGGAGGCCGACGATGTTGAAGGCCGAGCCGACGGTCGGCGCGTACTCCTGCATCGCCTCCGGCGTGGCCTTGTCGAGATCGGCGTCGGCGATCGCATCGAGTGCGGCGATCGTGCCGGCCCGCTGCTCGCCCATCCACTTCAGGTAATCGTCCTTCTTGTGGAACTTGGACGCGTCGTCCGAAGTCGACGTTTCCTTCGTGTGCGACTCCGCGAACCCGTCGGGCAAGGCGGGCATATTGCAGCCGGCCCCCAACATCATCTCACGTTCTGACGCGACCAGATGACCGAGTTGCCACGCAATGTGGTTGGCGCCGGGCACGGGGCGTACCATCAGGTCGGCGTCGCTCATATCGCCGATGTAGGTCGTCAGTATCTCGTGGCCCATATTGATGGTGTTCTTGATCACGTCCTTCGCGTTCATGTCACTTTTCCCTTCTTGACTATGTTCACCCGACCCGTCACGTCGCTCGTGTCGCGTGCCTCATTCTGAGGCCGCATCCTACCGCCACGGCGTTACCCGCACACGTCCGCCGCCGTCGGCAGACAGGCTAGCGGAATCCGGATGTTCGGTCAATGTTCGGCTTGCGTTTCGCCGTCACGAGCCGATTGACCCCGGACCGGGCGCGCGGGCAGCCCGGCCCGGTGTCCGCGTGGGCGATCGGCGAATCGCCGCGGTTGCCGGAAAGCTTCCCACCCCGCTACTATCTCGACGGTTCAGACACCGCAAAGGAGATGTTGCCATGCAGATGCCGGAGGTCACGGAACACCACAGGAAGCTCGAAGCGATGGTCGGCGAATGGATCGGGGCGGAGACCATCCACCCCTCACCGTGGGATCCCAACAGCGGAGCCTCGGAAGGCCGATTCACGACCCGTGTCGGCCTCGACGGCTTCTTCGTCATCGCCGACTATGAGCAGCGGCGCGACGGCAAGGTCAGCTTCGAAGGTCACGGCGTCTACGGCTACGACGACAAGCGACAGCGCTATACCATGCACTGGTTCGACACGATGGGGGCGGACCCGGGAGCGCCGACCCTCGGCACGTGGACCGGCGACACCCTCTGCTTCGAACATCAACACCACATGGGTCACAGCCGCTACACCTACCAGTTCGATGGCACCGACAAGTTCGCCTTCAAGCTCGAAATGTCACAGGATGGTGAGCACTGGAACTTGTTCCTCGAAGGGGCGTATACGCGGGTGGAGTAGCCCGCACAGCTCCGGACATCGCCACGGCCGGTTAGTAGCCCGCGGACGGGGCCGACGAGCATCTCCTCATTCGGAGCCGCCCGGCTACACAGGGCTCATGCCTCTCAATCCTCAGGACTCACCGAGATCGCCGCGGAGACTATCCGATCAGGGTAAACACCTACGGGTCCCTCCACCTTCACGCCGGCCCCTCTCAGGCCTGAGAAGACCCGCGCTCACGAACGTCTCACAGGGATACTCGGCCAGCATCAGGCCCGGCGGGATCGTCGGAAGTTTCAAATCCGGGCGCCCCGCCACCATCTCATACGTCATTGGCCGCCGCCCACGCGTGATGGCAAGCAGGACCGGGGGGGAGGAGACTTGTCTCACTGCCTGCGACACACGCCGCGTTTCGCGCCGCCTCGGCACGTGCGGGTGGGCACTGCAAAGTAATCACGGCGAAGCATGGCCACCGACTGTCCGATAAGTTAAGGTGGTAAACAGGCGCAGCGGCCTCAAAGTAAGTGGTAGAAACGCGAAGAGCGCATCGCCGCGCGCCGAGAAGAGTACGGCGACTTCACCCTCGCGGGGATGGAACGTCTGGTTGAGCGATTGGCGCCGCAGGTCCTTCCACGGGAAAGCCGGGGGCGCTACCGCACCGTCGCAGGCGAGCGTTGCACCGGCGCCCGCGACGCGAGGAGCCGGAACGATGGGCGAAGGGACGGACCCTGCCGGACCGGTACAAGACGCGGGTAGTGTATCGGCGCAAGGGTCGACCAGGTCTCACGGCGATCTCGCCACGATGGCCATCGAGGACATCGAGAGGCTGCTCCTCGAACTCCAGACCCGCGAAGCTGCGCTTGAGCGTCAAAACGCGGAGCTGCGGAGAATGCAGGTGGAGGCCGAGTCGGCGCGCGAGACGCCACCGCACTCGACGGAAGCCTATTTTCGCGCCGTCTTCCAGCAGGCGGCGGACTCCTTCGTCGTGATCGATCGCGACACCGGCGAGATCGTGGAGTTCAACGACCGGGCCCACGAGCACCTCGGCTACACGCGGGAGGAATTCCAGGGACTCAATCTCACCGACATCGAGGCAGCCGAGGACACGGACGAAATCACGCCGCACATCGCCCGCACCCCGTCAGGCCCGCACAACGTGCTGGAAACCAAACACAGGACCAAGACGGGCGAATGGCGGGACATGCTGATCAGTTCCAGAGTGCTCTCCGTGCCCGGGCACAACCTTGCGGCGAGCATCTGGCGCGATATCACGGAACAGAAGCAGGCCGAGCGGGCGCTGCGGGAGAGCGAGGAACGCTATCGCCGGCTGAGTTCCCTGGCACCGGTGGGCATCTTCCAGGCTGACAACGACGGATACTGCCTCTTCGTCAACGAACGCTGGTGCGAAATCGCCGGGCTCACTCCGGACGAGGCGAGAGGCACCGGCTGGGCGGCCGGCCTGCATCCGGATGACCGCGAGCGCGTGTTCACCGCTTGGTACGAGTGCGCGCGGACGGGTGGGGAGTTCAAACTCGACTACAGGTTTCGGACTCGCGCCGGGAAGGTCACCTGGGTCAGCGGAAATGCGATTCTTCTTGCAGATGCAGCCGGTGAGCCAAGCGGGTTCCTCGGCACGATTTCCGACATCACGGCAAAGAAGCAGGCGATCGAGGATCTGCACCGATCCCAAGAGCGGTACCGCGCGCTGTTCGAGCAGTCGTTGGATTCCAACGTCGTCATCGACGGCGGCACGGGGGAGATCGTCGAATTCAACGACCGTGCATACGGGGACCTCGGTTACACACGTGAGGAATTCCAACAGCTCACGATCGCGGACATTGACGCCATCGAATCATCCGACGACGTCACCGAGCACGTCCGGAAGATCATGCACGAAGGAAGCGACATCTTCGAGACACGGCACCGGACGAAGAACGGCGACATCCGCGATCGCCTCGTCAGTTCGAAGAAGCTGTCGATTCCCGGTAGCAACCTCGTGTCGAGCGTCTGGTGTGACATCACGGAGCGCAAGCGGCTCGAGGACCAGTTGCGGCACGTACACAAGATGGAAGCGCTCGGTCAATTGGCCGGCGGCGTGGCGCACGACTTCAACAACCTACTTACAGTCATACTCGCCAACGCCGAGACGCTGCTCTCCACGTCGATGCCGGGGGCGGCCGCCCTGACCGACGAGCGGACCGTCGTCAGCCTGGAGCAAATCAAGACCGCCGGGCAGCGCGCCGCCACGTTAACGCGGCAGCTCTTGGCGTTCAGCCGCAAGGAGGTGACGAGAATAGAAGTGCTCGATCCGGTGACCATGATCACCGGCACGCAGAGCCTGCTTCGCCGCTTGATCGGGGAGCACATCACGCTCAGCTTCGAGCCGGAACCGGATGTCGCGCACATTCGCGCCGATGCCAACCAGATCGAACAGATGATCATGAACCTCGTCGTCAACGCCGCCGACGCCATGCCCGACGGAGGCACGATCACGGTGAACGTCGCCAACACAGAGCTGAGCACCGCGCACGTGACGGCCCACACGGGCGCGCGGGCCGGTCCCCATGTCGTCTTCACGGTGCGCGATAGCGGCGTGGGTATGACGCCGAACACGATGAGTCGCATGTTCGAGCCGTTCTTTACGACCAAACCCGTTGGGAAGGGAACGGGGCTGGGGCTCGCCACGGTGTACGGCGTCGTGACGCGCGCCGAAGGGCACGTTACGTGTGAAAGCGAGCCGGGAAAGGGGACGACCTTCAGTGTATACCTTCCGGCCACGCAGAGCGAGAGTGTTCACCCTGAAGGCGCCACGTCGAAGGACGTTCCGCGCGGCGACGAAGTCGTTCTGGTTTGCGAAGATGAAGCGATGGTGCGCGACGTCACCTGCGCCGCGCTGAGGTCCCGAGGCTACGACGTTCTGGTGGCGAGTCACGGCAGGGAGGCCCTGCGGATCGCCGATGAGCGCGATACGCCGATTGACTTGCTCGTGTCCGACTTGGTCATGCCGGAGATGAACGGGCTGCAGCTCGCGAAAGCCTTGTCCGACCGCTACCCGCAGATGCGGACCCTGTTCGTCTCGGGTTACCCGTCTGACATCATCGAGGCACCACGGGATGCAGGCGAGCAGGTAGAGTTCCTCCAAAAGCCCTTCGGCCCCACGGCTTTGCTCCGGCGCGTCCGTCGAATCCTCGACGACGATGCGTAGGCTCAGTTCGACGCGCCACGCCGAGAATCTCGACACAAAACCGATTTTTCGCGAACGGTTGGGCCGTTAGACACACCTTACTATAAGCAGAGGGGCTCGCCCTGCCATCGCACATCCGTACGTTAGCGCGGTGGGCGCATGCTCGAGACTCGGACGGCCCGCACGCATCCGGCACGCCGACGGAGGGAGTTGCTGTTCCGCGATGTGGACGCCGGGCCCGACGCCAGTGCCGCGTCCGTGCCTCGGCCTGATTCCGCGCCGAGTGCGGATGGTTAGACGGGCGGCGCCCGTGGCGGAGGCAGTACGAGCCCCTCATTCCTACTGGACGCGCTCTGACGGGACCACGTGTCCACGATCCCGGCTGGCGACCTCACCGTGCGGACGCGCAAGCCCGCCATACCCGAAGCCCGAGCGCCCTCTCCACACCAGCGGTCCATGCTCAGCCTACCCAGCCTGGACAGGTGCCGCCGACACCACGACGACCCGGGCGAGGCCGATCGGTCCCGTTTGGGAGTCCACCACAGACGGTTTTTGCCTCTTTTGAAGAAAACCGGGTTTTCAGCGTCAGCTTTTTCGACCGTTGACGCTGTATGCAGATGAGGGCTTTACCCTCCCTCCGTCGGCGTCTCGTCGCGTTCATTTGCGCGGCGAGGCGCCTTTTCATGCCCTTCACCGATAGCCAATTGTCCTGGCCACGGCGCAAGCTTCGTCCGGCGGTCCGCGAAATGTGCCGGACCCCGCTCGATTCGACGGAAGCGTCGTCCCGCGGGCAGCCCATGGCCACTTCCCGATGCCGAAACTACAATGGAGTGGAAGCCGTGGATGGCCCGCCCGCCGCCACGACACCCGAGCGCAGCAGGAATACGTCAGGTCGGCCCCGTCAGGGGTTTTCGGTTTCGAGACGCCGGCTGGAAGCTCCCGGGGGCACGTGCTGCAACGGGAAGATACACGGGCAGGGGTCCGGCATGACGAAATACAAGACAACACTCCTTGCCGCAGCCGGGGTAACGGCGATCGCGCTGGTGGCGCTTCGCGCGGGTGAACCCGTGGTGAAGCCGCCGGACGCACGGCCTTCCCCTCGCGCCGCAAAGAGCCAGACGGATCGCGCAATGACCTACTCGAAAAGCGGATACAGCATCACTCCGCTCTCGGCCGAGCGGATCGACGGACTCGCCACCTCTCTTACGCCTGACGAGCGCCGAGTCCTTCTCGACAGCGGGACGGAGCGGGCGGGCTGTGGCACGCTGCTGGACAACAAGGAAGAAGGGACCTACGTCTGCCGGCTCTGTGGCTTACCGTTGTTCAGCTCAGCGGCCAAGTTCAAATCCGGCACGGGCTGGCCGAGCTTCTTCCAGCCGTTCGACCCGGTCCACATTCACAACAAGCGCGACCTGGGCCACGGTATGGTTCGGGTCGAAACGCAGTGTGCCCGGTGCCGATCGCACCTCGGACACGTATTCGATGACGGCCCCGATCCGACTGGCCTGCGGTACTGCATGAACTCCGCGGCGCTCCGCTTCTTTGCGAAGGGCGTGGAGTTGCCGTCCGAGTCGAGGCCGATCCCCACCGAGACGGCTTACTTCGCCGGCGGCTGCTTCTGGGGCCTGGAGGACCGCTTGCAGCAGGTGCCCGGCGTCATCAGCGCCGTCTCCGGCTTCATGGGCGGTAAGAACGACAAGACCAGTTACAAGGAGGTCTGCTCCGGCACGAGCGGACACGCCGAAACGGTGCGCGTGACGTTCGATCCGAAGCAAGCCCCCTACCGCAAGTTGCTGGAGTGGTTCTTCAAGTTCCACGATCCCACGCAACTCAACCGCCAAGGTCCCGATGTCGGCACGCAATACCGCTCTGCCATCTTCGTCGACGACGATGAGCAACTGAAGCTTGCGGCCGGCTACGTGGAAGAGCTTCAGCGGACCGACCGCTTCCGTGATCGGAAGATCGTCACGCAACTCGAGAAAGCGGGCGTCTTCTGCGAAGCGGAGGAGTACCATCAGGACTATCACGAGAAGCACGGTGGCTCGTGCGCCCTGCCGACTGAATGATCCAGGCGCACCGTCCGGCAGCCGGAACGTCGTGATATGATGCTCCAAGGCCCTTTACCCGGTCATAGGCTCCGGTGCGGCGATGATCCGTGCACTGCGTATAACCTGTCTGCTTCTGACCCTTCTTGTCGACTCGCGTGCCTCCGCGGGTCCTTGCGACGGCACATCGACGGTACCCGCGCTCGTCACGGTGCGGACGGCCGGCCCGGAGCAATACATCGTACGCGTTGTTGACCAAGGCCGTCTCGACGAGATGATCGACATCTGCACCGGCACCGCGCCGCCTCAATTCGTGGGGATCGGATTGGCTACGGGCAATGCGGGCTACAACCGCGATACACTCAATGGCAACGTCTGGTCCTGGCACGCGGCCACCGTGGGGTTGGGCAACATGTGCGCCGAGATATACGACGGTGTGCCCTCCTTCATAGAGGGCAATCTCGAGTACTGGGTCGAAACCGTCGGCGCCTTTTGCCCTTGGACGGGGCAGATCGTCGCCATCGACCCCGACTCTTCCATCCCGGGGGACTTCGACATCGATGGTGATGTCGACGCGGACGACGGCGCGCTGCTAAGTGTTTGCCTGGGCGACGCGGGTAATCCGTGTTACGGCCTCGCCCAGGGTTGTTGTGCCGTTGACATGGACAGTGACACGGACGTCGACTGCGTCGACTGGTATCTCTTCCGCCGGGGCTGGACTGCGCCTGCCGAGCCGCCGACGCCCCACTTTTGCACTGCCGCCGTACCCACGGTTTCAACGTGGGGACTGGCGATCATGACGCTGGCGTTACTTGCCACCGGAACGCTCACAATCCGGACACGCCAGCAGACGCGCATCCCGCCTCCGGGTGCATGTACCCCACCCTTCGCGAGTACGCGAAGGACGGGGCACCCGCCGCATGACACTCTCGTGATATCACGCCCGTAGGACAGGTCGAGGAACGAGACCTGCCGCAGATGCTTGCGCCGTCCCGGCGCTACTTCCGCCGCCCGATCAGTTCCGTGATCTTCCCGGTTACCAAGGAGGCTCCGCGATCCTGATTCGACATGACGGCGGCTGTGTAGCCCGAGTCCAGGAAGATATCCAGGTTCGAGTTGATGCCCGAGAACCCGCCGCTGTGCCCGACGACGCGGTCGCCGGGATCGCCGCCGATGCCGAACCCGAAACCGTAATCGGGAGAACCCCAGTCGGGCTTGCCGCTGGTCACCATGTCGGCGTACTTCGGGCTGAGCAGTTTGCCGCCGCGCAGGGCCTCGGCGAACCTGAAGAGATCCTCGACGGTCGAGAACCCGCCGCCCGCGGGCCCGCCCTTGAGCACGTGCTTGTAGAGATTGTTGGTCCACACCGGCCCGCCTTTCGCCTTCTCCTGAGAGTAGCCGATGGCGAGGTTGGGCACGGGTCGGTCCATCTCGTAGCAGTCGGTGTTGATCATTCCGGCCGGCTCGTAGATGTGCTGCCTCACGTAGTCAAAGTAGGTCCCGCCGGTGACCTTCTCGATCACCACGCCGAGCAGGAACATACCTGTGTTGCTGTACTGCCAATCGGTACCCGGCTCGAACGCAAGCGTGCTGCCCTGGATGAGCGGTTTGTAGTCGTCTAGCGCTCGAAAGAGCGCACGCGATGACTTGTCATACGTCTCGTTGAAGTAGCTGCCCAGGCCCGACGTGTGCGTAAGCAGGTGCTTGATTCTGATCTTATCGGTTACGTCGCGCGGCAGCCAATCGGTCGACAGATACTTTCTCAGCGGGTCTTCCAAGGACAGCTTGCCACGCTCGACGAGTTGGGCGATGGCCACGCCGGTGAACATCTTGTTCATCGATCCGAGATTGAACTTGGTGTCGATCTTGTTGGGCACGTTGAAGCGACGGCTGGCCAGTCCGGAAGCCTGCTTGAACATCACGTTGCCGTCCTTGGCGAGCAGCACCGTACCGGAGAAGGCGTCGGACACGGCGAGTCGATCGAGGTGGGCGCGAAGCTCGGCGACGATCTCTGCGTCGTTGAGCTTCTTGGCGGCTGGAAGATCGCTCGGTGGACGCGCGGGCGCAAACGAGAGCCCCGCGATGCGGTGTGGCGGGCCGGGCTCGATGTGCATGATGAGTCCATGCCACGCCTGCGTCAGTTTGGCACGAGCAATGACGACGACCTCCTCCGGCGGCGTCTTCGCCTCGTATTTACGCACACCGTAGAACTCCATGCCATGGCTTTGGCTGTACAGGTCCGCCATGATCTCGAGATGCTGCTCCATTGGCACAAAGTCGCGGAAATCGGAGGTGAAGCGCTCTTTGATGAACGCCTCCGCTTTCGCCGGATCATTGGCGTTGATCACCTCGAGAAACTCGGTGATGCGCTCGCCGACCGGTCCCGCCGGCAGTTCACGCATGTCCGTGTATGCGCCGCGCGTCTGCTGCGCCCGCGCCGCGTCCGTCGTTCCGACGGCGAAACATGCCATTAGCAGTGCGACGCTGATCCGCGCTGCGCCAACAGTTCGTGAATCACGCATGGCTATCTCCGAAAGTTGTCAGTCGCGGCTCGCAAGGCCGCGAGCGAGTGCCGGAGGATCAGCATCCTCCCGGAAGTAGACGTTCGACGCCGGGCGGTCCCTGTCAAGGCAGGGGCAAAAGTAAGCCGCCGGCGCTTCAGGACGGCCTTGACCGGGTTGATCTTGCGCGTTCAAGTCCTGGAAACTCGCTCGCCTCGGCCGGTTGGCGGCGTTGTGCCCAAGGCGAGGCGAGCAATGGGACAACTCTGAGGCCTAAGCCATGCATTCGGACGGCATGCATTCAGACGCCATGGAACCGTTCGGGCGGGCCCTGACGGCCTACCTTGACGGTGATACGAGTGCGGAGTTGATCGTCCGTCGCGATGACGGCAAGGCGGTTCCGTTGCCGGTCGCCGTCTTCTTCCGCGAGCCGACCGAGTTCAACCCGATCGAGCGGGACGCATTAGAGCTCTGCGCCGGCCGGGTGCTGGATGTGGGCGCAGGGACCGGTTTGCACAGCCTCGCGCTCATCGAGCGCGGGCTCGAAGTGACACCCATCGACATCAACCCGAAAACCGTCGAAGTCATGAAGAGGCGGGGTCTTACGAACGCAGAATGTGCAGACATCTCCGGCTTCCGGGCGGGCCCCTTCGACACGCTGCTGATGATGGGGCACGGAATAGGTATGGTCGGTTCGATCGCCGGACTCGATCGGTTCCTGGCTCGGCTGAGTGACCTGACGACGGCGGGCGGGCAAGTGCTGCTGGATTCGCTTGACGTGCGCAAGACGGACGATCCGTCCGATCTAGCCTATCATGAAGCCAATCGGAAAGCGGGTCGATATATGGGCGAAATTCGCATGCAATCGGAGTTTCGCGGCGTCGCCGGGAAGTACTTCGGTTGGCTTCAGGTTGACGCTGAGACACTGGGCCAACACGCCGCCTCCGCCGGTTGGCACCGCGAACTTGTACGTCAGGAGGAGCGTGGCGACTACGTGGCACGTCTGACGCGAGGGTAGCGAGGCGGCTCATCGCTCGCCTGCCGGCCCCCTCGCCACTCGTACGGAACCGATAGATCGTAAGGCGGGAAGGTTCTGTCACGGCGTTGGATCAAGCTGGGGTCGACGGTAGCAGCGTCGACCGATCTGACGGGCGCGAGTCATACGCATCGGTGTGTGACGGAGACCGGGGCCCACCGCCGAGGAGGTACGTAATATACCCCAGTTGGGCGGTGATAGGACCCTTCTATAGGAAATGGTGTGCTTGCCGACTTGCCGCATTGCCAATAAGATCCGTTTGTTCTCGCCCGTGCGCATGATTGGAGGACAACCTTGAATCTTTCTCAAGAAACAGCTTCCGACGTGCGAACCAGCAAGCCTACAATCATTCCGGGTGCCACCGATATTGCAGAAAGCGGACGCGCGCAGCTGAATGGATTCGACTCGCCGAGAGCCGCGCCGAGGCAGGCAATGCACAGCACACGTTATTCAAACGCTAGACTCGCGGTGCTGGCTACGGTCCTGACGGCCGCAGCTGCCGTGGTCACCGTGCGGTTCTCCACGGTGGGCGCTGTTGTCGTTGCGGTGATCGGACTTACCTGCGTGGAGATCCTGCTACGCAGAGCGCGCAAGCGCGAGCGACCGGACAGGTCGGACCGGCGGTAACGTCACACGAGGTCCGTTAACCTGAGTGGAGCCAGCCCGCAAACAAGACGAGCACGGCCACGAATGCCGCGGCGAGGACGAGCGTCCTGGCGGGGCGGAAGATGTACTCCCGGATCATGATCTTGTCAGGCCAAAGCAGCGCGCGGCGAACCAGGTCTCTCGGATCGGTAAGGCGTCGCGTCGTTTCTTCGTTTTCCCACTCCTCGTCGTCGGGGATCTTGCCGGCCGCTTCGCGGGCGAAGTCGTCTCTCCCCTTGTTCTGCTTCGCGCGGATGGCGAGGAGCACGTGCCCTGCCTCGTGGCAGAGCCTTTCCGTAAAAGTCCGGCGCGGGTCACACAGGCAAACATGAAGCCAAAGCTGCGCGGGATGGAGGCACGGCCCGTAGACTTTGCTGGGCTTGAGCGGGTTACAACTGGCGGAAATCCGGCCGAGTCGAGCCATGGTGATCACGATGTCCACGGCGTCATCGACGAGCGGAGCTAAGGCCGACCTGGCGCCGACACGCGTCCGGAGCATGTCGCGGAGTTTCGGTTCCAGCGCGATCGCGCGCCGGCTCGCATCACGCGCCGTTCGCCAATGCCACGGGCCGAACGCGTATACGACCACCGCCGCCCATACACCGACTACGCCCCGCCAGAGGATCAACCCGGCCTGTCGCCGCGTGACGCGCCAGCCTCCGCCCGCAGCGGCGAGCCCCCGGCGCGCGCTGCCGACGTCCGTGGGGTCTCGACCCGGTTCTGCCGCGAGGTCCCCGGGACTGGGTGCTGTGGCTGCTGCGACAGCGACCGCGCAGTTCGAGGGAGTTGTAACGGTAGACCGGCTGGTGCCGGCCGCCGCAAAAGCGGGAAGACTCAACAGGATTATCCGAGACCTGACGCACACATCCGGACCTCCCGAGACCGCAGCACGGTACCAAACAGCGATTCTGCCGTCAAGAGAAAATGTCTCGTAGTTTCTCATTTTGCCGTACGGGCTGATTGCGACACACTCCCGCGGTTTCTCCTTTGGGCACATCTGTAGTTTTTTTCTTATTTCTTAGTTGACATAAATCCCATGGCGTGGTACACATACTACCTGTTTCGGACATCGTGTTGGTAGCGCTCGATGGAGGCGTCAGCCTTGACGGCTCTGGATTTCATGCTCACGCAAGGCCCACGGCTGGTTAACTTGGCCGTGCTTCTCCTGGGCCTTTACTGCCTTTGGAAGGTCAGGCATCGACATCCGATCGCCTTCGGCCACTTCGCTGCTGTCAGCCCGCTGTTGCTGTGGCTCACCGGCTTCGCTCTCTTCTGGGCGATCGAGTATTTGGTTCTGCTCATCCATCCTGATGGTTCACTCCACGGCCCAGCGCGTCCGCAGTATTTGCAGCTCGCGGTCCTTCTGCTCGAAGTGGCGACGCTTGCGTGCATCATGTTCGGCGTGGCAAGTTATTGGCGCCGCCTTCGCGGCTGCGTTTACGATCGATGGTCAGCGTTCATCTTCCCGTGCGGGCTCTGCGCGGGTCTCTTGGCCGTCGGAATCGTGCTGATTGCCCGCCCGGAAGAGCACCGGCAGGCGGCGTCCGGCGTGGGAATGTGTTGGGCTTCGCTCCCGGAAGCACTTATGTCCGCATCGGCCATGTTCGGCCTGGGTATGTTCTTCGTGGAGTCGTACTCACGTCTCCGGCAGAGGCTCGTAGCCAGGTTTCTGCTGTGGACCATGCTGGTGTATGGTGCCGTGCAACTCGTCCAGGTTCTGGAGGTGGGGCTTCAGCGGCAGGAACGCCTCAATTCAGCTCTGTTTGTCGCCTGCATCTTCCTCAAAGGTCCACTTCTCGGCGGCATGGTCGGGCTGGGTCTCGTCGGCAGGTCAACTGCCAAGTTGCGCAAGTCGCTGGGACAGGCGGCCATCGTGGTTGACGAGAGAGATCGCGTCATTTTCAGCGCCTTCGAGGGCACGGCGCACCCGATCCCCGAGATTCAGGTCGGCGAGCCGCTGGAAACAGCGTTGCACCAGGAGGACAGAAGGAGCTACGGGCGATGGAGCACGAACGTCCCGGGCGCAAAGCAGGGGCACGTTGCCCATCAGTGCAGGTTGCGCAATGGTGAACGCGTGCGCGTTGAGCGGATGCAGTTCGACGACGTCGGGGACGCAGACGGGCATGCGTCAGCTGTCGTTCACCTATTAGCGGACGACGAGAGCTACGTCGTCTTCCAGGGACAGGACCTCGCCGCGCTGCACGAAGCGGTTACCCTCTGGTCCGCGCTTCAGCACGTGTTGCGAGGTAATCTGGATCAAGTCAGTACACTGGTCAAGGAGGCCGTCCGAAACGGAAACCAGGCACGTCTCGACGAACTGCCTAGGGTCTGCAGCCACCTTAACGATGAGGTCATGGAACAGCTCTCACTGATTCAGCACATCTATTCCGACGCGGGCTACGCGAAACTGGTCGTCAAGGAGGAGATGATTGATATCGCCGCGATCCTGCGCAGCGAGGTGGATCGCTGGAAGATGGTCATGGGTTGGGACGCGAAGCACTACAACGTCTCCTTACGCAGTGATTCACGGATCATGGACCCTGAGAGCCTGATCGAATTCACGAGCTCGCTCGACACGTTCTACTGTGAAATCTCGGTCGTTATTCTGAAAACGACGATCCGTGAGATGCTGCTTAATGCCCTGAAACACCGGGCCCACGGCCCGGTTAGCGTCAAGTTGACGCGGGCACAGGACGGTCGTCCGGTGGTTCACGTGCGCAATTCCCTTCGCGGGCGATCGGAGGAGGACGTGATGAAGGCGGTCGCGGCTCGGAACGGTGGCATTCAGCTTGTGCGCCGCGCGCTGGAGCACACGCGAACTCAACTGAATTATCAGTTCAACGATTCCCAGGCTCCCGAGGAATCCACACTGACAGCAACCTACAAGATCGGGCTGGTGGTCACATGAAAGCTATCATCGTCGACGACGACTACAGGTCGCTGGAGAAGCGCGCCAAGTTCTTTCTTCAGTGGCATGACGATGGATACGTCCCGCATCGGGAGTGCGCCTTCCGAGATCTCACAGTCGTAGCCACGCCTCTGTTCCCGAGCCGCAACCTGATCGAAGACTTGCGCGAGACATTCAAGGCCGCACCCGTCGAAATCTGGGCAGATGAGCAGTTGTTCCACTCGAGGGCCGCGTTTGTCGAACACTTCGAGAAACACGTGCAACTCCGTGACCTCATTCTGTGGGACTATCATCTGGGCCAAGTCCCATGGGCAAAAGAGGACCAGACCGCTTCGATCCATGTGCTATCTGAAATCCGTCGACGACGGCCGACACACGCGATCATCTGGACCCGTGACCAATTCGTCGTCAACGTCAAGACGATTGAGGAGTTTCGGCGCTACTTCACGTCGGACGAGTTCATGGCTGAGGGGTTCAACGCAGACCCGGTCAAGCTGCGCCAGTACTTCCGTGACATCCAAAACGCCTCCCCAGACTGGGTGACCGTCTGGGCCGGCGAAACCGGTGGGCCGTTCGAGCAGTTTCCCATCGAGCGCAAGGAAGTGGAGTTCCGCAGGCGGTACGCTGATTGGTGCATCGATGAGAACACGGGCGTGTTCGAAACCAAACGCCACCTGATGAAGCCAAGTCCGCGGCCGTCGCCATCGAATTGTGCCACGCTATGCGAATTGATTCTCAATCCGGAAGGCATCGAGTCGGATCCCTCCGACTCCAGGGCCGCGAACGCCAAAGCCCAACGCATCAGCGGCATCCGATCCTGGCTCGCTGACGCCGGCGAGGCGGACGCAATCCCGCGTATGACCGACAACCGCTATCGGATCGAGTCCGGTATCACGGTACTGATCGTGCCGAAGAAGCAGCCCGCAACCCTGTGAGGGCTGTTGGCGCGTTGTGCGGGGACCGTGTGCCGCGAGCCCGGAAGCGCGACTCGTCGGTGGTCAGTCCGTCGCGCGCAGGTCGATCAGATGCGGCTCGCCGTCGGGCAGCGTGCGAGCGTATAGCCTTCGTCCGGCTGCGTTGGAGATGTCGACCCGGATTCCGCCGTCGACGCGCGACACTTCCAAATCCCACACGCGCCCGAATGCGTGAATCCGGCGCAGCGCCATGTGGCTCCAACCCCGCGGGAGTCGGGGCGTACATCCAAAACGCCGTAGCCCCGTCGGCACGATTCCGAAGAGGCCTTCCGTGAAAACGCGACAGTAGAGGCCGCTTTCCGCGGAGAGGTGGCTTTGATTGAACTCCGGGAAGGCCTCGATCGCGTAGGGGACATGAGCACCCAGCAATCGCTCGCGCGAGTAGTCGATTAGCTTCGACATGCCTTGCTCGACCGCCCCGCAGAACAGGACGCCGCGAAGCGCGTAGAGCGTCGAACGATCCCAGTAGGTCTTCTCGCCCGCGCGCGTAAGCAGGCCGTTGCCCATCCAGAGCCGCGGCGAGCACAGTGCCCTCACGGTTCCATCGACACGCTCCCTCATGCCCGCGCAAAGCGGGATGCAAATCCAACTTCGCAGGATCGTGTTTCCGTCGTAGTAGCGATATGTGGCAAAGCCTTCCACGTCCGCCTCGAAGTATCGCCGGATGGCTGCGCGCATGTCGCTCGCTTCGGCTCGATAGCCTTCGACTATCGCGTCGCCCTTGCCCAAGCACCGCGCTAGCCGAGAAGCGCTAAGCAAGGCGTCGTAGTAGAGCACAGCCGTACAGAGATTCGCCTTGCCGGCTGGGAACCGCCCCTCGAGTTCGTCCGTGTCCGAGGCGACGACGCCTTTCGCGGTCTTGTGCTGTCGGCAGTATTCCAAACACCATTCAATCAGCGGCCAGAGCTCCTCGGCCCACGCCCTGTGGCCCGATGCGAGCGCGAATCGCGTAGCACCGTAGGCGATCATCGCCTGGTCACCGCGATCACCCGCGCCGTCCCAGACATCCATACCCTCGGCGATGATCGAACTGGGGATCGGCCGATAGTCGGCGCTTACGAAACGCGCGAAATGGCGGAACGCGTTCATCGCGCTCTCGTTTCCGACCGCGCTCCCAAGGAACGGGAAGAACGGATTGACATACTCGGCTTGATCATTCGCCCAGATCGCCGCCAAGTACTTATTGTACCCGCCCGGCCCGTGCATGAGGCCGCCGCGCGTCGAGAAGATGCTCTCGACAGCCCGCAGTTTCGCCATGGTGAACATGCGGTTAAGAACCGGCTCGGGTGTTTCGAGGATGAGTTCCTCGGCGACGCTCGCAATCAGTCGCCGCCGGGCCGCCAACTCCGCTTCCGGTTCGGCGAAATATGGCGATGCATCGCGCAATCGGGCAGCGCGCACGACGGCAAAGTGCAGAGACTCACCCGGTGAAAGTACACGCGTCTGGTCTCCGATGACGAACTGTTCCACGACGTAGTGGCCGAGCACGCCTTCCGGTGTGTCTGACTTGTCGCGCCAACTTGGAACCGTCACCTCTCGCGAGGTATCGGAGTCGTTCCTTAGCTCGATGTAGTCGACCACAATCGGCGATGCGACGGACGGGAAGATAGTGCGACTGACCGAAACGCCTTCCGCGTAGTCCTGGACCACACGGAATGTCCCGTCGATATCTATCCGCGCCGTTCGCCCCGGCGCGAGCGGCCGCCCGTCCACAGACGGGTTCGGCTCATCCGAATCAGGAAACCGAAGTTCGAGGCTCGCGTGCGTGTCGTTGGGGACCGTGCGCAGCATCGGCCAACGAATCACGCGCGTGGCGCTGAAATGCCCTCGCTCGTCAACGCCCCACTCCAGGATCATGTCGACCTTGCGGCCGGACATCGCCAGGTGATCGCTGTGCGGCACCGCGGGCCTGGCACTGAGATCCCAGGTGACACCGGCGCGCGGATGGAGCGCCCAGCGGACTATCGCCGCGTCGGTTCCCGGCTCGGCTCGCCCGGACTCGTCCTTCACCCTGTGTCCGAACGATGTGCACCCTGCCGCAAGCAGTACGCTACTCAGTGCAAGCAACAACGACCGCATCTCACTTCATCTCCTCGGTCCCATTCAGAATGGATCTGTTGCGGCACCTCGCACTTCCAGGTTCACCGAGGCGGCTGCACCGTGTGGATCAGGCGCGCCTCGGCCTGCTCTCCGCGATTGCTTACCATCAGCAGCGCGGTCCCGGGAGCGATATCCGGCAGACCGGTGAGCGGCACCGTACCGTCCGAAAGACTTCGAACTCCGCGCACGGGGCGTCCATCGAGGCGTAACAGATTCACGGCGGCATCGGGAAGGGTCGTTACCGCCGGCAATACGCACGTCGGCGCCCGTCCCGTCTCGCTTGCTGCCATGTCGACGACACCACCGCCGCGCGCCTCGGCGGTAGGTGGATCTTCGATATGGCGGATCTTCACGCGCATGCGCGGATCAGGCGGCCGCGTATCGAACTCTTGTTCGAGGAAGTTCCATATCTGAGGCTTGTCATCGGTTCTCGGCCGCTGCTCGGGCGTGTCGAATCGATCGTGATACAGTGCCATCACGTCGACCTCACGGCCGTCGACATCCGTCATCCGGGGGCCGAAGCCTCGAATCAGGCCGCGCGACCCGGTTCGCCCGATCGGCCCGCACGAACACTCGATCACGCGCTGCTTGCGATCTCGCACGATACTCGCCAGGTGAATGTCACCGTAAACCGAGATGATACCCGAGCGCGAGCCGAACAGGTCCAGCACCCGATCGGCACCGGCCTTGGCCCAGCCCGCATAGTCCGCGGCGATACGGCACTCGTTCGCGAACTTGTACCCGGTCGTTTCATCGCGCATGCCGCCCGTGAAGATCGGGTGCAAACAGTTGATGCCGGTCACGCAAATCAACGGTGACGTATCCGTCCTGATTCGCTCACTCAACCACGCAAACTGCTCCTCACCCAGCAGGGCGCGGGTCGGGTCGCGCCGGCCATACAGGGCGCGCCGCTCGCCCCAGCCGGCGTCGACCCACAGGTTCGTATCCTGCGACGTGCGCCACAGGCGGGCTTCAACGACGTAGACCGAGAAGTCGCCGTTCGGCATCTTCCACCGCCGCCAGTCCTTCGGGTTTTCTGCCCCGGTGCGCTCCTGCGTACCGGTGACCAAATGCCGAACGATGTCGAAGTTGCGCCGCATGTAGGCCGGGTCCTGCCCGAGATCGTCGCGCCGGCGCACGAGCATCTGCTCGGGCCCTTTTACGTCGTCCATACCGTAGTCGTGGTCGCCGGGGTTGAGGATGTTCCAATGCCGCATCATCAGCCAACGGGTCGTGGGTTCGGCGATCGTCAGCGTGATGATCTTGTACGCGTCGTCCGTGCTCGGCGGTGGAAAGAGCAGTTCCAAGTACCAGACGTCATCATCCCAGTTGATGATCTGAAACCGGTAATCTTCGAAGTGTCTGTAGGCGTCCCGACACGGCTGCCCGTGAATCCAGTTCTTCTGGTAGGTGCCCGCGCGCGGCAGGTCGGGCCTACCTCCGTGGATCGCATGACCACCTAGCGTACACATCCGATACGGCGAGCCCAGTCTCGGCAATCGGCCTACGTAGTCCTTGTGGCCCAGGAAGCCCTCACGTGGATCACCCGTGACGTCGCGTCCATCCTTCCAGACAGTGTAATAGAGCGTCGCGTCGGCCGGGCCGCACGGCAGACGCACGTCGACGACGGCCGTATAGCGACGGAAGTCGTTGTCCACGATTCCAGCATCACCGGCGACCGGTACGCTCTCCCATCCACCGGCCGGGTGCTCGCTGTCCGCGACTCGAACGGCGACACGCGAGCCGGGGTTGCGGAACATCGCGATCATCTTGCACGTCCAGCGCCCGTCCGCTTCCTGCCGCAACGTGTCGCCAAGCCCATAGCATGTGTGAAGCTCGTTGAGTACGACGGGCTCGGCTTCGTTCGCACCCGGAACCAGGCCGACGCGGTTGATCTCCACGTCGAGTCGGCCGCGAGCGACGAGGCCGAACAGGCCGTCCGTAAACAACCCGCGATCCACTTCCTCGCGCTGCACCACGTATTCCCGACCGTCGAGAATAAGACGCGCCAAGACCGTGGCAAGCTGATCGCTTTCGCCGTGAACGTGAACCTCGATGTGTGCTTGTCGCTCAGCCGCGACCCCGGTAACGCTCTGCTCGGCGCCGTCCCACGCCGGAGGCGAGTCTCGCTCGGCGTGGTCGTACACGCCGAAGCGCCCATCATCGTGAAGCAGGGCCATCCAGGAGCCATCGCCGGGCTTCGCGGTCCAGTCGCGGCTCTCATAGAGCGACCCTCCGCCGAAACAGACGCCGAAACACGCGTAGCCGGGCTGACGGTTTCGCCAAGGCGGGTCTTTCGAGTACTCGGGCAACGTGCGGATGGTCGCATCGACCACAATCGTGTAGTTCCCCGTCAGGCGCCAATCGCGCCGCCAGATCATGCCGAACGGCAACGACGGATCGCGCTTCGCCGCGACCGGCGAAACGCTCTTGCCACCTTGCGACCAGTGCCACGGAAACGACGTGGTCGGGTTGTGATCGCCGACATTGTCGAGCCGGCGTCGCAACGATCCACTCTCGACCTGCCAGTAGCCGGGATTCAGCGATTCCCATCCGTCGCCGTGATACGTGGCGTCCGCGCGCTCGAAGTCGTCGACTAGAACCAGATCGTCTGCGCGAATCACCGGAACATCGACACCATCACCCGAGGTTTCGGGGACGGCAGCGCATGGAGTGATGACCGTCGACGAGATCAGGAGGCACGCGGCGAATGTCGGTATTCTAGTCATGCTGGGCTTCCTTCGCTTCGCCACACGAGCAGCCGGCACGGCTTCCGATCCCTGCTCGTCGTGCAGAACACCGAATCACCCGGACTGCGGCGCACTGCGGCCGGTCCTTTGGTAACGCTCCAAGAGGGTGGTCAGTCGCCGCACCACGTCGGGCTGATCCTGCCAGACGTTCCGCGTTTCGCCGAGGTCTTCGACGAGATCGTAGAGTTGCCCGGTCGGCTCGCCCTCGCTCGGCTTGACCTTCTTCGGCTTAGTGAAGCCACCGGAACCGCGGCCGAGGATCAACTTCCACTTTCCCTGGCGAATCGCGAACATGCCGTTCAACGAATGATGTACCGTCGCCTCGCGAATGGGGCGAGCCGGCTTACGCCCGAGCATATAGGGCATGATGTCGTAGCTGTCTTCACCAGCGTCGCCGGGCAGCCGAACGCCCGCGACGCCGGCACAGGTCGCGATCAGGTCCGTCTGACAGATCGTCTCGTCACACCGGCTTTCGGGCTGCACATGCCCCGGCCAGCGTGCGATGAACGGCACGCGGTGCCCGCCCTCCCAGATGTCGGCCTTTTGCCCGCGGCATGCGCCGTTGGCACGGTGGCCGTGCCGCTCGATCTGCGACGCGGGCCAATGTGCGCCGTTATCCGAGGTTAGTATGACCAGCGTGTTGTTCCGCAGGCCTTGTCGCTCAAGCGTCGATAGCAATCGCCCGACCGCCCAGTCGGTTTCGTGTACGAAGTCGCCGTATGCCCCCGCCCCACTCTTGCCACGATGTGCCTCGTTCGGTACCCACGGTGTGTGCGGCGACGCAAACGGCACATAAAGGAAGAACGGCTTGCCGTCGGCCCCGCGTCGGTCGACGTAGGAACACGCCCTGTCGGCAATCGTCGGAAGGACCTCGTTGAACCGGAAACTCGGGGAGCGAAGCCCCTCGCGCCAGAAGCCGCCCCCACCGGCCCATACGCGCTTGGACCCCGGGTCCATGACAGTCGGCGGCTCGACACACCGCCCGTTTTCGATCCAGCAGTACGGCGGCATATCGAGGGAGGCCGGGATGATGCAACTGTAGTCAAACCCAACGGCGTTCGGGCCGCGCGTGACCGGCTTGCTGAAGTCGACGTGGTCGTGGTCTTGCGCGGACACCGGAGCACCCGTCTTGCTCGCCCAGTTGAAGCCGAGATGCCACTTTCCGACGCAGCCGGTGTGATAGCCTCGGGTCTGGAGCAACGCAGCCACCGTCGTACGATCAGGCTCGATCAGGGCGGGGGCGTAGCCGGTCCAAAGCACACCTTGCTTCAGCCGCGTGCGCCAGCAGTACTGCCCGGTCAGTATGCCGTACCGCGTTGGTGTGCAGACGGCCGACGGCGAATGGGCGTCAGTGAAGCGTACCCCCTCACCCGCGAGCCGATCGATGTTCGGCGTGGGGATCTTCGACTCGGCATTGTAGCAGCGCGGATCGCCGTACCCCAGATCATCCGCGAGGATCAACACGATGTTCGGCGGCTCGCCGTTTCCTCCGGGACCGGCCAGAAGCGAATCCGGAAGCGCAAGCGACGCGGCACCGGCACCGGCGATCCTGAGCCAATCACGACGTGTACAAGTTTGTACATCCATGTGCCATTCCTGATTCCAGCACTCGCATCGTTCTAGATCCTGCCCGCACGGCGCACGCCGGTCAAGAGAGGCAGTGCATATGGCACCGCCGAGTGAAGCCCGGATGCGACCTTTCGCTCATCACCGATTGACGCCCCACAAGCCTTCGCTACATTCTCGGGCGCGATGGATCGCATGCTACGGCACGGTTGCCGCGCAAACCGGTCTTACCGGAGAGGAGCATGACACGATGCGAAATGGAAAGAAAGCGTTCACACTGATTGAACTGTTGGTGGTCATCGCGATCATCGGCCTGTTGATGTCGATCTTGATTCCGGTGATGGGACGCGCCCGGGGCAAGGCCAAGCAGATCGCCTGCAAATCCAATCTGCGCCAGGTCGGCGTGGCGATGACGCTCTATTCGGATAGCGCACGGTCGACCTATCCGAGCTGGTCAGCCTGGCAAGTGTGGGGTTTCTACCGCACGCCCTCGGACGGAACCGGCGTCGATGGCGAAGGGCCGGCCTGGACCGAACTCCTGCAATCCGCGGGCCTGGCGGACCCGGACATCTACGCCTGCCCGGAGTACAAGGGCGACGTGTCGATCAGCTACTTCGAAGCGGCCTACGCCGCGTGGCATCGCCACGACAGGCACGCCACAAACGTGAGCTTCATCCGGCACGCGAGTAGGTTCGTACTGAGTGGAGACTGCACGAATCCGCTGTTCTACGCGCCGCCGTTCGGCACGAATTCGGAACTCAACATCGACGATGCCGACATGGATAACGCGACGTTCCCCTGCCTCGACTGGTATCGGCCGGCGCATCTGGAAGAGGAGAACAACGTCCTCTTCGCTGACGGGCACGTGGCGGCCTACAAGGACTTCGATGCCAACGAGATGACGCACGACACGATCAAAACCGGCGTCGATTGGGGTGAAGACCTGGACTAGCAGTCTCGTCGCAGGCCCACGCGCCGCAGCAGGATGGTAGCAGACGTAAGGAGCATCAGGGCCATCGCGCCGAATCCCCAGGTGCTCACAGTCGGGATGGGCGTCGTGTTGGCCGGGAGCGAGTTCTCGAACGCGTAGAACGCGCCCGCATTGCCTCCCAAATCGTCGTCCGCGGGAGCGCCGACGTAGATCACATCCTGTGACACAGCCAACCCGCCGCCGAACAGGTCGTCGCCTTCCGCGTCGGTCGGAATCAGCTTGGCTCGCTCGAGCCACCGGTCGTCCTGTGGCAAGTCGGGTGTGGAGAAGTCGTCCAACTCGAACACGTAGACCGAGCCCGATCGGTGGGCTACCCCCCAGTGAAAGTCCACGCCCACGATTGCCCGGTTCCCGACAAGAGCTACCTCCTGTCCGAACCAGTCGTTTTGGGCGGCGTCCGACGCGATCAGTTTGACCTCTTCGTCCCAGGTATCGTCCGTCGGGTTTTGCGGCGTACCGTTATCGTTCAAACGGAAGATGTAGGCTGCCCCCGCATCGCAGCCTGGTATGCCGGCTGGACATCCCTCGTCATCGAAGTTCGAGCCAACAATGAGTCGCTCGCCCTCAATCGCGAGTCCGCCGCCGAAAAGGTCGTCACGCTCGAGTGAACCGCCCAGCAGCTTGGCCTCCTGGAGCCACGTGTCATCGCTGTAGTCGCCCGGCGTACCGGCGGCGTCGTGACGGAATACATACGCCGCGCCGGAGTTCAGGCTGACATCGTCGTCGCGTCTGGCACCGATCAGCGCACGGGAGCCGTCCAAGGCCACGGGCGAGCCGAACCAATCGCCGGGACCCGTGTCACTGCCTTGCAGCTTGGAGGCGTACACCCACAAATCGTCACTGGGGTCCTGCGCGGTTCCATTGTCGTCCCGATAGAACATGTAGGCCGAACCGGTGTTACAGTTTGGGTCGGAAGTGCAGCCGTCGTCGTCCCCCCTTGACCCCGCGATGATCCAATCGCCGTGTATCGCCACCTCTTGTCCAAACCGGTCGAATTGCTCGCCGTCCGGTGCGAGCAGCTTGACTTCCTCGATCCACGTGTCGTCGCCGGGATCACCGGGCGTGCCGCTGTCCTCTCTGCGATAGACGTAGACAGCCCCCGACGTAGGGCCGTTGTCCTCGTCGTTGTAGGTGGCGACGAGCGCGTGGCTGGATGACATCGCAACGGCATTGCCGAAGGCGAAGCCGAGCGTCGTCGGTTGATCAGAGGGATGAAGGCGCTGCGATTGCTCCCACAGACCCTCCAGCGGGTCGCCTGGGTTTCCGGTGTTGTGCCGGAAGAACACATAGGCCGCCCCGTAGGCAATCGAGACGTCGTCTCGGCCCTGCGCGCCCACGATGAGCCAATCGCCGTCGCAGCTCATCGCCTCTGAGAACCAATCACCGACATCGGTATCCGCACCGCTTAGTTTCTGCAGCGCCGGCGTCGGTTCCGCGTATGCGACGCCTGCCATAGCAATCGCGGCGATACTCCAAACGAGCCCAGAAATGACGTGGCTTTTCACGTAGAGTCCTCCTGCTCGGTTTTCCATTTAGCAGTTCTGATGCAGCGATCGTACCGAAACGGAATTCTTGATTCAAGCGAAAAGGGTGCCACTGGTGGCTTGCCCACCAGTGCCGCGTCTGACGACGCGATCGTGGCAGTGGCCGCTCAGCGTGCCTTCGCCTCGAGTGCCTCCCAGCGGGCATAGAGCCCCTCGACGTGCTTTCTGGCAGCCTCCAGTTGCTCCCAGCGTTTCTGCGCCTCGACGTGATCGCCGGCGACTTCCGGGTCATCCACCGCCAGTCGGCACTGCTCGACACGCTCATCCGCCTCCTGGATGGTCTCCTCCATGGTCTGTAGTTCTTTCGTCTCACTGGCGGTCAGGCGCTTTCGATCGGCCTTCTTCTTTGACTCCTTCGCCTTGGCCTTCGCGGCGTCTTCATCTTGCACGCTTCCCAGACGGCCTTGCGCCGCCTGCCACTGGGCACAGTCGGCATACCGCCCTACCCGCCCGTCGCCGTCGAGCCCGAGAATCTCTGTGCAAACGCGATCGAGCATGAAACGATCGTGCGTCACCAGCACGATCGCACCGGGGAACTCAGCCAGGCTCTCCTCGAGCACGTCGAGGGACGCAATGTCCAGATCGTTGGTGGGCTCGTCGAGAATGAGCACGTCGGCCGGGCGCAGCATCAGGCGCGCAATCATGATCCGAGCCTGCTCCCCGCCCGACAGCTCGCTTACCGGGATGTCGAGTTGGTCGGTCCGAAAGAGAAACCGCTTGGCCCAGGAACTGATGTGGATGCTCCGCCCGCGAAAGTCCACGCTGTCGTTCTTACCCGCGAGCGCCCGCCGCAGGGTCACCTCCTGGGGAAGCTCTTCGCGCTTCTGATCGAACACGACGACGCGCACGTCCTCAGTCGTGACCGCCTCGCCCTCGTCGGGCGGCAGATCACCCGTCAGCACACGGATCAGCGTCGTCTTGCCGCTGCCGTTCGCCCCGAGCAGCCCCAGCCTCGTCCCCGGCGACAGCAACAACGAGACATCCGTAAAGAGCAGTTTGTCGCCGAGCGTCTTGGCGAGCCCGTTCGCCACGAGCAGCTTCTTGGACCTTCGACCGGTGCCCTCGAAGTCAATGCCGGCTGAGGCCTTTTGATCGTTGCGGTCTTTCAGCTCGCGAAGTTCATCCTGCGCCCGGTAGGCATCGTCGATTCGCGACTTCGACTTGCTCCGTCGGGCCTTGGCGTGCGACTTGAGGAAGGCAACCTCGCGCCTGACGAGGTTGGTCAGCGTCTCTTGCTGTGCCTGCTGCGCTTCGAGGAAGTCGGCCCGTTTTTGAATGAACATGCTGTAGTTGCCGCTGACGCTGAAGTAGCCGTCGGGGTAGACCCGGTTCAGTTCGACGACGCGGCTTGTGACGCGTTCGAGGAAGTACCGATCGTGACTGACCGCGACGAAGGCGAACGGTACGCCAACTAGCGTCTCTTCAAGCCAGGTGATGCCGGCGAGGTCGAGGTGGTTGGTGGGCTCGTCCATCAGGAGCAGATCGGGCTGGCGGATGAACTCGCGAGCGAGCGCGAGCCGCTTGCGCCAGCCGCCGGAGAGCGCTTCGACGGGTTGATGGACATCGCCGAAGCCGAACTTGCCGAGGATGATGCTGTATCGTGCGTCGCGCTCGTATGGCTCTAGCGGCTGATCCCCAATCGCGGCGGTGAGGACACTGTCGACCGTCGCCCCGGCTTCGAATTGATCTTCCTGCGGCACGTAGCAGATTCGCGCGGACCGCCGTCGGTCGACTTCGCCGCCGTCGGGCTGGATCAGGCCTGTCATGATCTTGAGCAGGGTGGTCTTACCCGCACCGTTCGGGCCCAGGAAGCCCACCCGCTCTAAGTCGGCGAAGCTGATGGATAGGCCCTCAAAGAGCTCGCGCGTAGCGAAGTGCTTCGAGATCGCCTTGCATGTAAGTAGTGTGGCCATGGACGCTCCGTCGGTTTCGCTGCGTCGGCATCGCTACGTCAGCGTCGCCGCTCGCCCGCAACCTAAGCTTCGCGTGTTACGGGCCGATTGTCCATCGCTGGGTTCGGCGGTCGCGTGTCGTCCGACGAGCTTCCCCCCTTGCCACGGGGGTATTGAGGGGGGTCTGACTTCGGCGGGCGGCCGCGTCGGTCAACGCCGTGAACTGAAGCCGAGAATGGCCATATAGTAGCTCGACGACGGGGAGTCGTTGCCCGAGGGACCGGCCTACCAGCGTTCTCGGCTTGGCGGGTGCCACGGACAAGCGGAGCTTGTCCGTGCTTCAGGCCAGGGTTCGAACGGCCACGGACAAGCGAGTACGCTTGTCCGTGGCACCCAGGCCGATGTGCCCACATGTGTTCTTCAGTTCACGGCGTTGCCCGTCGGCCCGCTGCCAGAACCGAGGACGGAGAGCGCGCTGCGGGCTTGCGGTGTAGCCAGGTCTCGGCGGCGCATGGCCGGACCCGCCGGTCCTGCAACGAAGGCGTGTCGAAACCGGTTAGCCTCTCGCCAAGGTTTCGCCTACTCTTCGATGCGCAGCGACGCCACGATCGTTTCTAACTGATCGCGACGCTCGTTGATCTCATGGGCAAGCATTTCGCAGATGACGGTAAACGCGCGTCCGTTCGTGATTGTGGTGTAGACGAGGACGGTCACGGTCGGTTCCGGCGATCCGGGCTCGTAGTTGTAGGTCATCCACCTCGCGTCGTGCCCGGCCAGCATGCCTTCGCCCTCTTCGGCGATCTCAAAGCTCCACATGGCTTCCTTCCAGAATTCCACCGATGCGGCCATGTACCTGGCCGGCGTCCAATCGGGCGGAAGCTTCTCGACCTTCACGGTGATGCTGTCACGAAACATGAGGACACGCTTTTGATAGATCGCGCCGTCCGGGTTGCGGACGATGAGGGCGTAGGCCGTGTCCAGATACTCGTGCGGCTCCATTCTCTTGATCTTCCAGTCTTCCGGGAACTCGATCGAGAACTTCTCCACGGTGTCATTGCAGCGGCGGAGTTCCCAGTCCGTCGAGCGTGTGGACAAGGCGATCATCACGATCATGATCCCGATGACGCCGAGGCCGGCGAGTAACTTCATTTTCGACGTCTCCGAAAAGGACTTGTCTTCACGACGCACCGCTTGCCGGCCGCCTGCGTGCCGACGTCCGCGTGTCAGGCGATAGCCTACCCGCCCGCGGTGCCGGAAGGCAAGTACGTGTTGAGTGCATCGGTGTTGTGATCGACGAAGCAAGGCGCCGCCGGTGCGGGTGCCCCATCCTTTGGGTATTCCCGAAGGGTGGGGGACGGACCTAGGACCGAAGGGCGCCGGGTGCCACTGGTGGCTTGCCCACCAGTGCCGACATCCAGAGGCCGGACTCACTCCACGAACCCATGGACGGCCGGCAGGTCCAAGCTTCGAGGCTTCTCCGGTGCCCAATAGTAGCTCCAACTCGACCAGTGCCAGTCTTCCGGCGAATCGCACAAACCACGGCGGACCGGGTTGTGGTGGACGTAGTCGATGGCCGTCTTGAGCGTCGACACGTTCGTGATGTTCCGATCGTAGCCGCCCCCCTCCTGCCAGAATCGAAACGTCGTCCTCCCCGGCCGCTCTCGGATCGTAAGCCGATCGACCCAGTGGTCGTTCCGTTCAAGCATCATCCGCTTGAATCGGTACGAGGATGGCCGCTTGATCGCAAAGAGCAGGGATGAGACGGTAGCATCCGACTCAACGGGAAACACGATCAGATGCACGTGCTCGGGCATGTAGACGAAAGCGACGAGTTCGAAGCCCTGCTTCCCGACGGCCCGATCGATCTGTGCCGAGAGAACGGCACATCTTCGGTGATCGGTCAGCAACGGCAGCCGCTGATAGCACGAGAAGGTCAGTTCGTGAGCCTGGCCTGGCTCATCGTAATGACGGACGAGCTTGCGATGTGGACGCTCGACGGGCATGTCGAGCATTCGTACCCGCTCGCCCGGGGTGCCGCAATCCGGGTTTCCCTGGATAGCCGACGGGTGCCACCGGCGGCTTGATGGCTCAGTTGGGTGCCACTGTTGGCTTGATCGCTCAGTTGGGTGCCACTGGTGGCTTGCCCACCAGTGTCCTTGTCCACGGCGGGTGCCACTGGTGGCTTGCCCACCAGTGTCCTTGTCCACGGCAGGTGCCGCTCAGCCCTTCCAGAACCCATGTTCGGCAAGGTGGCAGGACCCTCGAATATCGGGAGCGGCTGATAGCACGAGTAGCTCAACTCATGGGGATGCCCGGGCTCATCGGCCTGACGGACCAGGCTGCAGACTTGATGCAAGATAGGCACGTAGGACGGCCGCAACCGCTTGTCGAGGTCGTCGCAATCCGGAGTTCGTTGAGGAACTCCGGTCCGCGGAACGCCGGAACGGTGCTACGGGTCGCCGCCTTCGCACGGCTCACGACAGCACTGGTGGGCAAGCCACCAGTGGCACCCGGCGATAGCCTACCCGCGCCCGCTGCCGGAACGCAAGCACTTTGCGGTGCCCTTGTTGCAGAACGCCGCCTAATCATCGATCCGGGTCCCAGCCACCTGCCTCGTCGTAGCTTCGACTGCGTGGGAAACCCGCCGCATTCCAAAGCGCGTCAAATGCGGGTCGCAACTCACTCGCCACCTCACACTCGTATGAGTCGAGCAGAACGTCCGGCAACAGCAGTACGTCGCGATCAATCGCAATCGGCTCCGCAAACCGATTGGCCGACATGCACGCCCCCTTGACTCCCATCGCGGAAATGCAGACGACCAACGGCATCGACACGTCCACTTTCTGCAATCCCGGCAGAAGAATGCGCAGTGTCGCCACGACACTGGACTCGCATTGGTTGCAGGAGATGCGTCGCTCACCACCACCTTCCGAGACTATGCCGGCTCGAACAGCCTCCACACGTCCTGAGCGAAAAACCTGACAGTATGCGTTCGATTCGCGCCCATCGCCATACGGCCGGAAGTTCAACAGTCCGTCCACGTTGATGCGGGGATCCCCTCCACTGGGGCCAAGCGGCGGGAACGAAGCGCCACACTTGATGAGCTCCGCTACGTCCAGTCGGTTGTCATTGACGAACGAATCCAGCGGGACCAGATGCAGCACCAATACGGAACCGTCAACCAGCGGAACGGGGCTCTCTCGCGCTATGATCCTACTCAGGCGCTCGTCTCGCCACCGCTTGATGCGCTCAGCAAGCTCCCCAGACGAGGCGAAGGCCGAACGAATCTCGGTCACATCCAATTGGTACACCCCGGCACTGCTGCGCGTGAAGAAACGGGAAGAACCCTTGAACCTGACCATGTGCGGCGCGGACCAACTCTTCGGGATACGGACAAGCAGTATCGCCCCTTTCTTGCCCGCGTCGACCGCGTGCAAGCGGATCCCCGGGATGCGTGGCTCGATCCCGTCACGAATGAGCGGCTCTATCCGCAGCTTTTGCTCGTCTTCTTGGAAGCCGGGCAAGCCAACGATCTCGACGGGCAGCCCGTCCTCCTCTCTGATCCCGAAGATCAGGTCGCCACCTCCTGCGTTTGCAAACGACGAAACATCCTTAAGTAGTTCCTTCTTTCCGCTGTCGCTGCCGTCTGGCAGTTTCAGCTTGTACTCGATCGTTCGGGCTTCTCGCACGCCGTTTGCGAGAAGCGCCTCAACATCCTCAAGGGTAATGCTGTCGATCGACTTGCCAATCACGCTATCTTCTCCTCGACGCCTGAGTCCAACCTACAGCTTCCCGTCCACCATCTCCAGTATCTCGCTCTCCAGGGCGACTGCATCATCCTGCATCTTCTTGCCTTTGGCGAGGATGTCTTTGATCCACGCTTTGTCTTCCACGTCGCCGGCGTTGATGCGGACGTTCAGATACGCTCCCATCACAGCCGACCGGGCGGCGAGGGCCCCTACCCCCGCGTCGGAGACGGAGGCCGGGTTGCCTATC
The DNA here is from genome assembly GCA_029260055.1 of Phycisphaerae bacterium. Taxonomy (GTDB): domain Bacteria; phylum Planctomycetota; class Phycisphaerae; order UBA1845; family UBA1845; genus JADFOB01. Next base: position 37,491 of record JAJDDX010000408.1, read on the forward strand.
TCGGCCATCGCCTTGCATACCTCCATGCACGCCAGTGACTGCTGCATGACACTGAAGGGCATCTCGATCGCCTCTTTCGTGGCGGCCTGGATGGCCTCCTTCTTGGCGTCCTTCTCGGCGTCACTGCCGGCCGGCAAGCCCCAGGCCGCCATGATCTTGTTGAACGCGTTCGTGTCCTCGTCGATCAGTCGAAGCAGCTCGTCATGACACGCCTTGCCTTTTTCCGCCCACTCGGAGAACTCCTCCCATCGCTCGTCCCAGCCTCGTTTATGGGAGGAGAGATTGGCTACCATCGTACCCAGAGCAGCCCCCATCGCTCCCATGGCTGACGAGATCGACCCGCCGCCCGGGGCCTTGGACTCCGAGGCGGTCTCGTGGACGAACCCCGCGACCGTCATATCGACGAGCTTCTTCGTCTTGGCCCCGGCTGCGATGGCGTACTCGATGATCTTCTCTTCCGGCTTGAAGGGATAGAGTTCGTCGAGCCCGAGCGATTTCACCGCGATCTTGATCAGCTCCGCATCGGACACGCCGAGCGACCGCTCCTGCTTGCGAAGGAAGTACTTGCCGGCGTCGAGCATGGCGTTAAGCGGGATCAACCCGACCAACTCCGAGCCGGTCACGCGAATGCCGCGCACCTGCGACCGCTCGCACACCGCGTCGAACGCGACGTGAGCCGGTGTGACGCTGATGTTGGTCAGGTTCATCGAAATCTGGGCGACGCCGTACTCCTCGATGAACCAGCCGATGCCCTTGCAGCACTTGAGCATACCCGGCGACCAGACCTTCTTGCCCTTCTCGTCGAGGACCGGCTTGCCGCTGGGCGTGCCGTCGCTGGTCTTCACGCGGCCCTTCTCACGCACGTCGTATGCGATGGCGTTGGCGCGGCGGGTCGAGGTCGTGTTGAGGTTGACGTTGTAGGCGACGAGGAAGTCGCGGGCGCTGACGGCCGTCGCCCCGGACTTCGCGTTGAACGTCGCGGGGCCGAAGTCCGGCTTCCATTCGGGCTTGGCCAGACGCTCCTTGAGCGCTTCGTACTCACCCGCGCGGACGGTGGCGAGGTTGCGGCGCTCGTCGGATAGCGCGGCGTTCTCGTAGCAGAAGACGGTGATGCCGACCTCTTCGCCGAGTCGCTTGGCGAGCTTGCGGGCCCACTCGACCGTCTCGTCCATAGTGATGTTGGACACCGGCACGAGCGGGCAGACGTCGGTCGCGCCGAAACGCGGGTGCTCGCCGGTGTGCTTGCTCATGTCGATCAGCTCAGCCGCCTTGCGGACGACCAGCACAGCCGCGTCGAGCACGGGCTCAGGAGCACCGACGAACGTGACCACGGTTCGGTTGGTGGCCGCTCCGGGGTCCACGTCGAGTAGCTTGACGCCGTCGACGGTCTCGACCAGGTCGGTGATCTGCTTGATGACGGCCAAGTCTCGGCCTTCGCTGAAATTCGGCACGCATTCGATAAGCTGATTGCTCATTTCGCTCGCTTCCTTGTTGAACGGGTCCGCCGCGTACGAGAGGCGGCGGGTCTTGACGCCCACGGCATTCGTGGTCCGCACAGCGGACCCTACGGCTTGACTCCGTAGGCGCCGTATCGAACTTACGGATCACCCCTCGAAACGGCGGTCACACCGCCCACCCGGCGCTCACGAAGACCGCGGGTAATCTCGCCGAGACGGTGGTTAAGGTCAACTCGGAAGCGCGGCCGAACGCCTGTTTTCAACGGGCGAAAACCACGCTGCCGCTCGCGGCTGAGGCACTGCCGCGGCTGGATCATTGACTTTTGGACCCCAACGCCTACCTTCGATATTCCGTACGTTTGGAACCGTCTTATGGAACGATTTGTGATGGCTGACAACACCGCCCTGGACACCGTCTACGACCCGAAAGCGGTCGAACCCGAGATTTACGCCGAGTGGGAATCGAGCGGCGCGTTTCGCTCGAAGCCCGCGGACACGCCGCGCGACAAGACCTTCACTATCGTCATTCCGCCGCCGAACGTAACGGGGGCCCTTCACCTTGGGCACGCACTGAACAACACGCTTCAGGACATCCTCGTCCGTTATCACCGGATGCGCGGCTTCAACACGCTCTGGCAGCCCGGCACCGACCACGCGGGTATCGCCACGCAAGCGGTCGTGGAAAAACGCATCCTCAAGTCCGAGGGCAAGACCCGCCACGGCCTTGGCCGGGAGGAACTGGTCAAGCGCATCTGGCAATGGAAGGCCGACTACGAGAAACGAATCATCAGCCAACTCAAGCTGATGGGTTGCTCCTGCGATTGGGAGCGCACGCGGTTCACGCTGGACGACGGGCTGGCTCGCGCGGTGCGGCACCAGTTCTTCCGCATGTTCAAGGACGGGCTCATCTTCCGAGGCAAGCGGCTGGTCAACTGGGACACGCAGCTTCAGACCGCCGTCGCGGACGACGAGGTCTACCACGAGAAGCTCAAAGGCCACTTCTGGCACTTCAAGTATCCGGTCATCGACCCGAAGCCGGGCGAGCCGGAGCACGTGATCATTGCGACGACGCGTCCTGAAACGATGCTGGGCGACACAGCCGTCGCCGTGCATCCCGATCCCGAAGGCTTCATGGACCGGCTCGACGCTCGCCTGAAGGATGACCTTGCCAAGGCACCGGCCAAGGACAAGGCGGAGATCGAGGCGAAGCTGGCGTCACTGGCGGAGCGTCGTGAGTCGTCGCTTGCGTCGTTGGCGAAGTTGCGCGACATGGCCAAAGACGGGCGGATGTTGATGCTGCCACTTGTCGAGCGGCCGATCCCACTGATCGCCGATGAGTGGGCCGATCCGACCAAGGGCAGCGGCTGCGTCAAGATCACACCGGCGCACGACCCGAACGACTACGAGGTGGGTCTGCGTCATCAACTACCGATGATCAACGTGCTGAGTGCCGACGGCATGGTCGCGCGAATCATCGAGCCTGACGGCAGCGTGAACGCTCACTCGGGGGATTACGAAGGCCTGACCTTCGCCGCCGAGGGACGTGCGAAGGTCGTGGAAGACCTCGAAGCACGCGAGTTGCTCCACGAGATCGAAGACCACGAAGTCGAGATCGGCCATAGCGACCGCAGCAAGGTCCGTATCGAACCCTACTTGTCCGATCAGTGGTTCGTGCAGACGGGGGATCTTCCCGAGCCGCAGGCTTCCCCCGAGCCGCAGGCTTCAGCCTGCGCGGACGCACAACGGCAATCCGGGCCGCAAGCACCGTACCGCGTTCCACGTCCGACCCCTGATCTCGCCCAGGGCGCCACGCTGCTCACCTGGACCACGTATGGCAACTGGCTCCCCGGAGACGAGCGCGGCTTCGTCTCGCGCGTGCCAACCGATGAAGGCACGCGCGAACTACACAATCTTCCGGGTGAACCTTACGACGACGATGAACCCGAACTCCGTGAAAGTGCGCGCGAGCGCATGAAGGGCAAGCCGGTCCTTCTGACTCCGGAGCACATCGACTCCGTCGTTTCGACAATCGCCGCCGCATGCGAACGGCACGCGATCGAGCTGCTGGCATTCGCCGTGATGCCGAATCATATCCACGTGCTCTGCCAGAGCGAGTTGCACGGGCGCGACCTGCTTCAGTACTTGAAGGGCGACCTCTCGCGCTCGCTGAACAAGGGGTTCGCCCTCGCCGGGTCGCCCCGGTGGTGGACCAAGAGCGGCTCGCGCCGGCGCATCAAAGAGAAGTCTGACCTGACCGCCGCCATCGAGTACGTGCAGAAGCAGAGTGGCGCGCTCGCGGTGTGGTCCTTTGATCAGGATGACGGAAAGGTTGTCGAGTTAGTGAAGGCCGCGCAGGCTGAAGCCTGCGGCTCAGGTGGGCTTACGCTCGGCGATGGTTCTCGCACGCCCGGGCTAGCGCAGGCAGCGATGGAGGTGGTCAAGGACGGAGCCGTCACCATCTATCCCGAGCGGTACGGCAAAAGCTACCTGGACTGGCTCGCCGAGAAGCGCGACTGGTGCATCAGCCGCCAGCTTTGGTGGGGACACCGAATACCGATCTTCACGCTCAAGTTGAGCCAACAGGACGTCGTTGACAGTACTCCGCTTGCGCACGACTTGAGCGTGCTCTTCGAAGCAACAGGTATCAGTGATGACGTGTTTGTTCGACAGGAACATGAGTACTACTGGCGAATCGCCGCTCGATCCCAAGAAGCCAGCGAAGTGCTAGCGGGATTGGAGAAGTTCCTTCTACCGCCGGCGCTTGACACCGAAATCGTACCCGGTGAAGAGCCGCCAGAAGTCGTCGACCACCCCCCTGATGCTCTGAAAGACATCGAGTCTGTTGTAGTGCAGACGTTCCTCGGAAAAGGGCGTTATGTCATCCAAGACTCCGACGTCCTCGACACCTGGTTCAGCTCCGCCTTGTGGCCGTTCAGCACGCTCGGTTGGCCCGAGAAGACGGACCATCTCAGGCAATACTACCCCGGTAGCGTGCTTTGCACGTCGCGCGACATCATCACCAACTGGGTCGCGCGCATGGTGATGTTCGGCCTCTACTCGATCGGCGAGGTGCCGTTCGACGAGGTCTATATCCACCCGAAGATCCTCGACGGCCGCGGCGAGACGATGAGCAAGTCCAAGGGCAACGGCGTCGACCCGGTGGACATCATCCAGACACACGGGGCGGACGCGCTGCGCTACTCGATGGCGGACATGTGTACCGAGACGCAGGACATCCGCATGCCCGTCGACTACATCTGCCCCCACTGCGGCAAGCTCACGGACCAAAGTGCGGCCGTCAAAGCCGAGGAGCAGGCTCGCAAGTCTCGCGGCGAGAAGCTGGACCACAAGGTGCAGCCGGCGGACTGCGTGCGCGTCAAGTGCCGCAACTCCGACTGCGGCTGGGAGTTCGCCACCCAGTGGGCGGACGACACGCTCAAGGAGGAACTCCATCTCGCGCGCGAGACCTCGGAGAAGTTCGAGGTCGGGCGTAACTTCTGCAACAAGCTTTGGAACGCCGCACGGTATGCGCTTCTCAACCTCGAAGGCACGCCGTGTAACAAACTGGACATCGCAGCCTTACCACCCGAGGACCGCTGGATTCTGGCGCGACTCAACCAGACCATCCGCAACTACCATCAGTACGTGCGGAAGTACCAGTTCTCGGCGTCGATCAAGGAACTCCGCGTCTTCTTCTGGGAGTCGCTTTGCGATTGGTACATCGAGCTGACGAAGCCGAGGATGGCCGCCCCGCCGACCGATCCCGCCGGTGGGAGCGCCAGGCAGGTCCTCGCTTTCTGCATGGATCAGATCTTGCGGCTGCTGCACCCGACGGTGCCGTTCATCACGGAGCATCTGTGGAAGAGGCTCGGCGCGCTCGCACCGAAGCGCGGCTTCCCCGGCGTCGCGGAACTCGAGACGGACAGGGCGTTGATCGAATCGGCGTTCCCGCCTGAAGCCGGCCACGTCGCAGCTGATGACGCGGCCGTTCTCGAAACATTCGCCGAGTTACAGAACGCAGTGCGCGGCGTGCGCGACTTGCGCACGCAGTGCACGGTACCGCCGCGCAACAAGGTGACCGTCACCGTGGTCGTGCCGGCCGAGCACAGAGACGCCTTCACTGCCCAGGCGCACGTCGTCAAGCACATGGCGAACATCGGCGATATCTCGATCGCGACCGAGGGCAAGCGTCCCAAGAACGCCGGAAGTGTGAGCGTCGAAGGCCTGCGCATCTTCGTCCACGACATCAGCGACGACGATGCTGAGCGCAAGCGAACCAAGCAGGCGCTGGCCGACGCGGAGCGGCAGATCAAGGGCAAGGAAGGCAAGCTCGGAAACGAGAAGTTCGTCGCCAACGCCAAGCCGGAGGTCGTCGAGGCGGAGCGTCAGCGGCTGGCTGAGCTTGTCGCCCAACGCACGACCCTCGAAGCGCACCTCGCCGAGCTGGACTCGTAGCGAATATCACAGCCCGCTGCACCCCCTTCTCAGGCTCCCCAGCCCATCCGCGCCGTGTTCGCGCCCTTTTCGCTGACCAGCAGCGACGCTGCGCGCCGATGACATCGCTAGGTGGCGGTCCGCCGCCTGGATCGGCTGCGTGGTGGGTCCGCGCCCATCGCGGCCGGGCTCGGGAACGACAGCGCGGCTTTCGGTAAGCACCAACCATGATCTACGCAGCTATGACCTTCTGGCTCCTGGTGATCGTTCTGACGGCCTGGGGCGTACACCGCCTTTGGAGCGGGATGGTCAAGCCCAAGGTGTTCAACGCGATCCTGCTACCCGGCACGCTGGTCGCTCAGCTCGGGCAGGTGCTCGGCCTGCTCGTCACCGGCGCGACGGTCACGAACACCACCCTCTTCAAGGACGACGACTCCGGCGATCCCGAGACCACGCCGAACCCGCAATCGAGAATCCCGGTCGTCGGCCCGGTGATCATCGGCATGCTTCCGGTCATGGCCTGTGCGATCGCCATTTACTTCGCCGCCCTTCACCTCGGGACCGCCATCCTACCGACGGTCACCGTACAAGCTGTCGGCCCGGAACTGCCGACGACGATGGCCGGCGCGTGGCAACTGCTGCGTGACCAGATCAGCCTGGCGGAATCGCTCGTAACCGCCGCCCGTGTCGCTGACTACGCCAACTGGCACACGTGGGCGTTCCTCTACCTTCTGATCTGCCTCTCGGTTCGCACTGCACCCTTCCCGGGCAACCTGAAGGGTTCACTGGGCGCGATCGTGGTGCTCGGTGTCATAGCCGCGGCAGTCGCATCCATGTTCGCCGTCGAGGACCCGCGGATCATCGATGCTTGGTCCGTACTGAACCTCACCGTCGCGGCACTGCTGGTACTGTTGATGGCGAGCCTCTTCGTTCGGGGCGTCGTCGGTCTGGTCCAGGTACTGAGAAATGACGCATCCTGAGGCGCCGCAACCTCGTGGGAGGCGCGCCCGGAATCGCTACACGCGCCCGATTCTCTACCCCAAAACGGCGATTTGCCTACCTTCGCTGCGCGCTTCGGCGTCGCAGTGTAAGCAGTCACAAGTCGCCCTGCGGCAGTCTGGGGAAGCTCTTCACTCCCCACAGCACTTCCCGGTTCGGGGAATTCCCGAACTCCTGTCGCCAATGAGAAGGTGAGTCCGAAAATGTCTTGTCGCCGAGCGCCCGTTCAACTATAATGCTGGCGTCGTGCGACTTCCCGTCCTACCCGCACGACTTTGGGCATCGCTCGGCCGGGCCCCACTTTGAATCGACATCCAGACGACGCCGTCATTCGCGGGGAAGTGACGCAATGAGAACTCAAAGTGATCGCCCGACCGATCGGTTGACGTGCTGTGTGCGCCCCAGTCTGGCATGGCGCCGCGCCGTGGGCCGGCGACTTTCGGCGCTTCGACGACACCAACGCGACGGCGGTGGGCTTCCTGAGGATAATCGTATCCGTTCTTCGCCCCGGTCGATGGCCCGGACCAACTCAGTCCGTTGGCGCGGAGGACGAACGAAGAGCGCGTTTGCCTGATAACTAAGCAGTCGACTGACCGGAAGCCCGTGTCCTCGACTCGCATGCACAGGTTTTTTGGGGTGCGTCGCCGGACAGCGACGAGAGGAGACCGGATCATGACACTACGCTCAGCAATGCTCGTGATGGTTTTCGTGTTCGCGGTGCCGCCGATGTCCTTTCCCGGCACGTCGGCGTTAGCCCAGCAGATCTACTGGACTTCGCCTTCCGAGATCACCCGCGCCGAACTCGACGGGACGGATCCCACCGTGCTCGTTTCAACGCACCCGCACTACGCCCTTGTCGGGCTCACGCTCGACCTGGCGGCCGGCAAGATGTACTGGGGGCAGTTGGACTCGAACGATCCGAACGGACCGGGGATTCGTCTCGCGAACCTCGACGGATCAGGGGCGGAACTCTTCATCCAGTCGACGCCGGACATCATCTCAGCCATCGCGTGGGACTTCAGCCGGGACAAAATATACTGGGCGATCGAAGACGGCGGCGGTCACGGGGTATGGCGTGCGAACGGAGACGGCACCGACGCCGCACACATCCACACCAGCCTGCGTCCCGAAGGGCTCGCCATTGATGTGCTGGGTGCTAGACTCTACTTCCAAGATGGTCGTCATCTTTACCGCTCCGACCTTGACGGTCGCGATATCGAGGATCTCCACACGGAGTCCTCCAGCATCGTAAACATCGCCTTGGATCCTGCGGCAGGCAAGCTGTATTGGTCTCATGGCAACTCGATTAGCGGAAGCAACCTGGATGGCACGGAGCCCATCGCAATCTTGACCGGCCTGGCGGACCCGCGGGCAATAGCGGTCGACGCGGCCGGCGGGAAGATCTATTGGGGTGAGCAAGACACGGGATGGATCATGCGGGCCGATTTGGATGGAACCAACGTCGAGCCGGTCGTCGTGACGGGCGCTTCGACGTACGTACGGGCCATGTTCCTGACGGCGAACGACTGTAACGATAACGGGGTCAATGATGACGAAGACATCGCGAGTGCGTCGAGCACCGACTGCAACCTGAACACCGTTCCGGATGAGTGCGAGCCGGATGACGACTGCAACGCTAACGGCGTGCCGGACTTCTGCGACAACCTCGATGGCACGAGCGACGACTGCAACGCCAACCTCGTCCCCGACGAGTGCGAACCTGACTGCAACATCAACGGCGTGGCCGATGAGTGTGATATCACCGGAGGGCTCAGCGACGACTGCAACTTCGACATCGTCCCGGACGAGTGCCAGCCGCTCGAGGACTGCAACAACAACGGCGTAACCGATATCTGCGACATCGGGGCGAGCTTGGCTCTGGACTGCAACGTCAACCTGCGACCCGACTCCTGCGATATCGCCGGCGGGAGCAGCCCAGACGGCAACGCCAACGGGATTCCCGATGAGTGCGAAGGGAGCCCGATGCCCGACGCCACGTTCCACATCGACGGCACGGTTGTCGCCTGCACGACCGATGCTGACTGCCTTGTCGGTCTCGCCGCCAGCTCCGACGTATACTGTGTTCCGGCTTCCGGCACATGCTACGTGCAGCGCAACAGGTACCTCTCGATCGACCCGGACCCCGCCTTGGCCGAGGTACAGCCCGCACGCCGCATCAGCCTCGTCCTTGACGGCGGCGCGACCGCCGTGCTCGGCTGGGTCGGCGAACCCGTGCCCCTCACGAACATCGTCACGATCCCGCCGCAGCTTCTGTCCCGCATCGAAGCTGATCCGCACTACCGGAACTGGACGCTGGACAACGACGGCCGTCCGTGGGAAGACTGGACCGTGCACGTCGGCGACTGCGAGACTTCACCGGGGCATACCTATCTCATACAGTCGATCCCTCCGGGGGCGGACATTCTGGACGAGGCCAATTACTCCGAGTCGCTTGAGTTGCGTACCGTGACTCACAGTGGCGACGTCACCGGCTCCTCCATCGGGCAGCCGCCGGACGCACTCAGGAACTTCAAGGATATCACTGCCGTGATCAGGGGCTTCGGGGGCGGCCAGACCGAGCCCAGGGTCTGGCTCGACCTTCGACCATTCTTACCGGATTTCACGAATATCAGCTTCGTGGACATCAACGGGGTGGTCGACGGCTTCAAGGGCGAGTCGTATCCGCTCGGCGCCCCGCTCGATTGCCCGGACCAAGTGAATCCGTAGACACGGAGGGCGAACGGAGAGTACGTTTGTTTGACAACTCAGCCGTCGACTGACCGGAGGTCCGTGTCCTCGACTCGCGTGAATAGGTTTTGGGGTACGTCGCCGGACGGCGACGAGAGGAGACCTGACCATGACACTTCGATCAGCATTGCTCGTGACAGTTCTGGCGTCCATTTTGGCGCCAGCCGTGGCCGCCGACGAGTTCCGCATCTACTGGTCCGAGGAACGAAAATACGACGGCTTTAGCGGAATCCGCCGCGTCGCGACGGATGGAATCCAGGTCGAGACCGTCTTATGGACCACGGCGGATCACATCGCGCTGGATGGAGCACGGGACAGGATCTATTGGACTTTTGGAGGGCCGCAGAACCGCATCATGACGGCTTCCAAGCTGGGCGCGGCCCCCGAGATCCTCGTCGATGCACCGTACGGCGAAGGCGTGACGGTCGACCCCGTCGGAGCCAAGATCTACTGGGCGACGTCCGACCCAGGTACCGTCCAGCGCGCCAACCTGGACGGCACGTCGGTCGAAACGCTGACCACGTACACCGATGACCTCCACGAGGTCGAGTTGGACATCAGCGGTGGGAAGATGTACTTCGCTGGTTGGAGTTCCGGTTCCGGGGGCACTATCCGGCGTGCAAACCTCGATGGTTCCGACGCCGAGACGCTCGCAACTGGGCTGCCGACACCGTTCGATATCGCGC
>JAJDDX010000409.1 GCA_029260055.1 Phycisphaerae bacterium
CCAGTCGTAGCTCACGATCGAATCGCCGCAGTTGCTGTCCGGGTCGGACGAACCAGTGCCGTCGAGCGTTACATCTCCCCCTGCCAGCGTGTCGTACGGGCCGTTGGCGTCGGCGATCGGCGGCATGTTGCCCTGATCGACAACGACCACAACAGTGTCAATGTCCGTGACCGGCGGCGCATCGTCATCCGTCACACGCAGGGCGGCCGTGTAGGTGCCGAACAGCGTGTAGGCATGAAGAACGGTCTGTCCCGTCGCGTCCACGTTGAACGTGACACCGTCGTAGTCGAAGTCCCATTCATAGAGCACGATGGTCCGAGCCGGGTCCTCGTGGTACGACCCGCTTCCGTCGAAGCTGATCTGCTGGTTGCAGGCGGCCGGATTCGGAATTGCCGTAGCCACGGCGACGGGCACTTGCGGGATAGCCGCTGTCGTGATCACGAAGGCCAAATCCCACGGCGTAGTAGCCGCGTCGGTGATCGGCTCACCAAGACCATACGGGATGCCAAGGACCGGCGCGGTCGGTTCGAGGATCCGAACCGCAGCGTCCATGTAGAAGTGTTCTCGCGTCTTCCAACCCCACGGATTCGCTCCCGGATCAGTGCAGCAGGCCGGGTCCGTGCCGTTATGCTCAAACTGGCATGTAACGACATTGACATCGCGTTCGTCCACATCACCGTCACAATCGACATCCGCCACGTCGCACGCCGGATCGCCGGTGCCGACCGGACAGCCGATATGAGCGGTGACGTAGCTGATATCCACGAAACTCGGCACGCCATCGAACGGCGGAGCCACGTCGCCGTTGCACTCGCACGGCGGAAGCGTGTACATGGCCGCGATGCTGACCCAGTAGATGTTGTTGCCGGGCTCCTGGATGAACCAGTCGTTTTCGGGGATGAAGAAGTCGTACTTGTAGCAACCATCGGGCGTCGCCATGTGCCCCGGATGGAAATCGCACGCCACCGGCCGCTCGTTGAGTTCCGCCCGCGGTACGATCCACTCCTTGACCACTACGCCTGGATGGCTAAACGGATCAATCACGCCGGCCGGCACGTCCGTCCAGATCGCGATGTGGAACAGCCCCGGTGCGTCGATCGGCGTCGCAATGCCGTCCCAGCCCTGATACGAACCCCACCAGTGGATGTCCGTCACGGGCCGCTCGTCCTGACACGGCCAATCGTCGGCGGCAATCTGCGTGAGGCCGTAGATCGACAGCTCATCCCAGCCCCAGAAGCACTCGGGATGCTGCGAGGACGGGTTGAACGTCGGCGGCTGCGAATGCTTGATCGGGTTGCACACCACCACGCCGATGTCACACAGGGTCGGCGGGCCTTGCGGGTTGCCGCCGGCTGCCACGCAGTCGTTGTGCGTCATGTCGGCGCAAGACCCGTCCGGCAGGCAGCATGCGTTGGCCGGCAGGGTAATGGTCAGGGTCGATGGATGGGTCGAGGACAGCCCGAAGCTGTCGGTCACGCGCAGGCGGATCGGATTCGGCACGCCCGGGTAGGGAAGGCCCAGCGCCACGATGTCGCCCCAGGGCACGAGCGGCGTCGCGCCGAAGGCATCGTCAAACGCCCCGTCATTGTCGAGATCCCAAGCGTAGTTGACGATCGAGTCGCCGCAGGCGGCGTTCGGATCGGACGAGCCGGTGCCGTCGAGCGTCACGTCGCCTCCGACCTGCGTCTCGTAAGGGCCGTTGGCGTCCGCAATGGGCGCCGTATTACCCAGGTTCACGTCGACGACGATCGTAAAGATGTCGGTCTTCGGAGGCGTGTTGTCGTCAGTCACACGTAAGGCGGCCGTGTAGCTCCCGAAAGCCGCGTAGGGGTGCATGACCAACGAACCGGTCGTGTCGACCTGGTAGATCTTACCATCGTAGTCGAAGTCCCACTCGTACAGGACGATCGAATGCGAGGGGTGGCCGTGCGACGAACCCGTGCCGTCGAACGTGATGTTCTGGTTGCAGCTGGCCGGGTTCGGGTTTGCCGTGGCCGACGCAACGGGTTCGTTGCGGTAGATCGTCACCCTCGTGGTGGCGTTGGACTGCGTACCGAAGCTATCCGTCACACGCAGGAAGATCGTGTTGTTCGGCAGCCCGGTCGCAGGGTCTGCCGGATAGACCCAGGGTATTGCCACGATCTGCGCCCAGGTCAGGTTCACCGTCGCGCCGGTGGTTTCGTAGATGCTGTCAAAGTCGAGATCCCACTCGTACAGGACGATCGAATCGCCACAGTTCTCGTTCGGATCGGAGGAGCCGGTGGCGTCGAGGGTGAGTCCCGCCCCTACGTCCATGATGTACGGGCCGCCGTGGTCGGCGGTGGGCGCCATGTTGCCCTGGTCGATGTCAACCACGCGCGTGGTGAGGTCCGTCTTGGCGGGCGTGTTGTCGTCGGTCACGCGCAAGGCGACCGTGTAGCTGCCGAACTGCGAATAGGCGTGCATCAGCGACGAGCCGGTCGCGTCGGCGCTGAACGTGACGCCGTCATAGTCCCAATCCCACTCGTACAGGGCGATGGAGCGACTCGGGTGCCCGTGCGATGAGGACGTACCGTCGAACATGACTTGCTGCGTGCAGGCGGCCGGGTTCGGATTGGCCGTGAACGATGCGACGGGCTCGTTGAGGTAGATCGTCACCGTCGTCGACGCCATGCCCGAGACGCCGAAGCTGTCCGTCACGCGTAGGAAGATCGTGTTGTTCGGCAAGCCGGTCGCCGGGCTGGCCGGATACGCCCACGGAATCGCCATGATCTGCGCCCAGGTCAGGTTCACCGTCGCGCCGGTGGTCTCGTAGATGCTATCGTAATCAAGGTCCCACTCGTAGAGGACGATCGAATCGCCGCAGGCTTCGTTCGGATCGGTGGAGCCGGTGGCGTCGAGGGTGAGACCCGTTCCGACGTCCGAGACGTACGGGCCGCCGTGGTCCGCAGTCGGCGCCATGTTTCCCTGGTCCACGTCGACCACGACCGTGTCGATGTCGGTCACGGGCGGGGTGTCGTCATCGGTCACGCGCAGCGCCGCCGTGTAGCTGCCGAAGAGCGAGTAGGCGTGCATCGCCGTCGAGCCGGTCGCGTCGACGTTGAACGTCACGCCGTCGTAGTCGAAATCCCATTCGTACGAGACGAGCGTCCGCAACGGATCCTCGTGGTAGGACAATGTCCCGTCGAACATGACCTGCTGGTTGCACGCTGCCGGATTCGGGTTCGCTCGTGCCACCGCGACCGGAAGCTGCGGCGGCGTGTCGTCCGCGGTGATCACGAACGCCATGTCCCACCACTCACCGTCGGGCGTAATGATCGGCTGGCCGCCGCGGAAGTTCGGATCGATCAGCGACGGACTTCGCGGATCGAATACGCGGATGGCCGCGTCGTTGAACGAGTACTGCCTCGTCTTCCAACCCCAGGTGTTGGGCTCCGTCACCGAGTTGGGGCAGCAATCGAGCCCGCCGCCCGTCAGGCACTGCATGGCTATGAGGTCAGGTGCGCCGATCATGCCGTCGCAATCGATGTCCGCCCGCCAACACGCTCCGCTTGGCGGGTTGCCGAGGTTGAAGCAGGCCGCGAACGTGGCCAGGTCAACGGCGTTGGTCGCACCGTCATCGTTGAGGTCACCATCGCATGGGCATGGCGGTGCGGGGTAGATGGCCGCGATCGTCACCCAGTAGATCGTGGAGACGGGTCCTTGGTAGTACCACTCGGCCTGCGGGATGATGAAGTCGTATTTGAAACAGGCGTCGGGCGCGGTCATGTAGGGGAAGTCGGAGTAGTAGTCGCATCCGACCGAGCGCTCGTTGAGCTCCGCCCTCGGCACGGTCCACTCCACGACAAGCGTTTCGGGATGGCTGAAGGGTGGATCGATGCCGGCCGGCCGATCCGTCCACAGAGCGATGTGGAACGCGGTGGGCGCGTTTGCCGGAGGCAGATCGTCATTCCAATCTTGGTAGGAGCCCCACCAGTGGACGTCGGACACGGGACGCTCGTCGAGGCACTGCCAATCGTCGCCGACGAGTTGAAGCGAGCCGTAGACGGACCATTCGTCCCAACCCCAGAAGCAATCGGGCTCGGGGGAAGCGGCGTTGAACGTCGGCGGCTGAGCCCACTTGAACGCCGTACAGGTGACGTTTCCGCAGTTCGTGCCGGGGCCTTCGGGTACGCCGCCTTGTGCCACGCAGTTGGCATATATGTCGTCGATGCAGCTCCCGTCGGGCAGGCAGCAGGCCTGCGGCAGGGATGAGCCGGACTGACACGCGTCGTCGATGCCGTCGGGCGGATTGGCATCGCCCATGCAGGCTGACGCCCCGCCGGTAGCCGGCGAGCCGCTCAGGTCGTCGCAGCAGAGCGGGTCTGTGTCGACACAGCCTCCGCCGGGAATGCAACAGGCGATCGTCATGCCCGCGCACACACTGCCGCCGCCCTGCGGGGTGCCGCCCAGGTCGTCACAACAAAGGGGGTCGACCATGACGCACGCGAACGAACCGCCGCCCAGGCAGCATCCCTCGATCGTACCGGTGCAAAGGGCCCCCTGCGGGCTACCGCCCATCGCCATGCAGTCGTTCGGGTCGACGTTGATGCAGGTGCCATCCCAAAGGCAGCAACCGTCGACTACGCGCGGTGGAATGGTGCCGTGCTCGCCGGCGAGCCCCTGATCCAGTAGCGCGGGGATCGGCACGTCAGGTGTCGCGTAGAACCCGTTGTCCGGGGCGCAGTTGATCGGCGGCACTTCGTACTGCCAAGGCTGAGGGCCCGTGCCCTCGAGGAACAGCGGACTCGGCGGCGTAAAGGTCTGTGCCGGCGGCGCGGTCGGTTCCAGCGGGACGAAGTCGAGTTGCACGTACAACTCGATACCGCCACCGACACCGGCATCGAATGTATATGTACCTCCGATGCCGGGGTCCGTCTCCTCGATCGTCATAAAGCCGGTCGAGGGCGTCAACTGATCCAGCGTCACGAAGACGTCGTAAAGGTAGATACCGCCGCCGGCGTACGTGACCGTAATCGGATCCACGCTGGCCAGACTCAGCTCGACCATCTCGATCTCCACGAAGGATGGACCCGGCATCGTCGCGGGAGCGAGCCGTTCAATGAGCGTGTCCACGGCGCCGCAAAGGCCCGGTATCGGATGGCCACGCAGCGCGATCTGCCCCTCGAATGGGTCGGAGCCCGGCCCGAAGAAGTCAGCCGGTATCGGTGGAATCGGACTGAGACCGCCGAGCTCGACCCATGCGGTCCCCGCCATGGTCTCGTAGTAATCGAGGCCCGGCGGAATCACCGGCACCCCGGCCGCACTCGGCGCCGGAGGCGACGCGGACGTGTCGCCCGCCACCGCCGTGGATGCTGCAAGCACGAAACCCGCCGCACACACAGCCAACCCTCGAAGCAAGTTCCTACGTAACATCTATGCACCTCCCACGGCACCACGCCGCTTGTGTTGATTCCGCCTACTTTCCCGTCTGCGCAATACCTCTCGCCTTCGATACCGATCGCCGGATCCGGTCATAGGAGAACATCGCGGAACGATCGCGTTTCTCGACACGGTCGGGCCGCCCCGGACCTCGCACACCAACCGCCGACTTCAAAGTAAGCGGCAGTTCCTTCAGCACGCATACATCGTTTGAACCGTGTGCTCGATGTGCACCTCCACGGGTTCGCCCGGCAAGCGTTGCCAACACCGGCTGCCAACGCAAAGCGAGCAAGATCCGAGAAGCGTCGAAACGCAACAGCCGCAAAGAAGTGCAATCGCCGCCACGACGGTCCACCCAAGCCGCAAGCCGACCGCGCCGACAATTCGTACGTCAGGCGCGACAGGCAAGAACCCAAAATGAAACCGACGCCGCGTTACGCGACAGGCCATTGTACCGGCGCCCGGGCGCGCAGCAAGGATCAATGTCACCGAAAGTTAAGTCGGTTACTTACCTGTAAAGTGAGAATGTCCCCGGCGGAGGGGTGCCGTGGGGCGACACCTGACAGAAGGACGTCGTCAGGAGGATTGATGAGGCGACGGCGACGATGGGCCCCCGGGCCTTCTCATCGCCAGTCGGTTGGCACGATGCTCGTTCGACTTGCAGCGCGCCGCCGACAGCGATTCGCTGAGCCGTGGGCCAAGCGGAAAGCCGACCGGTGGTTCGCCCGACCGCCCCGTAGCTTCCGCCAAGGACGTGATGCGTTCGAGAACCGCCAGCTTCGCCGGCGCATCATGAGCCCACCAGCGCTCGAAGAAGCTCCCGAGATGCGCATACTCCACGGGCGATAGATGGCCGTCGGCCAACGCGTCCCTCAGTGTCGAGCGGACGAAGCGCACGTGCGACGGCGCGAGCTTGGTGACGCGACGCTCCAGGTGCTGCCGCGCGGACCCCGGAAGGTCCGAAAACGTGTCAGTGATATCGTCCGTCAACCGTCCAAGGGAAGCGAGCGGATCGTCAAGCGTCGTCGACATGGCTGATCGTCCCATAACCTACTCACTCTGCATTCTCGGCGGAAAGTCGATCTGAATACTTGCTGATTCCGCCGTCTTGCGGCTGTAACCGGCTAGGGTGAACCCCCGATTCAGCCGCTAAGGCTTCTCTATTTACATCGGCAATGTCTCGGAATAACTGATGAGCGGTCCGCGCGCATTCGATTAAGTAGATTCACCATTTAAGCTGTGCCGCATCTCGGTCGGTGTCGCTTCAGGGAAAACCCCCACACGGCCGCGTGACCTCGTTGTTTTCAAAAATGGGAAACGCGTCTTGACGGCGCGCACGGATTCAGCGCATCACTGTGCTTTCGAACATGGAACGCCGACGGGCGCCCGAAGATCAGCGCGCACGCGGCGACGGTTGCCACGAACTGCGCATCCGGCAAGGAGAACAACGGTCACCGATGAATACACGCGGATTTCACATGGTCACGGGAGCCTTCGGCTATACGGGCAAGTACGTCGCGCACCGCCTGCTAGACGCCGGGCACGACGTGCGAACGCTCACGAATTCGCGGTACCGCGCGAACCCGTTCGGCAGCACCGTACCGGCCATGCCCTACCACTTCGACGAACCATCCAAGCTCGTCGCGTCACTTCGTGGCGCGGACGTGCTCTACAACACCTATTGGGTCCGGTTCAACCATGCGACCTTCACGCACGAGTCAGCCGTCGGGAACACGCTCACGCTCTTTGAGGCGGCCCGTGAAGCCGGCGTGCGCCGCGTGGTTCACGTGAGCATCACGAACCCGTCCGAGGAATCGCCGCTCGAGTACTTCAGCGGCAAGGCGCGGCTGGAGCGTGCGCTGATCGGATCGGGCTTGTCCTACTCGATCCTCCGCCCGGCTGTCGTGTTCGGTCGCGAGGATATCCTCATCAACAACATCGCGTGGATACTCCGCACCTTCCCGATCTTCGGCCTGTTCGGGGACGGTTCGTATCGGCTTCAGCCGATCTACGTGGACGACCTGGCTGCGCTTGCGGTCGACGAGGGGAACGTTTCGCAGAGCCGCATCGTCGATGCCATCGGCCCCGAGACCTTCACATATCGCGAGTTGGTTACGACGATCGGCCGGTTGATCGGAAGCACGCGGCCGATCGCGCCACTGCCGCCGTGGGTCGGGTACGCGATCGGTTGGCTGCTCGGCAAGTTCGTGCGGGATGTCGTGATCACTCGCGAGGAGATCGAAGGGCTCATGGCTGATCTGCTGTGTACCGACTCACCTCCGACCGGCACCACGAAGCTCACCGACTGGATAGCCGAACACGCCGATTCGCTCGGCGTACGCTACGCCGGCGAAGTCGCGCGACGTCTGGATCGACGTACCAATTACGATTGCCTGTAAGACCCCGGCACGGTGCCGATCAGTACCGCGAGTGTCAACGAGCGGCTCGGCGATCCTGGGAACGACGCCTGCAGTTGGCCCCGTGGGGCGACGCCGTGAACTGAAGTCGAGGATGGCCGTTCCGCTGCGTCATGGCGAGGAGATGTTGCCCGAAGAACGGCGTTGCTGGCATTTCCGGATTGCTGGTTTGGGTGGCCCATGTCCTTTGGACATGGGGGAGACGATGACAGGCGTTCCGGGATCCTGCCATCTTCCGACGCCAACGGTTGGTGAGCATCGCCTCCCCCACCTCCAGAGGAGGTGGGCCACCCACATGTACCATTCAGCCGTGATCCGGGGGTGCGCCCGCCGTCGGCGACCGCGCCGCCGGCTACTATCGAGCAGGCCTTCAGCCTGCAGACAGAGTACTAGCAGAACGTCTTGGACGGGCTCGCCGGGTCGCGAACCTCCCCGAGCCGCAGGCTTTAGCCTGCGCGGCCTTTCGGAAGCAGAGGGCCCCACGCTACACTCGCGTCGCGGGGGCTCTACTTCGCGCTCACTGCCACGATCAGAACATCGCCCTTGTCGAGCTTCCATCCGCCGAAGAGCTGAAAACGCCCCGCCTTCAGCGAGATGGTCGTGCTGAGCTTTTTCTCGTCTTTGTCCTTGACGCGCTTGGTGACGGTCACAGCCAACTTGATCTTGCCGTCGGTTCGCTCGGTCGGCTTGATAGATGCCTTGAAGGGCCCGGTCAACGATGCGTTGTAGGTCTTCGCTACGTCGACCGACTTGGCATCAGCTTTGACCAGCTTGTAGCCGGTGAAGTTGAAAGTCTCTTTGAGCTTCTTGGCCAGCGGTTTGAGCTTCGGCGATATCTCCGTATTGGAGCGCGTTGCGCGAATGGTCCACACCTGCAACTCGACCGACTTGGGTGCAGCCGCCACCGCCGGCTGACATACCGCAAGAAGCGCCAAAACAAGCACCGCCGACAGGTTCGTTCGCCCACGTCGCATATTCATCGTTACGCCCCTTCTTCTTCCATCACCCAGATGACCGGGGTCTCGGCGTCGTCGCCCGCCCCCAAGACCATCGTCGTCGCGTCGCCGAAGACTTCCAGCGACTCGATCTGTACATCGCCCGCGCCGGCAAGCTGCATCGCCCAATCGGATCCGTTGCGCAGTCCAACGCTCTGCCAAAGCCCGACGGCCGCCACGACCACCGCGGCAGCCGACAAACCGGCCCACATAGGCAACCGGCGCGGCTCGCGCACGGTCGCCTCAGCGGCGGCAGCGCTATCGTCGATTCGATCCCAGGCGCCCTCCCACTGTTCCGCGGAAGGCTCGGCGGGCTCGGCGTCAAGCAGCGGATCGGCAGTGGGCGTGACATGGTTCAACCGGTTCGCACACGCCTCGCACTCGTTGAGATGCGTTTCAACCTGCTCTATCTCGTCGGGCGAGACATCATCGAACCGCCCCTCGACGAGGGCGGTGATGGCGTCATGCCATTTCTTGCAGGTTCCACTACTCATCTTCATCACTCCGCTGCGCCGTCTTACCGGCCAGGTCGGGCAACTTCTCACGTAACTGTCGCCGTGCGTGATGGATGCGGCTCATCACCGTGCCCATCGGCACGCCGAGGATCTCCGATATCTCGCCGTACGTCACATCGCCCTCGGCATAAAGCGCCAACACGGCTCGCTGCGCCGGCGGCAGGGTCTCGATCGCCTCACGAAGGCGTTCGGCTGCCTCGCGGCGCTGGAGTACATCGGCTGGCCTTCCCGGTCCGCGCGTCTGAACAACATCGGGTGCCCCCTGCTCGTCGTCGTCCAGTGACACCGCCTTGCGCACGTGACGCGACCGGAGCAGGTCGAGCGCTCGATTCGTGACGATGCGAAGCAGCCATGTCTTGAAGCTCGCGCCGCCCTTGAACTTGTCGAGCCCGGCAAACGCCTTGATGTATGCGTCCTGTACGACATCGAGTGCGTCCTGCTCGTTTCCCGTCACGCGCATCGCGACGAACTGAGCCGCCTTCCGATAACGAACGAACAGCTCACGACGAGCTTCGTCGTCGCCGTCGGCTGCCTGCTCGACTAAGCGCAGCTCCAACTCTCTGACGTTCCGGTCGACCATGCTATTCAAAGAAAAACCGAAAAAACTCGCGGTTGTCAGGAAACGTAAGTCCTGCCAAAAACCGCACTTAGTGATGAATAACCCCGCTGCCCGCCACGTCAAGTCATTGGGTCGGTTGATACCGGCACACGCGGCGACAAAAGGCCAAACCTCGAAAAAAGAGCCGGCCACGCCACGAACACGATAACGGCGGCAACGCCAAGGACCACGAAAGGAGGCCGACGATGAAACGGACTATGACACTGGCAGCGGGGCTGTCCTTGATCGGTTGCTCGCTGGCGATGGCCGGCGAAGCCAGAAGCGTCTCGATCGCCACGAACGGCGGCAGCGCTTCATCGACCGCGACAGCTACGGGAAACGCCCGATCGGTCGCGATCTCGGGCGCGACGAACGGCGGAAGGGCGGAGGCGAACAGCCATGCGATCGGTACCCGACACGGCTTCGCCAACAGTGAGGCCGTCGCGACCGCGGACCACGGACTCGCGGTGAGCAACTCGCTCGCCGACGCCCGCGGCACGATGGGCGGCACAGCGACGGCCGACAGCGTGAGCGTCGCCGCCA
>JAJDDX010000410.1 GCA_029260055.1 Phycisphaerae bacterium
TTCACATCGGCGGACAGGTGTTCTACACCCGAGATCCGAAGCGCATGAGCGGCTTGATCACCGAGAAGCCTCCGGCTCCGGGCAACGTGTATGAGAACATCGAGCAGATTCAGTTGTATGACGAATTCGGCCAGCCGACTCCGTTCTACCTCGGCGCCACGCGGCACATTCCGCGACCGCCGGTCGAGATCGACGAGTTCGACATGTCGATAGGCCAGCTCGAGTTGGTCGGCCCGGGCGGCCTGGTCGAGATCATCTCCGTCAGCGGTCCGGCGACCGTCCACGTCTTCTTCGAGGGCACCAACGAAGGGGATGCCCAGGACGATGACAGCCCCGCCGACGGAAGAGACGAAGTCGTCACACAGATGGTCAATCTGCAACTAAGCGGCGTCAGCCCGAGCCTCGGACCGGTCGTCGTCAACCTCAATCCGAACTTGCCGTCGCTCGGCGGGATCGAGGAGCTGGTCAACAACAACCCCGGTCGCCTCGATATCGATCCGTTCCATCCGGGTGATGCCGACAGCTTCTTCAACCTGTTCTTCGAGATCCACATCGGCGGACAGGTGTACTACACCCAAGATCCGAAGCGCATGAGCAGCCGGATCACTGAGAAGCCGCCGGCTCCGGGTAACGTCTACGAGAACATCGAGCAGATTCGGTTGTACGACGCCGCGGGCAATCCAACCCAGTTCTTCCTCGGCGCCACACGGCACATTCCAAGACCGCCCGTCGAGATCGACCAGTTCGATCTCTCCATCGGACAGTTGGAGTTGGTGTCGCCAACCGGCCAGGTCGAGATCATCTCGGTCAGCGGGCCGGCCACCGTCCACGTCTTCTTCGAAGGCAACAACGAGGGCGATGCACAGGACAACGACGGCGACGGCATGGACGAAGTCGTCACGCAGATGGTCAGCCTGGACCTGCACGGCGTCAGCCCGGCCCTCGGACCGGTCACGGTCAACGTCCACCCGACGCTGCCCTCGCACGGCGAGATCGAGGAGAAGCTCAACATCCAGCCGGGGCGCCTGGACCTGCCGCCCTTCGGGCCCGCCGACACGGCGGCGGCCAGCTTCTTCAACCTGTTCTTCGAAATCCACATCGGTGGCCAGGTGTACTACACCCAGGATCCGAAGCGCATGAGCGGCCAAATCACCGAGAAGCCGCCCGCTCCCGGCAACTTCTACGAGAACCGCGATCAGATTATGCTATACGACGCTGACGGCGAGCCGACGGGCTACTACGTCGGCGCCACGCGGCACATACCGCGGCCGCCTGTCGAGATCGATGAGTTCGACTTCTCGATCGGACACCTGGAACTGATCATGCCGAACGCGGCCGAGATCATCTCCGTCACTGGAACCACTACCGTCCACGTCTTCTTCGAGGGCACCAACGAAGGTGACGCCCAGGACAACGACGGCAATGGTCTCGAAGAGGTCGTCACGCGGATCGTCGAGATGGACCTCACCGGCGTAAGTCAGACCTTCGGGCCGGTGACCGTCCGAGTCCATCCGACACTCGCGTCACACGGTCTGATCGAAGAGCGGGATAACTTGACGCCGCTCCGGTTGGATGTGCCGCCGTTCGGACCGCCCGGCACAACGGCGAACAGCGTCTTCGACCTGTTCTTCGAGATCCAAATGGGCAATCAACTGTTCTACTCGCTCGAGCCGAAGCGCATGAGCAGCGTCATTCGTCATAAACCGCCGGCCCCCGGCGACATCTACGAGAACCCGCAGGCGATCGAGCTGTTCCACGCCGACGGAACCCCGGCGGGAATCCTGCTCGGCATGGGGCGCCATCAGCCGCGACCGTGGTGCGAGATGGGCGACACCGACGACGACCAGGACCTCGACCTTGCGAACTACGCAGCCTTCCTGGGCTGCATGTCCGGACCGGGTAACCCGGCTCCGGGCTTGGACTGTGCAAGGTGCTTCGACTACGACGGTGACGGGGATGTGGACGAGCGAGACTTCTCGGTCTTGCAGGCGGTCTTTACCGGTTCACCGTAGACGCAACGGCAACAGAGGCCGGCGCGGCAAACCCGCGTCGGCCTTTCATTGCCACAAAAGCTCGCATCTAGTCGCGGTGTCTACCGCCGTCGCCCGACGGCAGCGGCGGCGCGACGGCTGACATGATCGGCGGAAGCTCCGTCTGCTCGTTCAGCCGACTCAAAACGCAGTGGCACGTCGTCGGGTCCATCAAATGGACGAGGCGCCACTGACCGACGGATACCTTGTGCCCTTCCTGGTGCCCGGCCACGCACGGGTAATCCTTATGCGGCTTGCAGTGCCCGGTGTGTACGGGGCGATGGAACACCACGCCAAGGAACTCACCGTCGCGATCGTAGGTAGCCGCCACACCGGCTAGCTCACCGAAGTGCAGCACGTAGACCGAACCACGTCGAAAGCCACCGGGAAGTTCCTCCGGCACCTCGAAGTTCAAATCGGGCGCGAACAGCTTGGCATCTTCCGGCGAGGCTTCCTTCGCATCGTAGTGCGATACGAATTTCGTAAACGCCTGTTTGGCGTCGTGAGGCAAGGCGTCGAGAAGGAGCGTGAAATCGATGGATGACGCTCGCGCTGACGAGTCGTTGCGCAACAGCCCGACCAGCCCCAATCCCACAGCCAACGTAACCACAGCCGCCAAAGCCCACGGAAGCCGAGCCATCCGACGAACACCAGGTGACCTTCGCAACAACTCCGTGCGCTCGCCGTCCAGACCCCGTTCGATCGACGCCCACAGCTCGCTCGGCACGCCGGCCACACTCGGCAAAGCCAGGCCCGACGCCAAGCCGCGAAGTTCATCGAGTTCCGCAGCGCACGCCTCGCACCCGGCCAGGTGTGGCTCAATGTCCAAGCGCAGGTCAGGCGACAACTCGCCATCGATCAGAGCACCTAGCTGCCGTCGTACTTCGTCGCAGGTCATCGTACTCGGTCCTTCGGCCGCAACCGCGATCCGCGCGGACTATCCGCTACTTCTTGGATGCGCGCCGACATCCTCTTCTTCCCGCCGGCCGTAGCTTCCGCCCAAAAGCGCCCGCATCCGCGACCGGGCGCGGTTCAACCGGGACCCCACCGTACCCTCGGCACATTCGAGAGCCTCCGCGATCATCCGGTAATCAAGCCCTTCTTGATACCGCAGCAGCAGAATCGCCCGCTCATCACCGTCGAGCTGGCCCAGGGCATCGTCGATGTCCATACGGACGATGTCCGCCCCGGCACCGGCATCACCCGGCTGCCTCGTCTCCAGCTCCTTCAGTTTGCCTCGCGCCGTGGCGCTCCGCCGGAGTAGCTGCAGCGCCTCGTTAACGGCGATTCGGTAGAGCCAAGTGGCCACCGAGGACTTGCCGTCAAACTGGTTGATCCGCTCGAAAGCCCGCAAATAGGTGCTTTGAGATAGGTCGAATGCATCGTCCCGGCTCGAGGTCATCCGCAGGAGCAACGCGTAGATTCGCTCAGAAGTCTGCGCGTAGAGCTCCCGTTGGGCCTCTCGGTCGCCCGCGCGGCATCGTTTAACCAGTTCCTGCTCGTCAGGCATACTCGCCTCATTGCCCGGGCGCCGCTCGGCCCGCCCCACGTCGAGCGGCCAACGACAGACCCCGCGCGTGAAATGGTACAACAGCACCAGGGTCCGAGAAACTCGGCCTGGGAAGAAACTCGCCCGCCCGAGCATCCAACAAGGCCACGACACGGCGCGGAAACCCGACTGGCAACCGGCAAGAACCGGAAAGCCGCCGAATCGACGACGAAATGTAACGCGTCTGTCATGAGGGCCCTGGCCGGGAAGAAGTCGGCGGCACGAGGCATCCAAAGCACAAAGCCGCCGGGCACGGAGCACGGTTGGCCCACGGCCACGATTGGACAACTTCAGAATCAGGAGGTTCTCACGATGAAGCATCGGACGGTAATCACGGGGCTGGCGGCAGTCTTGTGCTTGGGAGTCGGTATCGCGATGGCGGGCCCTGAGCACGACCATGGCACCAAGAAAGCGGACTTCGCGTCGGTGTCACCCAAGTGCCCCGTCATGGGCGGGACCATCGACTTTAATGTCAGTTCTGAAACGAAAGACGGACCGGTCTATTTCTGTTGCGGCGGATGCATCGGGAGATTCGAAGCAAGCCCCGACAAGTACACGAAGAAGGTCGCGACCCAGCGCGAGGCGCTCGCCAAACTGGACAAGGTACAGGTCAAGTGCCCCGTCAGCGGTAAGCCCGTCGACACCAAGGTCAGCCTCGAGCACGACGGCAAGACCATCTACTTCTTCTGCCCCGACTGCCGGGACAAGTTCAAGAAGGACCCCGCCAAGTACGCCACCGGCCTGGCCAACAGTTACACCTACCAGACGATCTGCCCGGTCATGGGCCACAAGATCAATCCCATGTCGTTCGGCGTCCTCCCGACCGGCGAGACGATCTACTACTGCTGCAACGGCTGCGACAGCAAGCTGCTTTCCAGCCCTGCCAAGTACAACAAGAAGCTCGTCGCCCAAGGCATCAACATCAACTGGGCCAAGGTCAAGGAAATGATCAAGAAAAAGGGCGACTCGAAGGGCCATGACCACGACGACGGCCATGGCCACGATCACGGCGACCATCCGTAGGCTCGCCGATCACGATAACCGGCGCCGGCCGGTGCCTCACGCCCGAGGCACCGGCACGGCATCGCCGGTTCCCATCAAGAGCAAGCTGGACCTTTCCCGATACCAGCTATCAGGAAGATCGCGACGTGGAAGGCGGAGACAGCCGGAATGACAAAAGCGACCAGCCAGTGGCGAACCCGCCTGCGTGGTGCAATCTGCGGCACGACGCTCGTGCTGCTGTCACTCGGCTGTGCTGCTCCCGCTCGGCGGGTACCCGTCAACGACTTATCGCGTCCACCCGAGTCCGCCAAGGCCACAGCGCCTGCCCGTCTTGAAAGGGAAGAGACCGAGCCTGTCGTCCTTGATGACTCCTCGACTCTCTCGGACTTCCTGGCCTACGCCGCATTCCATAACGCAGGGCTCGAAGCGGCCTTCAATCGCTGGAAAGCCGAACTCGAACGGATCGAGCAAGTCACCGCCCTGCCCGATCCGCGATTCACCTATCGCTATTTCATCCGCGAGGTCGAGACGCGCGTCGGCCCGCAGCGGCAGGCGTTCGGTCTGGCACAGACGTTCCCGTGGTTCGAGAAACTCGCGCTGAAGGGCGACATCGCCACAGAAGCGGCCGCGGTGGCAAGGCAGGTCTACGAAGCCGAGAAGCTCGCGCTCTTCCACGCGGTACAGGACGCGTACTACGAACTCTACTACCTGGGGCGAGCCCTGGATGTCGTAGAAGAGAACCTGAGGCTCGTCAAGCATCTTGAAACCGTCGCACGAACGCGATACAAGACGGCAGCCGCGAGCCACCCGGACGTCATCCGCGCACAAGTCGAGTTGGGAAAGCTCGAAGACCGGTTGGCGGCGCTCACCGACCTGCGCACACCGCTCGTGGCGAAGTTGAACGCCGCACTGAACGGGCCATCGCACCAGGACGTTCCCTTTCCCGACTCGATTCCCGAGGCACAGATCACCGCCACCGACGACGAAATGCTCCAATGGCTCGCGGAAGCCAACCCCGACCTGTGCAGCCTCGATCACGAGGCCGAGAAAACACGACTCGCGATCGACCTCGCGCGCCAGGACTACTACCCCGACTTTACCCTCGGTGTCGATTACACCGACGTGGGATCGCCGCCAAGGAGCAATCCGCAAGGGCTGTCCAACCCCGCTGCACTGCGCAGCGTCTCTCGCCTGGGTGGCGGGACCGGCGACCTCATCGACCTCTACTCCATCGGCCGCAGTTTCCAACCGGGCCAAAGACCAAACGACGCCGGACAGGACATCTGGATGGTGTCGCTCTCCATGACGCTTCCGATTTGGCACGGCAAATACGCGGCCGGGCAGCGCGAAGCCCGCGCTCGCCACTTGGCCGCAATTGCCGCGCGCCGGCAGCGTCACAACGACCTCGTCGTCGACCTGCAGCAGATCCTATACCGCTATCGTGACGCCGAGCGGAAGATCGACTTGTATGGAGCCACGCTTCTGCCGAAGGCGCGGCAGTCACTGAGATCGACTGAGGCGTCGTTTCGCACCGGCCAATCGGGCTTCCTTGATCTCATTGATGCCGAGCGCACGCTGCTCGAGTTTGAACTGTCGTACGAGCGCGCCTTGACGAATAGGGCGCAGCGACTTGCACAGCTAGAGAAGATCGTCGGTCGATCGCTCCCTCGAACCGATACACAACCGCCTTCCGCGCCTTCGCCCGGTGAATCACCCGAAGCCGGCTCTAACGGCGACGAGTAGAGGCACATGAGGGTCCACGTTCATCCGAATGGCGAACCGGCTACGTGGGTACGCCCGAGAACGCAGAGGTTGATCAAGCAATGAAGTCTTCATCCGGCAAGATCATCAATGTCATCTCCAAGACACCGGTCCTGCTCGTCTTTGTGGCGGGCGGTGCGCTCGGCTACATGTTTCGAGACCTCGTCACACCACCGACGCCGTCAAGCGAATTCAATGAAAGCACCGAGCAAGTTGACGAAATCTGGACCTGCTCAATGCACCCGCAGATCCGTCTGCCTGAACCGGGAAAGTGCCCGATCTGCTCCATGGACTTGGTTCTCGCCGAGGCATCATCCACGACGAGCCCCACGCAACAGCCCAAGAGGCAGCCCAAGTACGCCTGTTCTATGTTCTGCGTGCCGCCGCTGCCGGAGCCCGGCCAATGCCCCGTATGCGGCATGGACATGGTGGAAGTAGACGTGGAGGAGGGCACGGACGATCAGGCGGGCGCCAACCCTCGCACGCTGACGCTCTCACCGACGGCCCGGGCGCTAGCCCGCGTTCAGGTGGCCCCGGTCGAGCGGAAGTTCGTCGCGACCGAAATCCGCATGGTCGGCAAGATCGAATATGACGAGACGCGACTGCGGTACATCACCGCCTGGGTCCCGGGACGCCTCGACCGCCTCTATGTCGATTACACCGGCGTCCCGGTGCAGAATGGCGACCATCTGGTCTATCTCTACAGCCCCGAGTTGCAGACCGCCCAGACTGAGTTGCTCGAAGCCATCAAGGGCGCCATCGAGTTGGAGGCGAGCGATCTAAAGAGCCTGCGCGGCACCGCGGACCGGTGGGTCGAGGACATCCGCACCAAGTTCCGCCTCTGGGGGCTTACCGATGAACAGATCGCCGAAATCGAACGGCGCGGCACCCCATCCGACCACATGACGATCTACGCGCCGATCAGCGGAATCGTCATTCACAAAAGCGCCGTCGAGGGCATGTACGTTCAGACCGGTACACGAATCTACACGATCGCCGACCTCTCACGCGTGTGGGTCAAGCTCGATGCGTACGAGTCCGACCTCGCGTGGGTCCGCTATGGCCAGGAAGTATCTTTCGAAACCGAAGCCTACCCGGGCGAGATCTTCACCGGAAAGATCTCCTTCATCGACCCGGTACTCGACGGCGCCACACGCACCGTCAAAGTACGCGTCAACGTCGACAACGCGGACGGCCGGCTCAAGCCGGAAATGTTCGTGCGAGCCGTGGTGCGGGCGAAGATCGCCGAGGGCGGGCGCGTCGTCAATGCGGAGCTTGCGGGCAAGTGGATCAGCCCGATGCACCCGGAGATCGTCAAGGACGGACCGGGGTCGTGCGATGTATGCGGCATGCCGCTGGTGCGGGCTGAGTCACTCGGATTCGTCTCTGTCGAAAGCGGCGAGGCTGAGCCGCCACTCGTGATACCGACGACCGCCCCACTGCTAACCGGCAAACGGGCGGTGGTCTATACCGAAGCGCCGGACAAACCGGGAGTGTTCGAGGGGCGCGAAGTCACCCTCGGCCCGCGAGCCGGAGACTACTACATCGTTCGTGCCGGGTTGGCCCTCGGCGATCTCGTCGTCGTCAACGGGAACTTCAGAATAGACAGCGCGATGCAGATCCTCGCCAGGCCGAGCATGATGAGCCCGGACGGTGGCGCCGCGCCTGCGGCTCACGACCACGGCGGCGATGCCGGCGCAGGCACCGCGACGGACCCTACCTCCGACGTGCGCCAACCCGACAAACATGCATCGGGACCTTTTGAGGTCACCGACGCATTCCGCGCTCAACTCGACGAGCCCTTCGCCGCCTACCTCCGGATCCAAAGCCACCTCAGCCACGATCGCAGCACCGAGGCGCGGCAAGCCGCAGGACAACTGAGCCAAGCTGTTAAGCGTGTAGACACGAATCTACTCGACGAGGACGCGCGCCGCGCCTGGGAAAAGGAAGCCGACGATATCTCCAAGACAGCCGCGGCGATCCAATCCTCCAGTGCCATCGACGCGGCGCGCTCCCACTTCGCTCTGCTATCGGAGTCCATGACCGTCGTCGCCAGACGCTTCGGGACCGGAACGAAAACGACTCACCGATTCCATTGCCCCATGGCGTTTGACGGACGCGGCGCCGATTGGATTCAGACCGCCGAGCGGGCCGAGAACCCCTACTTCGGCGCCGCCATGTTCCGTTGCGGCGTCATGAAGGCGAGTTACGAACCGAGTTCGAAGCTCCCAGCCGGAGGGGCGCATGGCCACTAGCCCGGACACCCCGCCACTACCGCCGGCATCTTCGTGGGTGGACGGAGTCATTCGGTTCTGCCTGCTCAACAAGCTCATCGTCGGGTTGTTCGTACTGTGCGCCGTCGGCTGGGGCTTGATGGCCGCCCCATTCGACTGGAATCTCGGCGGCCTGCCGCGCGACCCCACGCCCGTCGACGCCATCCCCGACATCGGAGAGAACCAGCAGATCGTCTTCACCGAGTGGATGGGCCGCTCGCCGCAAGACGTGGAAGATCAGGTCAGCTATCCGCTGACCGTGTCGCTACTCGGCATCCCCGGCGTCAGGACCGTCCGCAGTTACTCGATGTTCGGGTTCTCGACCGTCTACGTCATCTTCGAAGACGACGTGGAGTTCTACTGGTCACGCACGCGCGTGCTCGAAAAACTCAACAGCCTGCCCGCCGGCACGCTTCCCGATCGCGTCAAGCCCACGCTCGGCCCGGACGCCACGGCATTGGGGCAGGTGTTCTGGTACACGCTGGAAGGACACGACCCTTCCGGTAAGCCCACCGGCGGCTGGGACCCACACGAGCTCCGCACCATTCAGGATTGGACCGTACGCTACGCGCTCTCGTCAGCCGGAGGCGTCTCGGAAGTGGCTTCCGTCGGCGGGTACGTGCAGGAATACCAGATCGACGTCGACCCTGACGCGATGCGCGCTTTCGGTGTGAGCCTCGATGAAGTCTTCATAGCCGTCAAGACATCCAACGTCGACGTGGGCGCGCGGACGATCGAGGTCAACAAGGTCGAATACGTCATCCGCGGCCTGGGATTCGTCAAGTCGCTCGAGGACATCGAAAACGCCGTCGTGAAAGTCACCGATAACGTGCCGATCTACGTGCGCAACGTCGCCCACGTCGCGCTCGGCCCGGCACTACGGCGCGGCGTGCTCGACAAGGCCGGTGCCGAAGTCGTAGGCGGGGTCGTCGTCGTCCGCTACGGCGAGAATCCGCTCGCCACGATCAAGAACGTCAAGGAAAAGATCGCCGAGATAGCACCCGGGCTCCCGCGCAAGACGCTCGCGGACGGGACCGTCAGCCAAGTAACCATCGTGCCCTTCTACGACCGAACCGGCTTGATCTACGAGACGCTCGGCACGCTCAGCGACGCCCTTCTGCAACAGATACTAGTCACGATCATCGTCGTCGTCGTCATGGTGCGGCACCTGCGCAGCTCGATCCTGATCTCCGGCTTGCTCCCGCTCGCCGTGTTGATGTGCTTCATCGCGATGCGCACCTTCCACGTAGATGCCAACATCGTGGCGCTATCGGGAATCGCCATCGCGATCGGTACGATCGTCGACATGGGGATCGTCATCTGCGAGAACATCCTCAGACACCTCGACGAGGCTCGCACCGACGAAAGCCGTATCGAAGTTGTCTATCGTGCTTCGACTGAAGTGGGCGGCGCCGTGCTGACCGCGGTCTCGACGACCATCGTCAGCTTCCTTCCCGTCTTCACCATGGAGGCGGCCGAGGGTAAGCTATTCAAACCCCTTGCCTACACCAAAACCTTCGCCCTCGTTGCATCGGTCATTGTCGCCCTGACCGTCATTCCGCCGGCTGCGCACTTGCTTTTCGCGCGAACAGGCCCGCAGCGAGGCCGCCTGCTTCGTCACTTCTGGCACGCCGTGTTGATCGGCATCGGCCTGGCATGCATCGCCACGAAGGGCTGGTGGCTGACGGGCGGGTTGCTGCTGCTCGTGGGTAGCTACGGATTGATAGAGTCCGCCACACCGGCGTTCGTCCGCAGGCTCGCGCCCTGGCTCGCCAACGCGGCCGTCGTGATCGCCGTGACGGTCGTCCTCACCGGCGCGTGGGCGCCGCTAGGTCTGGAAAAGGGCATGTCGCGCAACATGATCCTCGTGGTCGGCGCGATCGGCGGGCTCCTGTTGGCCTTCCAAGTGTTCCAGGCGGCCTACCCGTCGATCCTGCGTTGGTCGCTCGATCACAAGGGGAGCTTCCTCGCCCTGCCTCTGGTCATCGTCCTCATCGGAGCCATGGCCTGGCGCGGGTTCGACGGCGTGTTCGGCTGGCTGCCGGGGTCCGTTCGTGACTCGCAGCCCGGCGCCTATCTCGCCAGGACCTTCCCGGGTCTCAACAAGGAGTTCATGCCGCCGCTGGACGAGGGGTCGTTCCTATACATGCCGGTGACGATGCCCCACGCCTCGATCGGTGAAGTCATCGATGTCCTGCGCCAGCAGGACATGGCCTTCGATCAGATCCCCGAGATCGAAACCGCCGTCGGCAAGCTCGGCCGCGTCGAGAGCCCACTTGATCCCGCGCCGCTCTCCATGATCGAGACGGTCATCAACTACCATCCCGAGTTCGCCAGCGACGCTGACGGGCACCACCTGTACTACCGCTTCGATCCGGATAAGAACGACCTCTTCCGCACAGCAGGCGGTGAGCCGGTCCTTGCGCCCGACGGTTTGCACTACGCGGTCGCCGGCAAGTTCATCCGTGACGAAGACGGACAACTCATTCGCGACCCGGATGACGGTCATCCGTTCAGGCTCTGGCGCCCCGCGCTCGACCCGGCACTCAACCCCGGCCGCGAGGCATGGGCCGGCATCAACAGCCCGGATGACATCTGGGACGAGATCGTCAAGGCCGCCAAGATTCCGGGCACCACATCGGCCCCCAAACTCCAGCCCATCGCCGCGAGGATCGT
The DNA here is from genome assembly GCA_029260055.1 of Phycisphaerae bacterium. GTDB lineage: Bacteria > Planctomycetota > Phycisphaerae > UBA1845 > UBA1845 > JADFOB01. The sequence continues at coordinate 11,292 of JAJDDX010000410.1, forward strand.
CATGCTGCAAAGCGGCATGCGTGCGCCGATGGGCGTCAAGGTCAAGGGACCCGACCTCGAAACGATCGAAGCGGTCGGCCTGCAGATCGAGCGATACCTCAAGGAGATCCCTTCGGTGCGACCGACGGCTGTCATCGCGGACAGGATCGTCGGCAAACCCTACCTCGAAATCGAGATCGACCGCCTGGCGATCGCCAGATACGGGATCAAGTTACAGAAGGTCCAGGACGTAATAGAAGTGGCTGTCGGCGGAAAGCGGATCACGACCACGGTCGAAGGTCGCGAGCGGTTCCCCGTGCGCGTGCGCTACATGCGAGAGCTTCGCGATAGCATCGAGGCACTCGAACGCATTCTGGTGCCGGCGCCCTCGGGAACGCAGATACCGCTGATTCAACTGGCGCACATCAACTACGTCCGCGGGCCGCAGGTCATCAAGAGCGAGGACACGTTCCTCCTCGGTTATGTCCTGTTCGACAAGGTCGCCGGGTATGCCGAGGTCGACGTGGTCGAGAAGGCTGACGCCTATCTGAAGGAGAAGATCGCCGCGGGCGAGTTCGATTTGCCGGCGGGCGTAAGCTACAGCTTCGCCGGCACCTACGAGAACCAGATTCGATCCGAGAAGCGACTGATGGTCGTGTTACCGCTGGCGCTGCTGATCATCTTCGTAATCCTCTACCTACAGTTCAAATCCGTCGTGACGACGGGCCTCGTGTTCACGGGGATCATCGTGGCATGGTCCGGCGGCTTCATCATGATCTGGCTCTACGCCCAGCCGTGGTTCCTCGACCTCGATCTCTTCGGCACGAGCATGCGCGAGCTATTCCAGGTCCACTCGATCAACCTGAGCGTGGCGATATGGGTCGGATTCCTCGCGCTGTTCGGCATCGCTACCGATGACGGCGTCGTCGTGGCCACCTACCTGAAGGATTCATTCGCCAAGCGGGCGCCTGCCTCGATCGCCGAGATTCGAGCTGCAACGCTCGAAGCCGGCAAGCGGCGCATCCGCCCCTGCCTGATGACAACCGCGACCACCATCCTCGCACTGCTTCCGATCTTGACCTCGCAGGGTCGCGGTTCCGACATCATGGTGCCAATGGCCATCCCGTCGTTCGGCGGGATGCTGATCGAGGTCATTACGATGCTGGTCGTGCCCGTGTTGTACTGCGCGACCAAGGAGCTGCGCTTTAGCGCGGCCCGCGAATCGTAGGCGCGCCAATCCTCGGTCGCGCCGTCAGTCGAGCAGCGGCATGTATATCGGTGACTGATCAAGGCAGCGATCGGCAGCCGTCGGCTCCGGGCAGTTGTCGTCACAATCGTAGAGCTCGCCGCCACAGCTCATGTTGGCACTGCACGCGGGGTGATTCTCGAAATAACAACCGTAGTCGATCACCTTCTCCCAACACACCATGCACCCCGTGCCGCGACAGCCGTCCCATGTGCCGTCACCGTCGCAATCGCCCGGTTCGGCCTCGGCGTCGAGCGCTTCTGCGCCCTCGCGTCGCTCGCCGGCGGCGTCCGGCTCCTCGATCCGCGGCGGCTCGGCTTTCGAGGCTGAGGCGGAGTCGTCTCTCGCGGAAGGACCCGCGCCGTGTGCGTCCGGAACAAGTAAGCGGTAGCCGAGGATAAGAGACACCGCCCCGACAGCTACGCACAGACACAGACCGGGCCTCGTAATCGACACACGCGCGCATTGGCTGTGCGTAGTCATCAAAGGGTGGCTCGTCGCAGAATCGCATCACGCGGAGAAGACGCCGACAGGCGCCGCCGACACCGCGCGGACCAATATCGATGCGCCCATCTAACAACATTCTCCGCCGTGGTGCAAACGTGAACCGGATCGGCCGACCCCGGACAGGCGCAAGTTCGCCGCCACGAGTGACCCCAGGACAAGGATCAGCATGCCCCATGCCGAGACAGCCGGGACCGGGGTCGTGACCGTTTGGTGTTCGTAGACCCCATGTCGACGGCCGCAACGGTATCAGCATTGCCCGGCGCGACTCTCGCCGCCCTCAAACGCAAAGGTCCGGCGACTATGCTGACGCACTGTGGGGCTCATTCACGTATCTGGGATCTCGTGACACCTGGCCCCAACGCGAACCCACCGCAAGGGCGCTTCAAAACGCCCTCGCGGAGCGCGCCAGCTTTGACGGCGCAGCTTATACCCGCGTCGCCGGGAGCTACCTCCCCACTAGTAAGCGCAGTCGAACACGAAAGAGGGTAGGACAAATCCCAAAAAGGGCGATCATCTATTTCGCGCCGCGAAATCGCACGTCTTATCGGACCTTCCGGAAGGCACGCGGGAGCCGATGCCACGCCCCTGACACCGCCCGCACGACCGGCCGTGCGCGAGGCAGCGCTGCCGACTCGCTCGGTTGGATAATCCTACCCCGGAAACCTATGCTTCTACGTCGTACGAACACCGGAATCCACTATCATGCAGGAACCGGTGCGTCTTGGCTGCAACGAAGCAATGAGAAAGGTAGCGACTCAACATGTTTGACGGGTCGGATGCCGCGAGAGGTCAAACCGACAGCAGGCCCGCTCACCATTCGCATGCGTGGACACCCTGCGTAGAGGCGTGGTTCCCCTCGATCTACGACTGCCTGCATGATCTCGCCGAACGGAGACTCCAACGAGAATCCGTCGATCACACACTTCAGCCGACGGCGCTAGTGCATGAAGCATACGTGCGCCTCGCTGAGGCCGACCACCGTAACTGGAAGAACCAGGCACATTTCTTTGCCGTCGCCGCGCAAACTCTGCGGCATGTGCTCGTTGACCACGCCCGCCGGAAAGCGTCGGCAAAACGCGGAGGTCACTTGTCCCGTGTCGCGCTGGACACCGCCTCGCAGAGCGTCGACGACGACACGGTTGACATTCTCGCCCTCGACGAGGCGCTCACCGAACTCGCGGCGAATCATGAACGGGCTTCTCGGGTGGTCGAACTCAGGTACTTCAGTGGTATGACCGTGAACGAGGCCGCCGACGCTCTCGACACGTCTCCGAGTACGGTCAAGATGGATTGGCGTTTCGCTTGCGCCTGGCTCAACCATCGGCTGAGAGAGCGCCCATGATGGAGGCCCACCGCGAACGAAGGCTGCGTGAGCTCTTCGATGCCGCCGTGAGCCAACCTCCCCACCTGCGTTCCCACTACCTCGCCCAAGCCTGCGGCGCCGACCACGAACTTCGGGAGAAGATCGAGGCGCTGCTCCTGTGCGCCGAAGGCGAGGAAAACCTACTCGGCACGCCGCTGCTCACCGACCACGGCAAGCAGCTCCTCACACGCACGCTGGAGGGCGGATCACACGAACCGCTGCCGGAGTCCATCGGACAGTATCGAATCGTCGGGAAGATCGGTGCCGGGAGCATGGGCACCGTGTATGAAGCCGTGCAGAGCGTGCCGCGACGGACCGTCGCCATCAAGGTGCTCAGACCCGGAGCCTCCACCGAGCCGATGTTACGCCGCTTCGAGTTCGAGGCACATATCCTCGGTCGGCTGAACCACCGGTTCATCGCCCGCGTGTTCGACGCGGGTGTGACGGACAGCGGACGCGGCCCGCAGCCCTTCTTCGCGATGGAACTGGTCAAGGGAAGCCCACTGACTCAGTATGCCAAACAGCAACGCCTCTCCGCGCGCAAACGCCTGGAACTGCTTGCCAACGTATGCGACGCCGTCCACTACGCTCATACGCAGGGCGTCATTCATCGCGATCTGAAGCCGGACAATATCCTCGTTGACGAGCACGGCCTTCCCCGAATCCTGGACTTCGGCGTCGCGCGTGTGATGGACGACGACGCGGAACACAGCACACACGCAACCATGGTCGGGCAGTTGGTCGGATCGCTACGCTACATGAGCCCTGAGCAAGCCCGCGGACAACCGGGGCAGCTCGATACGCGCAGCGACATCTACGCCCTCGGCGTCATGGCGTACGAGTCGTTGGCGGGGCGACCTCCATACCTCGTGGAGAACAAAGCGCTGCCGGAAGCCGCACGCACGATCGTCGAGATCGAGCCGACCCGCTTGGGCCTTCTCGACAAGGCCCTGCGCGGGGATGTCGAAACCATCATCGCCAAGGCACTCGAGAAGGATAAGGACCGCCGCTATCAGTCCGCTTCCGATCTTGCAGATGACATTCGCCGCCACCTGCGCGATGAGCCGATCGTCGTTCGCCCCCCGACGGTCACCTATCAACTAGGCAAGTACGCCAGGCGACACAAGGGGCTGTGCGGCGGCCTCGCCGCTGCGCTCGCCCTACTGTTCCTCGGCGTCGCTGGAACCAGCTACGGACTCGTTCACGCGAGGGCCCAACAACGGCTGGCCGAGGTCCGCCTCGCCGAGGCGGAAGCCGCCCGCAAGGAGACCGACGAGGCCAACGCCAAACTGGACCGTGGGATGCGGAGCGTACTTCGCGTGCTGGGCGAAGCTGCCTCGCTCTTGACGGATGCCCGGCTGCACGACACCGCCCTCAAACTGGCCGAAGACAGCGTGGAGATATGCGAGAGTAATCTCGGCAAGAACGACCCGATCACGTTGGCCACCATGACGAGCCTCGCCCCGTTTTATGAGGATCGGGGCGACCTCGCCCGGGCCGAACATCTGCACCTCACCGTCCTCGAACGCCGCCACGCCACGCTTGGCCCCGACGCCCCCGCCACACTGGACTCTCTGACCTACCTCGCAGCACTCTACGAGGCGCGCGGCAACTACGCGAAAGCCGAGCCGCACCGGACCGAATTGCACCGGACGTGTCGCCGCATCTACCCTGCCGACGCTCCCGAAACCCTGATAGCCACCGACGCGCTCACCTCGCTCTACCTTCGAGCAGGGTGCTTCACAAAGGCCGAATCGCTCATCACACGGACCCTCGACCGGCGCCGAGCCGCGTACGGCTCCGACGACCAACGTACGCAAACGACCGCAGCCGGTCTCGCTTTGCTCTACATGCACCAGGGACGCCATCGTGAAGCCGAGCCCCTGCTCGTCCAATCCGTCGACAACCTGTACGGTTCCCTCGGAGAAACACACCCACGCACGTGGGGCGCCATGAACAACCTGGCGTCCCTCTATCTTCGCCAGGGACGATACGACCTCGCCGACCCGCTCCTCGCCCGAACGCTGGAGCTCCGCAGCGCGTTCTTGGGGCCCGACCACCCAGACACACTTGTGTCCCAAAACGATCTAGCCGTACTGCGCCAGGCGCGGGGCGATCTTGAACAGGCCGAGCGACTCTACACCGAAACCCTCGAGGCCCGGCACCGGGCCCTCGGGGCTGTTCACCCTGACACGATCGCCACCATGGCGAACCTCGCCGGGCTCTACATGAAACTCGGGCGCTGCGAGAAAGCCGAACACCTCCTGCTGATCGCTCTCGACACCCAACGCCGCGTGCTCGGCGAACTGCACCCGCACACGTTGACATCGATGAACAACCTCGCATGCGTTTTCAAAACGCTCGGTCGCCACGATGAGGCCGAGTCCCTCTTCGCCGACACCCTCGAGGCGCAACGCCGCCTACTCGGCGACGACCACCCGCACACGCTGGTCTCCCTGTCCAATCTTGGCGATCTCTACCGCATGCTCGGTCAATACGACGAGGCGGAGCCCGCTTTGGCGTCCGCCGTCGATGCGGCCCGATGCTCACTCCCTCCGCGGCACCCACACACCGCGGAGTTCTTGAGAAGACATGCCGTCCTCCTCACCGCACTCCATAGGTTTGAACAGAGCGAACGTCTCCTACTCCAGGCGTACGACATATACACGACAACCCTCGGCAGCGACCACCGGAACACCGTGAAGACCGCCCGAAACCTCGTAACCTTGTACATCACCTGGAACAAGACGGACGAGGCCGCGCGTTGGCGTGCCACGTTTGCATCGCCTAACCAACGCTGAACCACCGACTCGAGCCGGCGTACGCTGCGGCATCGCCCACCTCGCCAACGCCTCGGCCCGTCTCCACGACCACGCCGCTCGTCGTCCTCGCCTCCGCAGCACACCGCCCGCGTGTCACGCGCTTTGCGACTCTCCACCCAGACTCTCCAGCGCTGTCGCGAATAATCAGTTTTCTTTGTCCCTTCCGCGCCTCATTCGCGCTTACCACCGGGGAGCGTCACATTCGGCGCGATGATCGTTTACTGCGATGTGCTGTTAACACCTCCGGCTCCGCGGCAGCGGGCCGGTCACGGATATACACTTGCTTGGGGGCAAAGTGTCTCCATATCCGCCTGTACTCAAAGAGAAGGAGAAAGACAATGCGCTATGTACGACGACTGTCCGTGTGTGCGCTATTACTGTCGTTGGCTGCAACGCCAGTGACACAGGCTCAGCCGGACCCCAACTACACCCTCGGCGATGCCCTCGGGGACGCGGTTCCCGGGATGGCAGGCAGGGCTGTCTCTGTTTCGTTGACCAACCCCGACCCGGTCTGTGGTGTGAGCTTCGACATCGTCTACGACCAAACCATCCTGAAGCCCTTCTTCGATCCTCCGGCGGGGCCGACCGCCGTTGCGTTTGAACTGACAGACAGAACAGAAGGAGACCCGCCACTCATCAGCGTCGCCATGACGCAACCCGGCGTGGTGAGCGTCCTTGTCGGGTCTTTCACAGCGCCGAGTGCTCCGATCCCGGCGGGATCCGGCCCGTTTATCAGAGTCCTCTTCAGAGTCGCGGCCAATGCACCCTTCGGCCCCTCGGCTCTCGGCGTCGGTAACAACTGCACGATCTTCGATGACTGCAACAATGGGAACATCAGCCCCACCTGTCATACAGGGGAGTTCTACGTTGGAATCCCAGGCGACCTCGACGGAGATGGGCAAATAGGCACGTCGGACTACGGCATGCTGTTGAACTACCTCTTTTTTTCCGGACCGGAGCCCTATCCACTGAACGCCGCCGACCTGAACCGCGATTGCTTCGTCGATTCCGTCGATCTGGCGACACTATGGGACATTATTCTCCCGATAGAACTGCCACTCTGGTGGGGCTGCGCCACGGGCCGCTCATGACGCGAGCCTTGCTCGGGGCGCCTCTCGGAAGTCGCCCTGTTCTCAATGACGCGCGAGGCTATGTGTATACGTGCTCATCGAGGGGCACCATGTTCTCGGTCATCTCCAAGACTCCATTATAGGGAAGAATACAATGCGCTATGTAGTTCGAATTGCAGCGTGTGCGCTATTGATAACGGCCGCCGTAGCGGCAAACGCACAGGCCCAACCGGATCCCAACTTCATTCTGGGCAACGCCGTCGGGGACGCGATACCCGGAATGAACAGCAGAGCCGTCTCTATTTCGTTGACCAACCCAACCCCGGTCTGCGGGTTGCACATCGACATCCTGTATGACAACGCGATCCTCAAGCCCGTCCCTGATCCTACGTTGGGGGCGCCTAACGTGGCGTACGAACTGACCGCTCGGACCGAAGGCGACCCGCCCATCATCGCCGTCGCGGAGACAGCTCCGGGCGTCTTGACGGTCTTCGTCGGCTCCTATTTCCTGCCAAGTGCTCCGATCCCCGCGGGGTCCGGAGCCTTCGTCAAAGTCATGTTCGATGTCGCGACCACCGCACCGCTGGGAGCAGCCGCGCTCAGCGCGGGCACAAACTGCGTTATCTACGATGACTGCGACGACGGAAACATTCACCCCACGTGCTCCGACGGGAGCTTCTTCCTGGGAACGCCCGGCGACCTGAACGGGGACGGCTATGTGGACTCCCAAGACCTGGGAATCATGGTCGACTACCTTTACATGGGTGGCGTTCCGCCATATCGCCTGAATCCCGCAGACATGAACGCGGACTACGTCGTCGACTCCGTCGACCTCGGTATCCTAATTGACTACATCTTCTTCCCACCGGTTTCCGTCTGGTGGGGCTGCGTCGAGTAGCACTCGATTGTCGCATACGGAATCGCACGGGTGCCTCCGGACGATCTCTACGGTCGGCCGGAGGCGCCCGGCGTCGCCGGATAAGGGGAGCGCGCCGGCCAAGAGCTACGGTTCGACCGGCGCATCCTCCTCGCCGAGATCAAGTGGGTCATAGCCCTCGATCGCGAAAGGCGAGAAACGCCATACCTCCGTCACTGAATCGAAATAGGGCTCGGTAATCGCCTGCATGACGCCTGCCTCGCTCGCCGCAGACCCGTCGAACGTCACGCGAGCCTTGGCCGCACCGGACTCAGGCCAAGCTTCGAGCTTGATGTAGCCCGGAAGCTCGTACAGGTCGTCGCGCTCGAGGAAGTACATCAACAGAGTCGCGCTGCCACGGCAGGTAAGACCCGTGACGCGCATCTCGACGGTCGTCGTCGTTTCCACCTGATCTCCGCGGGTCTTCACGAAAGACGCCGCGGGAAACAGATAACTCGCTGCCACAGCCGTCGTCGTACACAGAAGCAGCAGCGCCACCAGCACACCGGGCGCCCAGCGCCGTCCCAACCGATCCGGAGGACCCCAGACTATGGCGCCCGCATCGGCGGTCGGACAGGCGTCCACACATCGAAGGCAGGACAGACAACGAGCGGCTGTCACCTGCGTGACCTCCGCAACCGGGATAGCCATGGGGCACGCGGACGAACAGTCACCGCACCCGACGCAGTTATCGTCATCGCGTTTGATGCGCGCCACGCCCATGCGCGAGAGCGGGTTGAGGATCGCCGCAAGCGGGCAGAGCCATCGGCAAAACGGCATGATCACCGCCAGCGAACCGAACAGAATCGCGCCGCTCACGACATAGGCCCAAAACGTAATGTCCTCGCCGTGGCGGCTGATCAGCGCATAACAAGGGTCAAAACTGCGCAGCACCAACTCGGCCGTGGTCCACGTGAAGTACAGGATCACCACCAACAGCGGGTATTTCAGCATGGATAGAGATCGATCGAGACGGCGCGGCACGGTCACCGGGCCGATACCGAAGCGTAAACCGAGTCCGTGCAGCCAATCGGAGATTGCCCCGATCGGACACATGTAGCCGCAGAACGCGCGCCGCAACAGCAGTGTCATCAGGATGACGCCGCCGAGAATGTAGAAGTTGGACACGGCCAGGCTGCAGGTCAGGCTGCCCTCGGTCACGTAGGTATACAAGGCCTCGACGCCACCGAACGGACACCACCGTTCCGCGTTACCGCGAACCACGTACACCCCGACCAGGGTCAGCACCAGGAACCCGCCCTGCAGCGTTCGTCGCGTCAGTGCCATGAGTCGATCCAGTCACGCACGGTCGAACCGCGCGCGTCGCGTGGCCCGCCGTGATCCAATCCGCCGTGCGCCATGCCCGTCACTTCGTGGTCGAACATTTGGCGCGGCTCGGGCACTTGCCACAGTCGCTCCCCTGGCTGCACTTGGACTCCTTGATCTTGGACTCGGTCTTCATCGCCGCCTCGATGCCCGGCATCGTGGCGATAGCGCGAAAATCCGCACACTTTCGAGCCCGAGCCTTGAGGGCGTCCAAACGACTTGGGGGCGTGAGTTCAAACGACCGCGAGAGTGCCGCAAGCGCGCCGGTCGCGTCGCCTGTCAGCGAACGGAGGCCCGCAAACTCGAACCACGCCTGCGAGTCAGCGTGCCCCCCCGGGATCCCGCCTTTCGCCCGGACCCTTGCCTCGTCCAATCGCCCCATGCGAGCCAGCGCCAGCCCGTGCAGCACGCCGCCGCGAACCGATGCCTCGTCCGGCTTCAGGTTTCCCAACAACTCGACCGTCTCCGATCTCATGCCGAGGGCGAGTTGCGTTTCGGCCAGCAGCACCGCCGAGTCGCCCGACCGACGCCGCCGATGACGCTCCTGGTCGAGCGGCAGCGCCTCGGTGTAGAGCGCGTGGTCGTGATAGAAAGCGCGTAGCGCGTCCGCCATTTTGATCCACTTGTCCGTGTCGCGCTGCTTTCGGCACTCCATCCGCATGCGAACGACCTGCCGGAGCATGGCGTACTCCTGCCCGTAAGAGGTGTTCGTCGTGTCGGTCTTGGCCGCCAGGCGAAAGGCCGACAAGGCACCTGCAAAGTCCGCCTCCGCAAGCAGGGCCCGGCCTCGTGTGAAGGCCTCAGCCGCGTCCTCTGGCGGGCCCGCCGCCGCGCGCCCGGCCGAGAGCAGCAGGCCGATTGCCGATAGTGTCAAGATCGCTCTGCGACGCATACGCCCTACTCCTTAGATAAGGTCATTAAGTTCAAGGGCCGAGGCCCACCGGGCACCATCCCGGCGCAAAGAGCGAGCTAGCACGCAGCATGCCAGCGCGCACAGCGGCCGGGGATAGAGACAAAGACATTACATGGCGAGTGAAGAACGACCGGCATTCACGACGGGGACGATCAGCCGACCGTGCTGAGTTGCTTCGCCGCCTCGCGTGCCACGTGCCCTCGAAAGGCGTCGGCGACTTTGCGTACGACAGCCGTGTAGGTGTAGTTGCGGCTCACGACGGCCGCCAGTTCGCCGTGAACCGTCCGTCGGTATTCGTCGTCGCCAAGGAACCGCTCGGCTAGAACGGCAAACTCCTCGGGCGTGGAAAAGACGATGCGTTCCAGGCCCGGGAAGATGCCCGCTGCACTGCGGAACTCTTCCCCCGCGCTCTTTCGCCGCTGGAATTCCTCAATCTCAAGGCCGTTGAAGTCGCTCTCGCAATGCCGCGTCAGCGGAAGCGTCCCACACGTCAACAACTCGTAGGATCGCTGATGCCGAAAGCCGGTCGGAATCAACTGCAGACCGAGGGTCGAGCCGTGGTTCGCGCATCGAAGCGGCTCGCCATGCTCGAGAAATCCGGCTGCGAATTCGGCCAATGTGGGGTGCGCCTCCCAGCCGCGTCCGTAGATCTTGAAGGATCGCCCCGTCCGCCGCGCCCAATCGCCGACCCACTCGAGGGTCTGGTGCCGGCGACCCCAATCGAACAACCGAAACGCGAAAGACGTCTTCAAGAATTCCACCTGCTCATCGGGCAGTTCGACGCCCACGTTCGCCGCGACTGTTCGAACCAAATCGGCGGCCGTCTCATGAAAGGACAGGTACGCGCCTTCAGCCAGCACGCACCGGATTCGATCGTAGATCGCCGTAAGCAACGGCCAATCCGCGGACACATGCTGCTGTCGCATCGATTCGAAGAGGCGGTCGATGGGTGTCGACGCATTGCTGACGAAGGATACGTCGCAAGAGAAATGCCGCTCGCTCTCCGCATCGGGCTTGCCGTCGTGGAATACGCGAGTCGAAACGGGCATATCCGCGGGCTCAAACTGATCCGGCGGATAGCCGTGTTTCTCGGTACACTGGTCGTAGTAGTAACCACACACGAAGTCCAGCGGGCCTATCGCCGCCCCGGCCTCGCCGCAAAGCAAGTTCGGCAGCGGATCCTGAATCCACGTGAGAAGCGGTACGTTCGCCGGCACGTGCGGCATCTCGTGTCGCAGGTGGTCGAGCATCAGAATCGCGACCGGATCGAGATCGAGTATCGCCTTGCACATCTCGATCGGCGAAAGCAACTCATGATCCTTCGTCTCGATGAGCAGGTGCGTCGCGTAACCCAGTTCTTCGAACGCACGCAACGTGTCGCGAGCCGAGTATTGCAGCATCGTCGTGAAGCGCGACGTAAACCCGAGTACTCGCTCCGGTGGCGCGAACCGCTCACTCCAGTAGGCGGCGTCGCGCCCGCGATAGCGCCGCTCGATCTGTTCCTCCAGTCGCGCTAGCTCGTTGGCACGCGTCTGCGTCACACGCTCCAAGGCAGCCGTAAGCTGCTCGCCAATTCGCGGGTCCGCGCAACAGTTGATGATGGTGTTCGGCAACGGGATGTTGGCGCCCTGCGTGAGCCGGATTTCGATTTGCTCCGGGGCATCCGGGCCGACGAAGACCTGGACCCGCTCGTCGCCCAACGGCTTGGTGAAATCCCAGCAGTGCAGGGCCGCCAGGAAACGGGCCGGGGCGGGCTCGATCAGAAAGACCGGCTTGCTGTGCGTGAGGAACACCTCGAAAGTACCATCGAAGGCCCGCTCGAACAGCGGGCTTGCCCGCAACCCAACGATGGCCACCGCCCCGATGCGCTGAGGTGGCGGGAGCGTAAGCTGCCGGTCCTCGAGTGGGCCCGTAAGATCAGCCAACCACTCGCGTAACCGGCCGGGATCACGTCGCGAAATGTGGTACCCGCCATCGGTACCGCGGTACAACTGGATCCCCGCCAGTAACCCCCTAGCGGACTCCACCGCGGCGCGAAGCTCCGGCCGATGGCCGCAAAGGGCAGCCGCGTTCTTCCGAAAGACCTCGGCACGATCATTCCACCGGACACGCCCGTGTCCGAGCGTCGCGACCGCCGACTGGAGTCCATCGCCGCCAGGGACGCCGTCCAGGTCGCGGCGCAGTTGAAGCAGTTCTCGCGCCGGGCCTCCGAGCCCCACATCCACCAGGGCGCGCAGGACCAAGGCAACAAGTTCGGGCGCATGCGGCACCTCGGCCAGCGCACGGTGCCCCTGTTCGATCACACCGTATCGGTCACCCCTGGCGTACACCTGCCCAAGCTGGCGTGTGAATTCAGCGAGTTCCAAGACTGCGTCCTTTGGCAACTGTATCGGTCGCCGGCGCCGAATACATGCACGCAAACGCGCCGCCCTGAGCGCGATACCCCTTTCAGGACGATAAGAGGGTCGGATCAGCAGCGCATCCAATCATGGCGGACGGATCGGACCGGGTGCCGAATTGGGATGAGACCCGCTGGCGAGCACGCAGCGGGCGTGAAGACTCGGAACCATGAACGTCGATATCAGTATCATCGTGCCGTCTCGAGGTCGTGGCGAACGCCTTCGGCGACTTCTCACACTTCTCGCCCGACAAGTCACAGGTCCCGGAATGGCGTTTGAGGTGCTCGTCGGCCTCGACGGCGAGCCGCCCCAATCGGTCGACACGCTACCGAACGGTTTCGACTTCGATGTCCGCTACCTTCCGTTGCCGCGGGTGGGCATCTCCGCCGCCAAGAATGCCGCCGTCGCCGAGGCTCGCGGCGGAATCCTGCTCTTCCTCAACGACGACGTGGAGCCCGAGACCGGTTTCGTCCGGGCTCACGCCGAGGCGCATGCCGCGGGCCATTCCATCGTGCTGGGCTCCTCACCCTGGAAACGGTTCGAAGA
>JAJDDX010000042.1 GCA_029260055.1 Phycisphaerae bacterium
CACTTGGCCTTCTCCGCCGCCTCCTTCAGACGCTGCAATGCCATCGGGTCTTCGCGAAGGTCCACGCCTTCCTGCTTGCGGAACGTCTCGGCGAGGAAGTTAATGACCTCTTCGTCGTAGTCGTCACCACCGAGATGACCGTCGCCGCTGCTCGCCTTGACCTCGAAGGTCCCGATCTCGGGGTCGATCTCGAGGATCGAGATGTCGAACGTACCGCCGCCGAGGTCAAAGACCGCGAGGGTCTGCTCCTTCGTCTTGTCGAGCCCGTAGGCCAGGGCGGCTGCCGTCGGCTCGTTGATGATCCGCTCGACCTTCAAGCCGGCGATTTCGCCCGCATCCTTAGTCGCCTTGCGCTGCGAGTCGTTGAAGTAGGCGGGGACGGTGATGACGGCGCGATCGACCGTCTCACCGAGGTAGTCCTCAGCCGTCTTCTTCAGGTCCTGCAGGATCATTGCGCTGATCTCGGGTGGCGTGTAGGCCTTGCCGCGGATCTCGACCTTGACGAGTTCCTCGGGCCCACCGACGACCTTGTAGGGCACGATCTTCTCTTCGCTGCTGACTTCGTTGTGCCGCCGGCCCATGAACCGCTTGATCGAGTGGACCGTGTTTTCGGGGTTCGTGACCTGCTGGTGCCGCGCGACCTGGCCCACGAGCCGGTCACCCTTCTCCGTAATGGCGACGACCGATGGGGTGATGCGCAGACCTTGGGCGTTGGTAAGCACCTTGGGGTTGTCGCCCTCGACTACACTTACGACGGAATTTGTCGTGCCGAGGTCGATTCCGATGATCTTGGACATACATAGCTCCTTGACTCGAGGCTGCCTTTCCTTGGGCAGAACCTGTCCAGCAATCCGGGTGTGCACGTATCGTGCCGCCGGTCGTCGAGGAATGGAAGTCGGTAAGATACGGGAGGATAAGAGGTTATGGGTTTCGAGCCATTCGGTGAATGCCCCGCCTGCCATCCTGACAGTCGACGCGCCTGCGAGAATGGCAGACTCGCACAAGGCAGCCGGCAGATAATTTCCTTGGGAGCGGCCAAATCGCCGATAAACTTGCCGTAGCATGGATGTTGAGCCACTCGAAACGATCGAAGCCCACGGCGACCGGACCGTCCGCCAGCAGTCGGTGTTCGTAGAGAACCGCGTCGGGCAGCTCTTGCGCCTGACGCGCACGTTCGACAAGACCGACGTGCGCATTCTGGCTGTCTCGGTAGTTCACTCGGTCGACTGTGCGATCTGCCGGATGATCCTCAACGATCCCGACGAGGGGTACGACATACTCCGCAATGCGCGGTTCCAGGTCAGCGAGACCGAGTTGATTGTCGTGAGCCTCCCGCACGGGAAGCGTGCGCTGCTCGACACATGGGCGGCGTTGCTCGGAGCCGAGATCAACATCTACTACACCTATCCACTGCTCGTGCGACCGCACGGACACGCAGCCATCGCCGTGCTTCCGGACAACATCGAGCACGCGGTCTCCGTGCTGGAAAGCCAACACTTCGACGTGCTTGATCAAGAGGCACTCAGGGAAGACCGCGACTTCTAGCAGCTTGTGCGCTTCTCCCGACGCTCCCGCGCTCCAATATGTGGCATTCCGCCGACTGGTCGGTTGGCGCGGCGAGAAGTAGAATCCCGCGGCTTTTGGCGCCGGCGTGGATTGGTGCGCCCCTCATCGACGGAGAGACGTTCGTATGGAAGAGATCAACTACATTCTGCTCGTGTCGCGCTGGCTGCACATCGTGGCGGCAGCCGTGGCCATCGGTGCGTTCGTGTTCATGCGGATCGCGCTGCTTCCCAGCGTGAAGCAGACCCTAGACGACGAGACGCGTGGGAAGCTCCACGAGGCCGTCCGAGCGCGGTGGGGTCGCGTGGTGCATTTGTGCGTCGCGTCGCTGCTGGTGACGGGGGTCATCAACTTCATGATCCTCGCTATGCCGATGGAATCCCCGCCGGCGGCGTACCACGCCATCTTCGGGGTCAAAGTGCTTATCGCCATGATGCTGTTCTTCGTGGCCAGCGCGCTGGCGAGTCGCGGTGCGGGGCTGGCCAAGTTCCGGCAGCGCCCGGCGACTTGGCTTACGGTCGGAGTGGTGTGCGGACTTCTGATCGTTCTGCTGTCCGGGGCGCTGGGGCAAATCCGCGTCGGCGAGTCGACCGCCCAAACGCCTGAGATCACATCCGACGAAGGATGAGAATGATGGCGACGGCGATCGCCGTGATTGCGGCGTTGAGCAAGGTCCAGCGTCGCAGTTGCCTGCGTCGTGGTTTCTTGAGCAATGCGAAGGTATGAGATCGCGCGCGTCGAACCAAGGACGCCAGCAAGAAGAGATACCACAATAGCCCGGCGCCGATGTACAGGCCCGCCGCCAACGCCAGAACCAGCGCGACGTACTGGCCGCGTGCAACGGCGAGCAGGCTGAAGGCGGCCGCCACCGAGCCTATCGCCTGGAGTACGAAGACCGACCAGAGGTCGAGGAGCTTGCGATCGGCCCACTGGTTGATCGTGCGGAACGTATCACTGACCGAGACGGTTTGGCCGCACTCCGGGCAGCGAGCATCATCCGGATGCCCGCGCAGGTCGTAGCCGCAACCGGGGCAGATCGCCCGTCCTGCCGTTTCCTCGACCAAGTCGCCCATCTTCCTGCCCATGAGTTGTAGTGTAAGCGATCCCGGGCGGCTCCGTGTATACTGCCACCGCGTTGGAAGAGGAATTGTCCGATGGCGCGTCGCGTCGCGGCGGAACTTTGGCTGAGAATGATGCACGAGCCTCCCACACCGACCGTGGTTGTCGACAAGATCGCCATCCATCCACTGTTGATACCGTTGCGCGGCAAGGTGTCGCATGCCACGTCCCAGCGTGGCGTGGCGGACCCCGTTATCGTGGGCGTCGAGCTACACGACGGCACGCTGGGCTACGGGGAGACGTTGCCGCGTGCGTACGTAACCGGGGAGACGGTCGACAGCGTCGTCGAGGCGATTCGCGGAGCGCTTTGCGACACGGTTGTGGGCTTCCATCCGGCGAGTTTTTCCGAGGCGCTCGAGTTCATCGAATCACTGCCGTGGAAGGATGCGAGCGGCAAGCCGATTCCCGCCGCACGAGCCGCCGTCGAACTCGCCCTGCTGGACGCCTCGATGCGTTACTACGGTCGCGACATGGACGATGTGGTGCGCTGGATGGGGTTGCCGGGATTCGGATCACCAGGGAGCGTCAAGCGGGTCCGGTTCAGCGGCGTGCTCGCGGCGGACGGTTTGGAGCGTACGCGCCGTCAACTCCGCAAGATGTACTGGGGCGGATTACGCCAGTTCAAGCTCAAGGTCGGCACGGCGGGGGACATCGAACGGCTGGAGCACGTGGCCCGCTACTTGTCAAAGCCTATCTCAAACGGGCGTGCGTCTTTGCGGCTGGATGCCAACGGCGTGTGGAAGAAGGCCGAGGCTATCGAGTGGTTGTGCGGGGTCGACCGGGCGGCGATCGCCGCGGTTGAACAGCCGCTTCACCGCGGAGAGGAGGGCGATCTTCCGGAAGTCCGCCGTGCGAGCGGCGTGGCGGTCTTCCATGACGAGTCGTTGGTCACCCGAGCGGACGCCGAACGTCTGATCGAACTCGAGGTGGCCGACGGGTTCAACATCCGCATCAGCAAGTGTGGCGGGCTCATGGCCGCGCTTCGTCTCGCCGGGCGTGCGCGGCGCGAAGGGGTCAGGATTCAGCTCGGCTGCATGGTCGGCGAGACGGGGATTCTCTCGGCGGCTGGATTGCGTTTTCTCGAGGTTTGTCCGGAGGTCGAGTGGGCCGAAGGTTGCTTTGGCAGCTTTTTACTCGCCGGGGACGTGGTCCGTGAGAAGGTCCGGTTCGGCTTCGGCGGTAAGCCTCCACGGCTTCGGGGCCCGGGACTTGGCTTCCATGTCCTTCGACCGGCGTTTGAAAGGTACGGTGAGCGGAGCCCCGTCGTATTGAATCTGTAGCCGCGGCGAATCGGACGTGACGTGGCCATGACTTGACTTGGGGTGGACGTCCGGCGGATACTTGAAGTTGGTCGGCTGTGTAAGTCGGCAGGCACGTCGGGGCATCGCACCCGCGTGAACCGGCTTGTTTGGGATCCCGGTGAAAGGGCGGCGGATGAGCGTTGTACATGGACTACGAGGGCGGTTTGGCGGGGTCGGACGGATGTGGGCGTTCTGCGCGGTCATGGCATGCACGATGGCGCTACCACCGCGGGCGTTCGCTCAGTTCCGGGCGCCGGATGCCATTCCCCCGCACGCGGCCGAGTCCGACTTGATCCTCGAGATGAGGCAGTTGCGCGACGAGACATCGCCGCGGCGGAACGCCCGTTTCCACCGAATTGTCCAGTTGGCCGACGCCTTGCTCGAACGCTATCCCCATTCCGAATTCAAGACCGATGCGCTGATCCTCAAGCTGACCGTCTTCAGCGGGCTGTCGCGCACCGACAGCAAGTACATCAAGAAGCTTCAGGACCTGACCGAGTCGATCGCCAAGGACCTCGCAGCTCTGGCCGAGTCGGGCACATCTCCCGCGTCCGGCGACAAGCTGGCGTCTGAGAACGCGTATTACGCGATCGATGCGTTCGTGATGGCCGCCAGGCGGGACGAGATGCCGGATAAGGCGCGCCTCGCAGCGCTCGAGAAGCGGTATGAAGCATTCGGCAAGCAGCATACGGAGTCGCGGCGAGCGCCGAGTCTCGGAGCGAGCCTCGTGAGGAACCTGATCGAGCAGGGCAAGCTAGAGGCCGCCCACAAGCAGGTCGAGCGCCTCGAGGCGCAATACCCGGGCAACGCGGGCAACCGGCGCGCTCGCGGCGAATTGCGTCGCGCGAACTCGATCGGAAAACCCTTCGCGATCGACTACCAAACGGCGAGCGGTGGCGCGCTGCGCACCGCGGACTTCAAGGGCAAGGTGGTACTATTACACTTCTGGGCGAGGCCAAGGACTCCGGAGGCGGACTTCGCCCCGAAGTTGAAGGCGTTGCACCAGGAGTTCCACAGCCGCGGGCTCCAGATCATCAGCGTGAGCGTCGATCGCGACCGGGAGGCGTCCGAAACGTTCGCCAAGGCCGCCAAGGTGCCCTGGGTACAGCATTACGATCCGAAGGGGTTCGTGAGCGATCTGATCGTGGACAACGGCGTCACGCGCCTGCCGTCTTGCTTCGTGATCGATCGCGCCGGTGTGCTTCGCAGCGCCGAGCCCGGCGACGAACTGGCCGAGGTAGTCAAGAAACTGATGACGGAACCGGCGACCGAAGCCGGAGGGGCCGCACCTGCCCCGAAGAGCCCCTCAACTCCATAGCCGGGAACGCCGCCCCCATCTTCGACGGCTTAAAGCGGCGTGCGAGGGGCACGTGAACCGTCGTCGCGCGAGCCGGCTTATCGGACTCGATCGCCGCAGCGGCGGCGCCTTGGGCCGCACCATGCCTGAAAGCCGATGCGGCTCACCCCGTCCTCACCCTCCCCGACCCCCGTGTTGTGGGAAAATGCGGAGTCGTGACGCCCAAATCTGCGCCTGTCGGGCCGTTCCATCGCGTATTCGACTGCACGATCGCGTGGGAACGTCCAGAGACAGGGGATATGCCTGATGCATCCAAGACGAAAACTCAGCTCGCTCGCTATCGGCGTCGCGCTGGCGGTGACGGTGACCGCGGCCCTGGCGGCGCCCGAGTACAGCATGGTGCGGTGGACCGTCGACGCCGGTGGAGGCACATCGAGTGACGGTCGCTTCGAATTGACGGGGACCATCGGGCAGCCCGACGCCGGCTCGCACAGTGGCGGGGGATACACGCTGACCGGAGGCTTCTGGTTTCAGATACCGCCCGGCGACTGCGAGGAAGACGGCGACGTGGACCTGTTGGAGCATCAGTTGTTCACGACGTGCGTCGCCGGGCCGCTCGATCCCGTGGCTCCGGCTTGTCTTTGCTTTGACGTAGACCGCAGCGGGACGGTCGACCTCGCCGATGTGGCTTTGATCCAGGCGTCCCACACGGGGCCGTGAGGCTGCGCTCGCCGCTGAGATTACACGCCGGACGATTCCCCCGACTAGGCATAACTTGGGAGATACAAACGATGGCCACTCACTGTGGGATCAAGATGTCGCGGATGGCGGCGATGGGCGTGTGGGCGATCGTGTCGACAGGTGTCGCGGTCGCGGGGCCCATTCCGGTCACCTATCAGGGACAGTTGAAGCTTGACGGCTTGCCGGTCGACGCGACGCTGGCCATGCGGTTTTCGCTCTTCCGCGAACTCGCCGATCCCGAACCGATCGACGTCCAATCCATCGAGATGGTGGCGGTGACCGGCGGACTGTTTACGGTCGAACTGCTCTTCAGCGAGGACCTGTTCAACGGTGATCCGAGGTACCTCGAAATTGCGGTGGCCGGCGGTGAACCGGGTGCGTTCAGTCCGCTGACGCCGCGCCAGCCTATGAACCCGGTGCCATACGCCGTTAGAGCGTTCAATGTGCCCGGCGGAGGCGGTTCTGTCTGGCAGCAGGTCGGGCTCGACATTTCCTACACCGCCGGCCATGTCGGGGTCGGGCTGGTAGGCCCGAGCTACCCGCTGCATGTGGAAGCCTCGGCGGCACATGCGATTCACGGAGTCAACCAGTCCACGACCAACTTCACGGCCGGCATCTACGGCGAGTCCACAGGAAGCAACGGATATGGCATCCACGGCAACGCCCCGGCCGGGTCGTGCAATGCCACGGGTGTCTTCGGTGAGGCAGTGTCAGCCGGGGGCCGGGGCGTTCACGGTAAGGTGAGCCACGCGGACGGGCGCTGGTCGTACGGCGTCTACGGCGAAGCCGCGGGCACCAGAGCGCGCGGTGTTTTCGGTCGCGCGACTTCGCCGAGTGGCGCCAACTACGGCGTCTACGGGCAGGCCACGTCTGCGGATGGCGTGGGCGTATACGGATACAACGATGCGGCGATCGGCTTGGCGGTCGGCGTACACGGCTCCTGCACCAGCGTCGCCGGATCGGGCGTGTTCGGTGAAGCCACGTCCACAACCGGGACTACCTACGGCGTTCGGGGCGAGTCGGCAAGCCACATCGGCTCCGGTGTCTACGGGAAAGCCACTTCCGATACCGGCAGTGCGGTGGGCGTCAAGGGCGATTCCGCAGCCCCGGTGGGATCCGGCGTTGAGGGCTGGAACAGCGGCGGTGGGATCGGCGTATACGGGCGTGTGACCAACGGCGGCTGGGCGGGCTACTTCCAGGGCAACACTCACGTCTCCGGTAATCTGGGGGTGGGAACCACGCTTCCCGACGCGAGGCTGCACGTGTCCGGGACGGTCAAGGCGGACTCGCCCGGCACGGCCGTCGAGGCGAACGGCGGCACGTACGGTGTCCACGGCACCGGCACCACATACGGAATCTACGGCGACGCCGCGACCGGGTATGGCGTCTACGGCTACTCCGGCGGCTACTCGCCGGACGGCAACGGCGGCGTCTACGGGGAGGGGTACATCAGCCCGGGCGTCAAGGCTCGAGGCGGTGGTGTGGGCACGACTAATCCCGCACTGCACGTTGAGAACGTCAATGCCAGCGGCATCGGGATCTTCTCGACCACGACGAGCACGGACCCCAACGCGGTCTTTGTCAACGAGGGCGAAGGCGACCTCATCAAGGGGTTCAGCGGCCCCGGCGGCGGTGACCTCGTGTTCAGGGTCACGGGCACCGGTCGAGCCGTGGTGAATGTGCTCCAGATCAACGGTGGGGCGGACCTGTCGGAACAGTTCGACGTCAAGGCTACCGCCGGCGAAGTTCGCCCCGGAATGGTCGTGTGCATTGATCCGACTGACGCCGGCAAGCTGGTCGTGGCATCAAGCGCACACGACCGAACAGTCGCGGGGATCATCAGCGGCGCGGGCGGAATCAACCCCGGAATGTTGATGGGACAGCGAGGGTCGGAAGCGCACGGTGCCCACCCAGTGGCACTTACCGGGCGCGTCTACGCCTGGGCCGATGCCGCCGGCGGATCGATCGAACCGGGCGACCTGCTGACCACGTCGGACACGCCGGGGCACGCCATGAGGGTGTCCGATTATGACAAGGCTCGCGGCGCGATCCTCGGCAAGGCGATGACCAAGCTCGAAGGCGGCAGGGGGTTGGTCCTCGTGTTGGTGTCGTTGCAGTAGGGTGCCAAGTCAGCGGAAGGGCGGCGAGCCATGAATGACAATCGTTCCGTACTCCATGCGAGGCCGACGGCTGTACTGATGCTGGTGGCGATCACGTGCGTTCACGCCGCGGGGGCGCCGCAGGACTCCGACGCGCAGCCGGACGGCGCCGCAACGACCACGCTGACCGGCACGCTTCACGTGGTGTGGGGCGATCCGCCGGCTGGTTCCGATCTGCCGCCGGTGAAACGCTACTGGATCACTGAGAAGGCCGGACAAACCGTGGAACTGATCCTGGATGACGAGGGTCTCGCCAGGCTCGCGGGCACAGTCGTGTCGAACGGCGAGCGGGTGACCGCCACAGGTCCGGCGGCGAACCTGTCGGACGGCCGATTCCGAGCTGATACCGTAGCGACAAGTGGTTCGGCGGCGGCAGCCGTTGGCGGTGTATACGGCGAGGTCCGCTACGCGACGGTGGCTTGCCGCTTCGCCGACTCGACAGGCACGACGCCGCGCCCGCTGAGCTTCTTCGAGGACCTGATGGGCGTTACCGGCATGAACCACTACTGGCAGGAGTTGTCGTACGACAACATCAGCATCGACGGCGCGACCGTGGTGGGATGGTATGACCTTCCGGGCGACCGGTCTGACTATGTGTACGACGACGACGGCGATGGTGATCTCGATGCCCAGTTGGAGCAACTCGCGATCGACTGCGTAGCCGCGGCCGAGGGGGATGTCTACTTCCCCGACTACGACGGCATCCTATTGATGTTCAACCAAACACTGGATTGTTGTGCCTGGGGCGGTGGGCTCGACTTGACGGCCAACGGTGTGACGCGGGGGTATCGGATGGGCTGGTTCCCGCCGGCAGCGTTCAATCGACAGGACTTCGTGGGGCACGAAATGGGGCACTCCCTCGGCCTTCCTCATTCGTCCGGACCGTATGGTGCTACGTACGACTCTTACTGGGACGTGATGAGTTCGGGCGGTGGTTGTCAGTATGAGGACCCGGAGTTCGGTTGCATCGGTGTTCACACGATCGCCTACCACAAGGACATGCTCGGCTGGCTCACGCCGTCGCAGCGTTTCGACGTGTCCGTAAGCAACCCGCGCACCATCCGGCTGCAACGCCTCGCCGTGCCGGCGACCGGCACGGATTATCGGATGGCGAAGATCCCGATCGGCGGGTCGCCAACCCACTTCTACACAGTCGAGACGCGTCTTGCGGCCGGTTACGATAGCCACCTGGTGGGTGAGGCGGTCATCATGCACGAGGTCGACACGACACGCAGCAGCCACGCCTTGGTGGTCGACCCGGATGGCAACGGCGATCCGAACGATGAAGGGGCGCAGTTTCTTCCCGGTGAGAGCTTCTACGATGCCGTGAATCAGATCGTCGTTCACGTCGAGCGGGCGATACCGTTCGGGTTCGAGGTGTCGATCTCGCGGCAGGCCCGGAACCCCGCGTACGTCGATCCATCCAATACCGGCTACGAAGACGGAACGGCGGCGAATCCCTGGAACACGCTCGAAGAGGGGCTCATCAGCGTCGTTCCAGGCGCAACCGTGTACGCCGCTCCCGAGAACTATCCAGACGCACGGACGATTCGCAAACCGCTCGTCCTGCGACGCGACGGAGCCTCCGGTGCTGTTGTCTTGGGGCAGTGATCCAACGGCGAAGCTGTGAACGCCGGGGCTGGCAGCGCCGTCGTTGGCACGATGCGGGCAGGCGGCGACGCCGCTATCTATGTGGCGGTGGTTGCGGCCGCTCCTGCCAAGAACCGCACGTAGTCCCGCAGCGCGACACGATCGGTCCACGTTGGAGGCCCGGCAGCGCGGACGGCCGCGCTAGATGGCAATACCGTCGCAGTTCCGGCTCATCAGACGCTTGTTCTCCGGTCCGGGATCGCTGCGGGTGTCCAAGTCTTCGAATACGCCTCTGCTTGGACTCGTGTTGAGAATCGGCGCATACCAGTGGCCACCCCACGAACGCGTGGCGACATTCTCACGCTCAAGGCCCCGCGCGCTTCCCGAAGGCGTTACCGTTCGTGCTAGCGGGATTCCATGCCGCTCTTAATGAACTCCTGAAGCTGAGCTCGCTGGGCGGGATCGTTCACGTTCGCCTCGGCCTCCTCGAGCGTTTCTTGGATGCGACGAATGGAGTCGCCGAGTTCACCGTTCTTATCGAGAGCCCTCAGTTTTCTGCCAAGACCGTCAGAATCCCCGTCGGTCGTTGCACTTGCGTTGCGCAAGCCGTGGACGGCTCCCCAAATATCAGAGGAATGCGTTAGCTTCTCGATTGACGATATTGCCTGCGACTCGTCGAGCCGCCCGTACCATTCGAAGAGCGTTTCCGCAAACTCGGGCCCCGCGATCAGGTCAGCCGATTCGCGCAAACCGGCCTGACTATCGTCGAGATACCAAGTCGCGGCGCCGGCTGCATCATGATTGGCCCACGTGCGAAGGGCGAGCGAGAGCGTTTTCGAACGAAACGGACAACTGGGGAGTTCCTTGATAGCGTTGATGGCAGCGGGGCCGTCTTTTGCCGCCCAGTGTGTGAGCAGGACTTGATAGGTCAGCGACGATTGGCTGGAATCCCCGGGCAACGGCTTGCCGGGTATGTTGGACTTCCACAGTCGCGACAATTGGTCAGGTGTGGCGGCGGCGAATACGCGGTCGGCCTTCTCCAGTTTGTCGAGGTCAACGTAAGCGGCCGGTGGGCCGGGCGGCGCTTCGACAAGATCGTCCGCGATCGTCGCGAACGCCGGATCCATACCGATAGCCTCGGCGTCGGTGACCGCCGATGGTTCTGGGACTGTCGGCAGGATCCCGATGTGGGCGGTCATGACCTCACCGTTGGCGGAGATCTGATCTATGGAGACATTGGTAGGCCCGTACAGTCCCTCGGACGGCGTTGTAGACGTGGGTGTGAAGCTGGTGCCCGTGCGAAAGTACGTTGACGCCGAGGCCGGCTCTCCATAGAGGAAGTCATCAGCGGTATCGGCTCGAACGAGGCGAATCAACTTGTGCGCGGTGTATGAATTGTCGTACACGAAGTCGGTGCCGGTGCCGTTTACAGTGGCGTCAACGTGCCATATCAGCAGGCCGTTCCCGGGTGTCGTGGCGGCCAGCGCGTCGTTCCCGAACTGGGTGCGGTTTTCCACGATGAACATCTCCTGATCGGGCGACACCGTGTTCGTGAGCCCCGGAAAGACTGCGACGGCCTTATTGTTCTGGAGTGACGACCCGGAGGCCACCAGCGTTGACTCGAGGGGCGGACCGCTCCCGATCACTTCCAGGTCGATCCAATCGAGCAACCAGCGACTGAACGCGTTGTGGTTGCCCAAGTTGCCATCCATCATGTCCAGGTCGCCGACACCCCCTTGAGGGCCTGTGGCCGCATCATAGTCGTAGTAGTCGGCAAGTCCGAAGGCGTGCCCCATCTCGTGTGTGAGAGTCAAGGGATTGAAATCATCGTTGGCGGGGCCTCTCGTGTTCACGAACTGAAACACGAACTGCTTCAACCTCTTGCCGTCGAATTCCTTGGTGTAAGCATCGCCCACGAAGAACTGCCAGCGATAAGCCCACCAGAAGGTGCCCCAGCCCGTGGGAGGGCCGGCATAGAGAACCGTAAGCAGGTCGATATCGCCATCATCGTCGTTGTCGTATTGAGCGAAATCGTGCGTGGCATCATGCGCCTCCAGCGCTGCCGTCAGCATGTCGAAGATCGCCTGGTTGTCGAGAAGCGCCTGCGCGTATTCCTGGTTGGGACCCGGAGGCGCTGTTGCCGGTTCGTAGTCGGAGCGATCTTCCGAGAAGTGGTGCCAGCCCAACACATTTCCTTGAATACGGACCCGATTCTGCGAAGCGCGACGGTAGTACGAATTCAAGCTCTCGTAGGGCCGGTGATTCTGGGCTTGGGTGGTGCCTTCACCGTAGATGTTGTCGTGAAAGTGATTCGCATCCAAACCGGGCAACTCGGTTTCCGCCCGATGATCCTTGAAGTCGATAAGCAGCGTTAGCGTGTCAACGGCCCCCAGCGAATTCAACTCGCGCGGCGAGGTGAATGGAAATGCCATCTGCGGTCCGTCCAGCAGCCGGCGCGACACTTCGGGAGCAGGGAGGCCGGCCGATTCCAACGAGGCGCGACGGATCTTGTAGACAGCCCGTTCCGCGAGGCCGCTGCTGAGTCGATGCGGGTTCGATCTCATCATACGTGCCAAACGCGCATCATATGTGCCGTCGTCTTTTGCTTGCTGAATCTGCTCGGGTGTGGGGTGGTCCTGCGCTTCGGCTGTCGCGCTTAGATTCACTGCCACCACGAAAGCAGCCGTGATGATCCGACAAAGTAGTGAACATCTCATTTGATTCGTCTCCGGTTTCTGATGCCGTCGCGATTGCCCATTTGGGTGGAACCTGATACCGATCGGGAACTGAGGCCGGGGGGCCGAGATTACATAGTCCGACAGTTGCGAGATGGCCGAGGCTCGTCGTTCCAGACACGCCGAGGTTGCGCACGCGTCTGCAGAACCGCCCCTTCGCGGGCAGGTTCCGGTAGCTTCTCTTGCCTAGAAGCGCTGCAATTGTCGGATGACGGTGCGGGGCTCGCTACAGGGTTTTCCCCTATTTGGCGTGCATTGTTTCGGCGTGTCTGGGGTGGGCGTGGTCGGCGGGGCGTCGCGAGCGCATGAGGAGGTCGTCGGACGTGTCCCGTTTTGGCGCGGGGTGGCTCGACGTGGTCGCGTCGAGGACTCGCGACCGCATTACCCCGGTTGGGGTCGGTGCGAGCGGCCGACCTCATCGAGCAGCATCTTGCCTTCGCGCGAGCCCTGAGCCACTTCGCAGAGGCTCTGCCAGGTCGCCTCGGCTCGATCGAGCAGCCCCATGTTCTGCAACGCGAGCGCGAGGTTGGCCACGTAGTCGACCTTCTCCGGGGATCGACTGGTCGCATGTTCGAAGCGCTCCATCGCGAGCGAAAAGGCGCCCAGGTCGGCGAAGATGAGGCCCAACTGGTAGTGGAGGTCGACGGTCTCGCTGTCCACTTCCAATGCACGTCTGAAGACACCGACCGCGGCGTCGAGTTCGCCGGCCTCGCGCAGAGCCAGGCCGAGCTTTGTCAGAGCCTTGATGTAGTTCGGATTGATGTCAACGGCCTTCTGGAACGCGTCGATCGCGCCGCGAAGGTCTCCTGTGTGCCTAAGAAGGAGGCCGAGCCGGTAGTGAAGATCGGCGTGGTTCGGATGGCTTCGCAGCGCCGTGCGCAAGTTTCCGATCTGCGTGTCGACGAGGTCGGTCACGTCGTTGTCCGGCGGTCCATCGGGGTGTGACGCGAGAGATTCGGGCGATAGATAGCGGTCGACCTGTTCCGCGGCGGAGACCATCAACTGCAAACGAGCGGTTTCCCCGAACAACAGGGTACTGTTCGGCTCGATCCCCGAGGCTAACTCGAAGCTGGCGAGGGCGTCTTCGGTGTGCCCGGCCGCCTGCTGCGCGACGCCGAGCCCGACGTATGCCGTCAGGATTCGGTCGTTCAGTTCGATGGCACGGTTGAAGGATTCGGCGGCTGCGCGATGGGCACCGCGACGCAGCGAGGCCGTGCCTTTTTTGATGATGGCTTCCAGGTAGTCCGGGTTGATCTCGACGGCGCGTGTGTAGGCCGACAGCGTGTCCTGATCGCGTCCCATCTTGTGATAGACGTCGCCGAGCCGCACGTGGTAGTCGGCGCAGTCCGGATGGCTCTTGATCAACTGTGCCAATCGTCCGATGGCGTCGTCGTACTTCCCCGCTTCGACGCATGCCGCGACGAGGTCGTCGTGTGCCTCCCAGTTATCCGGATCGATCATCAAGGCGAACTCGTAACGCCGGATGGCATCCTCGTATCGCTCGGCCCGGCAGAGCAGATTGGCGAGGGTCAGCGAAGCGGCAATGTCGTCCGGTTCACAGTGGCACAGGTGTTCGTAATGGACGACGGCGAGGTCGACTTCATCGCGCTTCAGATAGATAGCCGCCAACCGTTCGTGGGCGTTGCGCAATTGGGGCGACATATCGATGACTTGCTCGTAGGAGTCGATGGCATCGTCCGTGTCACCGAGTTTCTCCTGGCAAAACCCGAGTGCGAACCAACTCGCGGCGTCGTCCGGATGTTGGGCGACGGTGGTTTGCAGCTCTTCGGAAGCGGCTCTTGTGAGCCCCAACTCGTCGAGGGAGCAGGCAAGTCCGATCCGTGAGGTTCGATCGTGCTGATCCAGCTCGAGCGCGGCGGTGAACGACGTACGGGCCTGGCCGTACCGTCGTCGTGACAAGGACCGAATGGCGACCCGTCGGAGCGCATCGCCATCGGCTTGGTCAATCTGCGTTTGCGACTCGAGCTCTTCGGAAGAGACGGACTGATCGTCGTGCAGTACATGGCGGAACGCCGCGGATAACTCCGACAGCAACCCTCGACCCAGGATTTCCAGAAGGTGCGTCATGGGGCGTCCGAGGGGCTACGTCTTTGCCGAAAGCGAGGTCAGGGCGAGCTGAGCCGCTTCGTAGTGTTCGTTGATGGATAACGCCCGCTTGTAGGCCGTCCGCGCTTGGTGGATCTGTCCTCGATCCAGGTGCAGGTTTCCTAGCAGGAAGTGTACGTCCGCCAGATCGGCGCCGGCCTCGACGGCCTGTTCGAGACGCTGCCGGGCGTCGGTCTTGCGAGCGGTTTCAGAGTAGAGCTTGCCGAGTTCAACCAAGGCCCGGGTGAACTTCGGGTTGAGTTGCACGGCTCGCTCGTTCTGCGAGATTGCGTCTTCCCGCCGACCGAGACGGTCCAGCACGCGCCCGCAGTGATAATGAAGTTCAGCCTGTTCGGGCTGACGTTCCAGGACGACCTCCAGTGTCCGAAGGAGCATGGCGAACACGCTCTCGTCGACCTTGCCTGCGGGTATCGAGAGGAAAGCGTCCACGAAATCCGGCTCGGCCTCGATCACACGCGACAGCTCATCGATGCCAGTGCTATCGCTATCGAGTTCCACGTCGGGCATCTCGGCATGGACGCGGACCATATGCCCGGTCTGCCGCGCTGCCCTCGCGGCTTGCGACAGCAGCATGCCGATGCGGCCGTCGTGAGGACGGCGAGCCTGTGCCTGCAGCAGGTAGGTGACCGCTTGCCTGGGCGCATTTCGGACACCGAAGCACATGGCGAGGCTGGCCAGCGCGTCGGCGTGGGCCCGGTCGATGGAGACGGCCTGGGTGAAACGTAGCTCAGCCTCATCGTAGCGTTCGAGCGACGCCAGAAGCGTCCCGAGCTGGAAGTGAAGCTCCGCGCTTTCCGGGTCGTGGCGGATGCCGTCGCGCAGGGACTCGATGGCCTCGTCGGTTGACCCCGCTTGCCAAAGCGACAGCGCGTATCGAATGCGGGTCGCGGCATCCTTGGGGTTGGTATCGACACTGGACCGGAACTGCTCGGCCGCCGCCTGGGCTTCGCCCCGGTGAGTGAGGCACGCCGCCAGGTAGGCGGGCAGCGATCGGATGCCGGGCGCCATTCGGGCGGCCGCCGAAAACGATGCCTCCGCTTCCTCGCTCCGTCCGGCGTTGAGCAGACATACACCGCGACGGACGTTCTCGAGTGCCTCGAAATAGGCGCCGAGCCGCGCGGCCAGGTCGTCCCCGGACACAGTGGCAGACGCCGGATGTTCGTTCGTGCTTAAGTTCGCCATCGTTGTCTCGCAAGCGGACGGGCTCATCAACCCCTCCGCTATATCGGTCGCTGACGTGCATCGGGTTATTACGTGGCGAGGCTGACGTGCGCTGGTTTCGGGTGGTGGCAATGGCAACCGCCGACGAGTCGAGTGGAGGGGGCTATCAGCACGACGGGGACGGGTCGGACGCGCGCGTCGGGGTTATCGGTCGCTTCGACACCGGGCGGATGGCCTGCGCATTCGAACCGAGACTCGGCCCGATAACCCGCTAGACAAACGTGTCGTGGCCATCTACGCTTCGCGTCGAATCCACGACCCGGAGCGTCTGATGCGATGCTGGTGAGCGCCCTGCTTGAAGCTGAAGCCCGCGTGCCGAAGAAGGTGGCCGTCGCCGACACCTTCCGCACGCTGACCTATCGACAGCTCGCTTTGCTGGCACGCGTGATGCGCGGTGTGGTGCTGCGAGGCACGTCGCTGGATCGGGTCGGGATCATGCTCCCGGCGTCGACCGTATGCCCGGCGACCCTGTTCGGGGTGCTTTGGGCATCGAAGAAGGCCGTTCCGCTCAACTTCCTCCTTGCCGGCGATGAACTTGCGCAAATCGTGAAAGACGCGGGCCTCGACCTGATCATCACGGTGCGGCATTTTTCCGAACTTGCCGAGGAACTGCCGGCCCGGGCGATCTTCCTTGAAGACCTGCCTCTCAAACGCAAAGTCATCTTCGAGATGCTTAAACGTCGCCCCCGCGTCCCGGAGGTGCTTCCGGATTCGACGGCCGTCCTCCTCTATACCTCCGGCACGACGGCCGAGCCGAAGGGCGTCGAACTGACCCATGAGAACCTGCACACCAACTGCTTGAACTCGATCGCCTCACTGAACCTCACGGCAGAGCAGGTCATTCTCAACGTGCTGCCGCCGTTTCACGTGTTCGGCCTCACAGGCACGGTCTTTCTTCCGGTCTACCTAGGCGCGACCGTGCGCGCCATTCCTCGATTCAGCCCCATGGCACTGATCAAGACGGTGGAGGAACACGCGGTCACCAGTCTGATCGCCATCCCGAGCATGTACGCGGCCGTCCTCAAGACCAAATCCGCCGCTGCGGAGTCGTTCCGGTCCGTGACCATCGCGATCAGCGGCGGTGAGCCGTTGCCCGAGCGGGTCCGACTCGGCTTTGCGGAGCGGTTCGGGGTGGACCTGCTGGAAGGGTACGGGCTGACGGAGACGTCGCCCGTGGTCGCGGCCAACGCACCGCACGCGGCCAAGGTGGGCACGGTGGGGCGTCCCGTCCGGAATGTCGAGGTGCGGATCGTGTCCGAGGAGGGCGCGGAGGTGCCGGCCGGGGAAGCCGGTGAGATTCACGTCCGCGGCGCCGGGGTGATGAAGGGCTACTATCGCAAACCCGACGCCACTCGGGCGGTGATCGACGCGGACGGCTGGTTCCACACCGGCGACATCGGCGTGCTGGACGACGACGGCTTCCTGGCGATCACCGGGCGCGTCAAGGACATGCTCATCATCGGCGGTGAGAACGTCTTCCCGCGTGAGATCGAGGCCGTCCTCGAGGACCACGCGGGGGTCTTGCAGGCTGCGGTGATCGGCGTGCCGGACGACTTGCGGGGCGAGGTGGCAGTGGCGTTCGTCATTCCGGAGCAGGGGGCGGAGGTGACGGAGGCTGGTTTGCGCAATCACGCGAAGCAGTCCCTGGCGGGCTTCAAGGTGCCGCGCCGCGTCGAAATCAGCGACGACCTGCCCACGGGGCCGACGGGTAAGCTCCTCAAACGCCGCCTGCGCGAGTTGCTCTGACGCGTTGATTTGACGGGTGGCATCGGCAAGCAGCAGCTTGCCCGTGATCGGCTGCGGCGCCTCCCGTGTCCGCGCTACGGTTCACACTGGACGGGTGGCCCACCTCCTCTGGAGGTGGGGGAGGCGATGGTCACGAACCACTGGCGTCGGACGATGGCCCGGTTCCGGAACACCTGTCATCGTCTCCCCCATGTCCAAAGGACATGGGCCACCCACCCAAACGCCGCTTGCGCGAGTTGCTCTAGCGCGTTGAATTGATGGGCGGCATGGGCCAACTCGTTTGCCCGTGTTCGATTACGCTGGTCCATGGGCAAGCCATCGCTGGCCCCTGCCACGTAGCCATTGAACCGTAACGATGCACTCGTGGCATACGGATACTTGTGCGAGTTGGCGCGCGTGGCACCGCGTGGCGTGTGCTTCCCTGGGACTCGGGCTTTACGCCTGAAACTGCTCGATCAGCGCGAAGAGCTCGTCGCCGGAAGAGACTCCGGTCATCGCGGCGCGGAAGCCCTCGGTCTGCCAGAGCCGGCTGACGCCCGCCAGGGCGTGGATGTGCGGTCCGGTCTTGTCGACAGGGCTGGCCAGCAGCACGATGAGGGTACACGGCCTGCCGTCGATGCTGTCGAACTCGATGGGCGTTTCCGGCCTTCCGATCGCCATCGACAACATGTCGAGTCCGTGCGACTTGCCGTGTGGTACAGCCAGGCCGAGCCCGATGCCGGTTGAGCGTGTTTCTTCACGGGCGAGCACCGCGCTTAGCACATCGTCGCGGTCGCCGAGCATGCCCTGTTCGTTGAGCAGGTCGACGAGTTCGGTGATGGCGGCCTTCTTCTCGGTCGCCGCGAGCGGAACTCGCACGCACTGAGGTCTGAGGATTTCGGTGATCTTCATGGGTAGCGTTTCACGTTCCGGGCGAAACCCTGACTCTACCACGAGCGGGCCGCACATCGCAAGCCGTGCCCGAATGATTGGCCCTGCAGGGCTGGTGGTGTCGCCGCGGTGCCGGGATAGCCGGCTTCATTCGCCTTCCTCTTCGATGTCGATGACGCCGTTGAGGTCGTAGTCCCTCGCCAGTTCCTCGCGGAGTTGCGTGTCCCACTTGGCGTGGAGGTCCTGAAACAGGAAGTTCGTGCCGCCGTAATGACGGTCCGAGAAGCGGTTGCCGTTGCGGCCGTTCGTGCCCGCGTAGTTGGCCTCGCCGGCGTCAATGTAGCTGCAGTCGTCGTTACCGAGCCCGTCGCCCCGTTCCGACATGTCGTTGGCGTCGCCGAGCAGAATCATCTTGGGGCGGATGCGTTCCCGATTCGAGCTGACAAGCGGGCATGCCTGCGTCGTCTCGCCGTATCGGCCCTCCGCGTCGAGGGCATAGGAGCCCGCGCTCCAGGTGGGCAGGTAGACCCGGTAGTGGCCGCCGCTGACGCCCGTGTCTCCGACCTCCTTGCAGAGGAAATACTGCTCCCACTTACGACCCTGGATGTTCCGCTGCACGACGTAGCTTTCGGGAATCTGCACTTCCTCGCGGTAGATGTAGGCGAACAGGATCTCGGCCCAGCCGTATTCGACCGGCTCGCCCGCACCCTGGTCGCCGTTTTCATATCGCAGCGATTCTTCGGAGGGGAACCACCGCGCCGGCGGGAGCCGGCCGCTGCTGACGTTCTCGTACGCGGCGATCGCCGTGCCGATCTCCTTGAGCCTTGCGACACAATGGACCGCCTTGGCTTGCGCTCGGGCACGACTCAGCGATGGCATCAGAATGGAGATCAGGAGCGAAATGATCGAAATCACGACGAGCATTTCGATCAACGTGAACGCGTGGCGCGATGAAGGGCGGGCCGTCATGCGCGGGTTCATGGTTACGCTCCGATAATGTCAAGCCAGTCGGCAGGGCCTGCGGAGAGAGTCAGTCGAGCCACTTCATATCTTAGCAGGCCCATCGGGCGAATCAAACCGGCCGCCCGATATCGAGCACCGGCAAGCAAGGCAACAGCCGAGTCCCTAGGGCAGTTGCAGGTTCCCGAGCGACAGCGGATCGTACGGGTTCCGCGAGGCCCCGGACCAGGTGCTCACTTCTTGATTAGCGGCGTCGTGACGGGAAATATTGAATCCCCACGTCGTCTGTTGGGTGGCGTCCGCGTTCAGCGCTGCTACCGGAATGCTCATTTCGATGGTCCATCGGCCAGGAGCGCTGTCGTCGGTGGCGTATTCCAGGTGAACGGGCCAGGGGCGCCGGTGCCCACACGGCGGATCGGTCAGAATGCCGATCTCGGTCACGCACGGCCCGGATCGTTTCACCACGATGTGGAACAGGTCGGACGGTGATCGCGTACCCGCGTTCAGCGGGTCGAGGAGCACTTCGACGATATCCTCATCCATCGGGACCAGATCGTCGTACCGCACCCCGCTACGCCGCGACGGCGCCGGCTCCGCAGAGAGAGTGGTCTGGCAATTCACGGCGAGAAAGAGATGGTCGGCGCTGCGCATCGCGAACGCGGTGGTTCGGTGCCTCGGACGTGAAATCGCCATCGTGTCACTGTTCGACATCTCGTGCGTGATGAGCCTGAAGTCGGCGGCGACGTTGGTGGAGCCGGCGGGCCAGTCCGCAAGGCTGCCATCGATCGCGGGCAAGGCGGTGACGAGATTGGCGGTGATGAACGACACGCGCGCGTCGACGCGGTGTACCTTATCGTCGCCCGTGGTGAACTCGATCGGCAGCATCATGTAACCACCGGCCTCGGTCGGCACAACCGTCGTTCGGCCCGTTACCGTGAGATGCTTGTCCGTGCCCGGCGGCAGCGAATGACTCGTGGCACGGCCGGGATCCCACGTCCATCCCTCCGGCAGCGGGCCGAACCCGATCCGGCCTTGGACGGGAAGACGAGTGCCGTTGGTGACGGTCACGGCCACTTCGACTTCCGCGTGAGGCGCGTCGGCCGCGCCCATGAATCTCACGCGCGTGCCGTCAACGACAAGCCTCAGATGACGCGTCTCGGTCATGAATCGTCGCCACGCGACCGATCTGGCGAGCGACTCCGTGTTGCCTCGCGGCGCAGTCTGCGGCGTCGAGCCCGTAAGCTCCTCCGCCATGATCTTCCTCGCATCGTCGAACAGGCCTGTGTCACGGGGCCAGCCGATCCGCTTGCCGTCACCGAAATGGGTTCGATAGGCGTCGGCCCCGGCGTAGGGGACGAGCGAGTCACATAGCGTCGAGCCGACGTGCCCGAGCCCGTGCGTGTCGAGTATCTGCGCGTAGGCGACATCCTCGAGGCTCCGGCGCAGCCGTTTGAGTCGGACCGATGGCACTGGTTCATCCAGCCCGAACGGCCCGCCCGGATAGATGAGTACGTTCGGGTCCAGCAGCGCGCAGTCCTCCGGTGCCGGGTTGTCATTCGCATCCGGCCACTCGTTGATGCAGCCCAAATAGAGCGCCTCGGCATCGAGGCGTTTGCACTGCCATGCCAACGCGCGAGCCGAACTCGCCGGAGCGGACGGGGCGATCGACCCGGTAAACGGAGGGCGATCCACCGCGACCCACGCGCGTCGCTCGCGATCGCGCTGCGCGGCCATGGAAAGTGGGTCGTAAAACTGACCCGGCGGCAGCCAGATGTCGGTGACTTTCGACAAGTCCTCGCTTGGATAGTCGATCCAGCCGTACGGTCGCAGATTCTGGGGGAACCCGCGGGTGACGACCGACACGTCCGGAGCTGCCCGGCGAATCGCCTCGCCGAAACGCATGGCGTCACTGACGGACGCGCCTCCGGGCGGGAGGCTGTTAGGTGACAAGGCGTAGACGCTGGAAAGCGAGCGGGCTCGTGTAAAGTGCTCAGCACATGCCGCGACGTAACGCCCCACGGATTCGTCGTACGATCCGCCGTTCAGCGATTCGGCCCTTCGCGTGGTCGAGAAGACGTGCGCGACCGGCAACGGCCAGTGGCGCAACTGTCCCAAGTCGAAACCGCTCCGCCCGGTGGCGCACAGCCCCACCACTTCGTCGTACTGCTCCCACGACAGTGCGAGTTCGCCGTTGGCAGCCACCTTCACGATCGGCGTGAGGCGGTGCGGCACGGCATTGAGTCGATGGGAGCGGAGCATCCGCATGGTCGATGCAAGCAGCCCGTTGAGTCTCTCGCTCAGCGGGTCAGGGCGCCAGTCGTCGACAGCCGGTGCGTACGGCATGCCCTGGTACGTCACGTGGTGCCGGAACAACTGCCGGTGGTCGACTTCCGCCAGGAAGGCGATATCCGTGCGGTCCGGGAGGACGAACGGCAGGACGGTCAACTGGATGGCGGTCGAGGCCACGATCCGATCGCCCGACGTCAGGTCGATCGCTCCGTTGTAAACGCCCGCGAAGGTGCCTTTCGGAATCGATAGGTCCACCCAGAACTGGTACGTCTGGTCAGGGGATAGCGCCGCGGGCAAGCCGCCGCGCGGGGCGCGAACGGGAACCAGGACGTCAAACGGGCCGGGGTCCCGCTGCTGAGGGGGAATCGATCGGACGTGCCAGCCGGGCCAGCGCTCGACCTGAATCGGGTGCATGCGGAAGAGGCTGATCGCCGAGGCTTCAATGTGCGAACCGACTCCCGTCAGCGAGTTGACACGAAGATCGGGCTCTTTGATCAGGCTTCCCGCCACCTGTACGCTGAAACAGAAGGTGACCGTTTCGTTGCCGCCGCCGGCAAGCTCGACATGCGAGGCCTCGCCGGACCGGCTCGCGTCGTCCATACCCTGCAGTCCGCTGTGAGGCGGTTCGATCGACACAGCCATCCTGGGCTGCTGCTGTGGTTGAAGGCATCCGAGTGGAAGCGCGAAGGCGCAGATCAACGATGCGGCGACACCGCCGCGTCGGGCGCGCAATGTGTACGTACGGGGGACTCGAGATAGGGAACGGCCAAGACACGCCGCAAGAGGCGTTGCGCAGGCCGCGACCCAAGTCTCGGTCAAGCCGAGGCGTCTCGGTCTCCGCGGCGTGGCCACCGGGCTAGGGCTGCTTGTCAGGTCCGGCTTCCTCCGCTGGTTCGGATTCGCTTCCGGCATCGCCCTTGTCGCTCTCGGTCTTCTCGGGCGCCTTGGCATCCGCGCCACCGTCGGCCGGCTTGGGAGCAGCCTGTGTGCCGCTGCTCGGCGGGCGACCTATATTGAGCGTCGTGCCCTCCATCGTGGTCTCCGTTCCGGCGTCGACAGGTTGATCCGTTTCAACAGGCTTTGGCGACGCGATAGGCTGAGGCGGTTCGACAGGGGCGAGAGGTCCGACACGCACTTCCTCCGGCTCGGGCTTCGGCGGAGCGGGCTTGAATACGACCTTCGTGAAGGTGGCATCAATCGACTCGCTTCGATCGAGCGCGGTCTGGTAAAAGGGCATCGTGTGGAGGCGGCTGTCGTCCATGACGGCCTTGAGGTGGCTGGCGGCTTTCGCCTTGTGGTCGGCATTGCCATCAAGCCCGAAGTCGTTCTCCTCGACCGTAGCGAGGCCGAGGTTTCCCACGCCGACCGCCACTGGATTCTGCGGGAAGCGACGCAAGATGGTCTCGAAGGCGTCTCGCGCTACGCCGTTCAGTGCCTCATCGGGCAGCGCGTCGCCCGACGTGGCGGCCTCGAGCGCCCGGCGTCCCTTGCTGATGAGGGCGTAGAGCGCGAAGCGATCATCTTCGCTGGCGGCGGCCAAGGTACCCAATTCATCGAGAGAGCGTTTGGTGGCTTCCGGGGTATCGAAGACCAGTTGGCTCATCTTGTCCCAGCGATCCTCCGCGGCGGCCTCTCGCGAGCGGGCCACCAGGCTGGTCACCACCACGGCGGCGATGACCGCCAAAACGGCGAATCCGAGGGACTTACCGTGCCCCTGAAGGTACGTTCGCCCGACCTCAATCGCATGAGTCAGGTCGTTTTCCTTGAGTTCGTGACGTCGTTCCGCTTTCATGACAGTGCTTTCGTGGTCAAGCCTTAAGCCCGCGGCTTACGGTGTCCGCGGGGTAATCAACACGGTTACCCAAACAACCGGGCCAAGCAGCCCGGGGTCACTTTCGATCGTGACCCTACAATGCTCCGAATCGCGCTCGAACGACATCGTGCAGTGGCCGTCGATCGAGCCCTCCGAGGCCGGCGTCCATCGGACCAGCGGCATCTCTTCCCGATAGAACCGCCGGACGGCATCACGGTCCCCGCGTCCCCGGTAGCGGTGCCGCAGGTAGCGTATCGGTCCAGCCGCCCAGTCCTCGCTAGACTTGTCGGCCAGTGCGAACCCTTCGGGTAGCGGAATATCCGCCACGTAGGGGTGCGACGAGGGCCTCACCGAGCATGCATGCCTCGGCTTTCCGGCGTCGAGACACCCGGTAATCAGGGCGAGAAGCACGCCGCATATGACGCCAACCGCCCGATAATCCGCTCGCATGAGGCTCCTTGTCCGATTCGAGCCGCCGCGACAAGTCACAGAAGGCGCCCCGCACCGTCTGATGCGGGTGCCACTGCGAATACACCCTCTTAGACTACGCCGCGGCGGTGCCGTCGTCAATGAACCCCGTGGGAAGTCTCGGGCCGACGAGATGTGCCGAATTCCGGAGGTGTGCCGTGTCAAGTTGCCGTCAGGGGCGTCGGCGGGTAACTTGCGGCCGCCGTGGGGTGGCGGGAATCACTCCCGCACGACCACGACAGGTCGAACGGAATAAACGGCCTGACGTAAGTACTAGAAGAGTGGGAAGGCCGTCACCGGTACGGCAAGGATGACCGTCCGACGAGCCTCGCCGACCCATATCCGGATTCGGCGGGTCCGGGGCTCTCGACTCCGGAGTACCTCAATCATGCAACCGCGCCTCATCATTCTCGTATTGTTAGCCATTGGCCTGGGTGTCGGCCTGGCTGTCAGACTGTCGAACAAGTCCACAGGTGTTGAGGTGGACACCGAAGAACTGCTTGCGGACGACGATCTGGCGTTGATACGCGTGAAGCAAACGATGCTAGGGCAGCGCCCGCTCGCCGGCGAGGAGCCGCCGGAGAAGCCGGAACTCCAGATTCAGGTCGAGGTCAATACGACAAGCGGGAAGAACCGGCTCGATTTCTGGATCAGCGAGGCGCACGGGTACTACGTCGAGGAATTCACCATCGAGTTCTGGTACAAGACGGAACCCGACATGGAGCCGTCCGAGTCGGCACTGACGATGCAGCACAATCTGCAGGGTTATGTCCTTGCCAATGAGACACTGCGTGATTGCACGGAAATCGTGCCGGCGGAGCTCGCGCTGGTCGGTGATGACATCGGCGCGACGGAGAACTGGGGCGCGCGGATCCTGAGTCACGGTCGCGCACGTGCCGAGAGCCCGAGCCCGGTGCCGCCTCTGGCCGACAGGCTTCCGTGTGATTAGCGCGTCACGAGCAGGATGACGTTGACGAGCGCGGATAGCGCCAGCAAGGCGCCGCAGATGACGATCCAGTGAGCGGCCACCGTGGCTCCGGCGTCGTGGAGAGGCTCGGTCTCC
The DNA here is from genome assembly GCA_029260055.1 of Phycisphaerae bacterium. Classification (GTDB taxonomy): domain Bacteria; phylum Planctomycetota; class Phycisphaerae; order UBA1845; family UBA1845; genus JADFOB01. Next base: position 25,063 of record JAJDDX010000042.1, read on the forward strand.
GACTCCGGTCTGATGATCTCCCCGGTAGTCGCGAGCGTCTCCAGCAGGGCATGATCGTATTTCGTGCGGGCCTGGAGCGGCGGCCATCCCTTCGCCACCGCCTTGAGGTCCTCGATGACCTCGGTTGTCGTCGGATAGCGGTCCTCCGACTTTTTGGCCATCATCACCTCGATGATCTCTCCGACACCCGATGTGAGCGCCTGGTTGATGTGGTCCGGCGGGACGAGCGGTTCCTTCAGGTGCTTGTGCATCACGGCGGACGGCGTCGCCTCATCGAACGGCACTTTCCCCGTCACCATGTGGTAGAAGGTCGCGCCGAGCGCGTAGATGTCGGCCCGTCCGTCAATGTGGATTTCGCCGCGAACCTGCTCCGGACTGATGTAGTAAGGCGTGCCGTACGCTCGCCCGGCTTCGTCCTTGGCGGTGGCGTAATCGTCGACCTCGCGGGCCAGACCCATGTCGGCCAGCTTCACGTCGCCCGCGTTGGTGATCATGATGTTCTTGGGCTTCACGTCGCGATGGATGAGGCCTAGCTCATGAGCGTGGCCGAGGGCTTCGGCCGTCTGGATGACGATGCGAATGGCCTCCGCCTCGTCCGTTGGCGAGGTTTCCGTGAGCAGGTCGTAGACGGTCTTCCCGTCGATGTACTCCATCACGAAATAGTGGTAGCCGCTGGATTCGCCGACATCGAAGGCTTGAACGATGTTGGGGTGATTGAGTCTCGCGGCCGCCCGTCCCTCGCGGTAGAACCGGTCGACGAACTCCTGATTCTCACTGAGTCGTCGCGGCAGCACCTTGATCGCCACCGTGCGGTCGAGGCTGAGTTGCTTGGCCTTGAAGACCACCGCCATGGCGCCTTGGCCCAGTTTGCTTTGGATCTGGAATCCGGGAATCTGCTGTGCCGGGCGATAGAGCGAGTCGTCGTCCATCGCCTTGTTCAGGCGTACGACCTGCGATCGCGTGATGTAGCCACGCTCGATCAGCCGCTCGGCGAGTTGGCCGTTCGCCGCATCCTTGCCGTCTGACTGGAGCTCCGTGCGAATGAGTTCCACCTCATTCGACGTGCAAAGCTTCCGGTCTACGATCAGCCGGGCAAATTGAGAATCAGCGGGATTTGACATGCGTACGGGCGCCACCGCAGCGTCCGTTAAAAGGGGCTCGGACGCGGCGTCGTCTACCATTCGTCTGATAATCCATCTCGGTATAGGCCCCTAAACGCGTTTCCGTACCGGAACCGCTCGTGGCCCGCGCGCCCTTGTTGTGCCATAACCCCTCCGTCGACGCAAGGGGCGCTACCGGAATCCATCTCTCCCAGTTCAATTATACCCCCGCCCGACCTGCAACTCGACAAGACCTTCAAGAATCGTGCGCTTTGCCATTACCGGACTACGCCGCAACTGCGTGAGCGCGGCACGCGCCGTCGCAACGTGATCGCCTGTGAAAAGGCTGGGAAGGTCGTATGACCAACCGGAGCCGGCAAGACCCAGTGCGCTCTTGATCGCCGACGCCAAGTCGGCGATGCCTTCACCCGTTAGGGCCGATACGGCATGTAGCGATGTGGCCCGCCGTGCCAAATCCGCCGGTAGATCATGAGACTGCCACGCCGGCTCCGTATCACTCTTGTTGGCGACGAGGATCAGTGCCTTCGGAGCCGCAGGCGCCACGTACGACTCCGCAATTGCGGCTGGCACGGGGCACGATCCGTCGAGGACGAGGATGAGCAGGTCGGCCGACGACGCTTGTGCGCGCCCGGTTGCGATTGCCTCTCGATCCAACTCGCCGCCGGACCGGAGGTCACCGGCTGTGTCGATGACCGTCAGCGGGATGCCCCCCAGGTCGATGCCCTCAGCCAGCCAATCTCTGGTGGTGCCCGCGGTCGGGGACACGACGGCTGAGGTGCGTCCGAGCAGCCGGTTGAAAAGCGTCGATTTGCCGGCGTTGGGCGGGCCGACGATGGCGACGGAAGCTCCGTCCAGCAGGAGTCGAGCAGTCGGGTATCCGTCCACCAAGGCCTGCAATGCGGCGGCTGCCTCATCAGGGGCACTGTCGCAGGTGTTGGCGATGCCCGTCAGGCGATCGGCAAGGTGGGTGCGCTGCCACGCCAGGAATCTAACCGCCAGCTTTGTCTTGGTGCGACTCAAGACCCGGGCCGCGTCGGATGCGACGCGCGATGTGCCCGGCCAGGCGTCGCCAGAGCCGTCGTCCGGGCCGGCCAGAGCGGCGCCGGCCTGCGACAGAAGCTCGAGTATCCGCTCGACGATTCGGACCCCGCCGTGCGCACAGATGTCGATGGTGAGTGGGGCGCCGGGCACTGACACGTTCACGATCACGTCGTCGAGCACCTCGTCGCCGTCGATGATCTCGCCGTAGCGAAGCCGCGAATCGGCCAGGGCCTTCAGGGGGCGGCCGCTCTTGGGGCGGAACAGGTCGTTGACGAGGGAAAGCGCGTCGGGGCCGGCGACTTGGATCACGGCGATCGCACCGACGCCGGGCGGTGTCAGCAGGCGCGACCGATTGCCGGTTGTCGTCTTCATGCCCCTTTTTCGGTGAGGAACTTTGAGTAGGCCAGCCCGATGCCTCGCAGCGTCAGGTCCTGAACCGGTGAGTCCAGGAAGTCGCAGTGCTCCATCATCAGTTCCAGGTCGCCGCCGGTCGCGACGACCTGTGGCCATCGATTGAGCGACGTGGCGTACCCTTCGACCAGCCCGCGGACGGCGCCCGCCAACCCGCGACATACGCCGGCCTGCATGGCCTCGGTTGTATTGCGTCCGTACGGCGTCTCCGGGACGGCGGGTGCGACTTTCGGAAGCTGCGCCGTGTGTTCGGCTAGCGCAGTGAGCTGCAGGTCCGGGCCGGGCAGTATCGCACCGCCCAGCAGGGCTCCCTCGTCATCGACGAGATCGACCGTGACCGCGGTACCGAAGTCGACGATGACACAGGCGGTCTGAATCTTGTCGTACGCGGCCGCCGCCGCACAGACGCGGTCGACGCCGATCGCTTGTGCGTCGTCGACGGCCACCTCCAGTGGCAGCGGAAGGTTATCGCCGATCACCAGCGGCCTCCGATCAAGGCGATCCATCACGAGGCTACGCAGCCGCTCGAGTGCTTCAGGCACGACCGAACCGATCACGACGGGCGGTGGGGTAGAAGCGCCGATGGCGGCTACGTGTGCGTCGAAGGCTTCCTCGAAGGCGGCTGCGTCGTCTGTCGGCACGGCAAGGGGCGTCTTGATCTGCTCCTCGTGCCACGTCGCGATGCGGGTGTTCGTGTTCCCGACGGCGATCGCGATGATCGGAGCCGAGGGGTCGATTTTCGGAATGCTGATCATTCTTCTGGCCTCAGATGCGGCGGAACCGGGAACTCGACCTCTTCCTCTTGAGGCTCTTCTTTGACTGCGGCGACCGAACGCCAGAGTTGCTCCAATAGCCCAGGTAGCCCTTTACCCGTGACGGCGCTGATCGGCCAGACTTCTTTACCAATCGCGCGCTGCAGGTCGCTCACCGCCTGCCCGTCAGCCAGCAAATCCAGCTTGTTGCCCACGACGAGTTCGTCCTTGGCAGCGAGTTCGGGACTGTACTTGGCCAACTCTTCCCGAATGACGCGGTAAGCCGCGGCGGGCTCGTGGCTCGCGGCGTCCGAGCCTACATCAACGACATGAAGGATCATCCTGGTCCGCTCTATGTGCCTGAGGAACTCATCGCCGAGTCCCGCGCCCTCGTGGGCACCCTCGATCAGACCCGGTATGTCGGCCATGACGAATCGGCGATTGTCGGAGAGCTCGACGATGCCGAGTTGTGGCTGGAGCGTCGTGAAGGGATAGTCGGCAATCTTGGGCTTGGCCTTCGACAGTCGGGACAGCAGCGTGCTCTTGCCCGCGTTGGGAAGTCCAACGACGCCCACGTCGGCGATCAGCTTCAACTCCAGCCGAAGCCAACGCTCCTGGCCCTCTGTACCTTGTTCGAACTCGTGCGGTACCTGGTTTGTGGCGCTGGCGAACCGCGAGTTGCCGCGGCCACCTTTACCGCCCTCGGCGATGCAGATTCGTTTCCCGGACTCGGATAGATCCTTGATGAGGACGTCGGTATCCCGGTCGTAAATGAGCGTGCCCTGGGGCAGTTCCAACTCGAGGTCAGCGCCTTGCCGCCCGAACTTGTTCTTGCCCATGCCGGGCTGACCGTTGCCGGCTCGCCAGTGATGCTGGCCGGTGAAGTCGAGAAGGGTGTCGATCCCGGGCGTGGCCACGGCAATGACGCTACCGCCGTCGCCGCCGTCGCCGCCGTCAGGGCCGCCCCTGGCGATGTACTTCTCGCGCCTGAAGCTCAGGCAGCCGTTGCCGCCCTTACCAGCCTTGATGTAGATTTCCGCTTGATCGGCGAGCATATCTCGAGGTTGCCCGGGTCATGGTGCTAATAAAAAAAAGGGTGGCCGGAACCACCCTTACCGTTCGATTCGCTGAGGCGCTATGCGTTAGCCCTCGTGGGGAACCACATCGACCTTGCGACCGCGAAACTTCACGATGCCGTCCTTCAGGGCGAACAGCGTGTAGTCGTTGCCGCAGCCGACGTTGTGGCCGGGGTGATGGTGCGTGCCGCACTGACGTAGGATGATCGTGCCGACCGTGACCTTCTCGCCACCGTATCGCTTGACTCCGCGGAACTGGGGGTTGCTGTCCCGTCCGTTGCGCGTCGAGCCTTGACCTTTCTTGTGTGCCATCTGCCGTTAACTCCAAACTTGTCGAGCCCCGCCGGGTGCCCGAATCCACCTTGCGTGCTCGTTCCCTATCGCATGACCCACCGGCGGCTCTTGCGCACCGGGGTAGCCAGAATCCGGGTCTCTGCGTCACCCGGAAGGTCGTATTCAACCGCCAGCGTCCGACGAAGGATGAAGAACCGCGGGTTATCGCGGGATTCGTCCTTGGTAGCATCGAACGATGGATTCGCAACTCGTTGCACGTCACCGGACAGCCCACTGACGAAGAGCGTAAAAGCGCTAGCATCCTTGTCGAACATGCGGAACACGACGGCGGATGTTCTGGCGTTCTCCTCGCCCTGAAGCAAGGGGCCGGTGATCTTCGCCGGCGCGGCCATGAACGGATGCTCTTTACCGTGCCTCGCGAAGATCGCGTCGTAAACGCTGGGGCTGATTTCGGCGCCGCCTTCGACCACCTGAAGCGTGTCGGTTACGATCCGGAAGGACGGATAGAATTCGACATCCTTGCCGGTGTTGTTCGTGACCGTGAAGAGCGCGTACCAGAGCGTCGTTTCGTGTACATCGCCCGGGAGGCGCATCGTGATCCGCTGCGGGTCGTGGAACGTGATGTCCACCGCCCAGGTGCGAGCCGATGCTCCCGGCTCTGGCGCGGCCACCGCAGCGGACGCGAAAAGCACGTAAGGAACAACGAAAGCGGTACTTATGATCGTACGGTTCATAGCCCCGTATCGTAACATTCCGTCCTGCCATGTCAACGAGCGCTGCCCGTCGCTTTGCGGCCGGTGCCGGAATTCACTAGACTCCGGCGCTGGGCCGGAACTTGGACTTTCAGGATGGATGATTCGCGTGAGAGCCGGTGCCGTCGCGCGCCCGTACGCTGCCCTGGCAGCCGCCGGGGGCGCTCGGGCAGCGGCTGTGTCGCGATGCGGTCGGTCATCCGAAGGACGTTACCACCAGCACCACGGAGCGGCGCGGTAGAGCGGGAGATAGGCATCCAGGATGGGGCCGCTCACCCGGCGAACCTCGAGTCGAACGCACGCCGGGGTCGCCGCCCGCCACTCGGCGAAGGTCGCCGCGTCGCACCCGACATTGAGTCGGAGCCGGCGGAGCCGTGGCAGCTCGGTCAGCCGCGCGATC
>JAJDDX010000411.1 GCA_029260055.1 Phycisphaerae bacterium
GCTGACGGTTTGTAGCCGGGGGCAAGTCCGCCGGGGGGGGCCGCCGCCCCGGGTTGACCGTCCCCGCGTCTCCCTCCGACCCGGGTGGGGTCGGCCCGACTATGTCACGCCCCGTGCCCGGCGGGTGGCCCACCTCCTTTGGAGGTGGGGGAGGCGATGCCCACCAACCGTTGGCGTCGGAAGATGGCAGGGCTCGGGAATGCCTGTCATCGTCTCCCCCATGTCCGAAGGACATGGGCCACCCGGCCTTCAGCCTGCTTGGTCGGCGTCTCCCGGTGGACTTGGCGCGCGCGAAGACGACCCGTGCCACGGGGCCCGATCCGAAGGCGGTGGCTAGCGACAACGTGCTGTTTCATCACCCGAGTCGCAAGACCCGCGAACACCGGGAATAACAGCTGCCACAGATGGAAGATGGCTTCCGAATCGGGCGCTCGCGCGGTATCATCCTCAGTTGGCCCGCGTGCATAGTGCATGCGAGCGTCGAATAGGATAGACCTGGTCAAGAGTATGGGGCTGATCGCGCGCTTGGCTTAGCGAACCGGATGCCAGCGGCGTGTCTCCGGGTCTCGATCGGTTATAGACAGTGTTGTTCCGGAGTGATGAGATGTCTTTACAGACCACGATGGCCCGCGTACTGCTGATTGGTGGAATCGCGATTTCCGTGTGTTCAGGGTCTGCCGTAGCGCAGAGATCGTCGAGAGCATCTGCCGCCGCGGCTCCCGCCCGAAATCCAAAGTACCTTCGCGTGGTCTCCGTTCGCGAATCGGAGACCCGAACGCATACGGTGCGGATGCGCGACCCTCAAGGGAAGACATGGTACGCCGAGGAATCTGTCGGTTTTGACCTCAGCCACTGCGATATTCAACGCAGTGAGATTGTGACTTCCCTGGGCGGCGAGTTGCGGCTCTGCGTCCGTCTCCGGGAGCCCCGCCACGCGGCAGTCAAAGCCTGGTGCCGGCGACAGAAAGGGCGGCACATCGGTGCCATTCTCAATGATCAACTGACCCGAGTTGGAAAACTGAGCACGGACCTGGAAGGCCTGATTGACATAGCGGAGTTTTCGGAAAGAGAAGCCGCAGCGAAGGAACTCGACATCATACGCAGAGGCGGGCCGGCTGAAAGCGAAGCCAAGCGGGCGGCAACTGGAACTCGGACAACGAGAAAGCCCACTGGGAAGCAGCACGAGCTGACGATGAGCCTTGACGACACGTTTATCGTGGCGGAAACGACGGAGTGGGCCGTCGAAGTCGACCGTCACATGCCTCTTCGATACGCGGACGTGCAGGTTCGACCAAAGGCCGGATACGGCTTCAGCATGAATCTGTATTTCAAGTGCGATACCCGTGACTTGGGGCAATATGACTCGCGCGAGAAGGTGGAACGAAGTGTGCGAATGTCTTCGGAGAAGTATCTCGGGGGCGCGGTTGAGAACTCGGTGAAGTTGCGGCCGCTCGACGTGAACGGGTGGTACGGCTGCTACACGGTGCTGACAGACGCCTCGCTGGCCGGCAAGACGAAGGTTGGGGCCGGCGAATTCAAGTAGATCACGAGGGGGATGGTGCGGCTTTCTGCCAAGTCAGCTCTGGGGTTCAGCCTGATGACCAATGAGCTGGACACGCCGAAGCACAAGGAACTGCTCGATTACGTTCGGAGCTTCGTGAAGCCCAAGAAGTAGGAAACGCATTGATCGCAGGGAAGCGAGAACGAGGACATGCGGCCTGAGGATTGAATTAGTGATCTGCGATCCGACAAGGACGTCGGCGCATCGCAGGGGGTTCCGGACGACAGGGCGGCACTTCGTACGGCTGTCGGTATCGGGTTTGCGACGGCAGTCGCAACGGCTTTCCTGGTCTACGCGATCATTAACGGGCCGGCTGTCTGCGCAGTTTTCTACTGCGGTGCAGTCGGCATGTGGTTCCTTTTTCCACCTTGTTCCGGGTATCTATCTGGCTTCCTTGTTGGCCGGAAGGTAGGCTCCGACAGGCTGCTGGTCAAGTCGATTCTCGCGACACCGTATGTCTACTTGACTCCGTGTGCGGCGTGGTTCCTGCTGACAGAGGGTGGCACGAGCAGTGTTGACCTTATCGCGGTAGCGTTGCGACTATTCTTCTTTCTTGTCACGTCATGGGTGGGCACCACGCGCGGGCTTCGTTCCGGCAGCAAGCGGCGGAGATGCGCGGGGGGAGTCGCCTGCGGTGCGTGCGGCTACGACCTGACGGGCAACGTCTCCGGCAGGTGCCCGGAATGTGGCACCGAGATTCCGCCGGCACTGCGGGCAGCGCTCGGAATCACAGCCGATGGTAGCGAGGCAGAGGGCCATCCTACGTAGGCTGGCGGGTGCCGGCTGTTGGAGTGCGGAGCGTGATCCTTCCCCACGATATCTACCTTCTTTTCGCGGCGCTACTTGTCGCTGGTGTTCTCGTCTGGGGTGTGCGCCGTGTAGGCCAGAGAGTCTCGCCCCGGGCGGAACGTAAGGAGCCTTCCCTGGAAGACTGGGTCGCGGCGTTTTATCCGGATGCGCGCAGTTCTGCGCCGGTTATCGAAGTAGTGCTGGAGCACTTCGCGTCAGTCACCAATGTCGGCCCGACGCAGCTTCGGCCGAACGATGATCTAACTGTCGCTGGCTCGCTGCAAGACGAGGCGCTCGGCCATGAGGCTCTTGGGTTCCTTCTTGACGAAGTCCAGCGCGACCTGAAGGAACGCTTCGGAATCGACTGGCAAACTCGCACGGCGTCGACGACTCTGGATGCGATAGTAAGGGACGTACTTGACGAGACCCGTGGACGGAGGCGGGACGCCTGTTCGTTCGACGCTTCTTGCCAGGACCATTGCACGCAGCCAGAGAATTCGAATCGAAATCAGCGACCCGAATGCGGCGTCGACGCATTGTCCGAGCTTCCAGACGACGGGGCGGCACTTCGCACGGCCGTCGGCATCGGGTTTGCGACTGCGCTCGTAACAGCTTCGCTGGTTCTTGTCTCTAGCTTGTTCGCGACGGGCGGAGCGCAGGACGTCGGTGCCTGTTGCGTCTGGGGACCTATTCCGCCCTGTTCCGGGTTCTTCTCTGGCTTCCTTGTTGGTCGGAAGACAGGCCCCGGTAGGCTGTTGGTGCAGTCGATTCTTGCGAATCCAGTTCTGTACGTGGCGCCGTGTTTCGCGTGCGGCACGCTGAGCGCGGTGTCGCGATGGTCTGCCGGCGAGGATATCCTCCAGGCGGCGTCGGCCTTTCTTTTCTTGCTCGCCACATCGTGGGCGGGGACCTTGGTCGGGCTTCATTCCGGTAGCGTGCGCTCGAAAGGCACGCGGGGAGTCGCCTGTGGTGCGTGCGACTACGATCTGACAGGCAACGTCTCCGGCAGGTGCCCGGAATGTGGCACCGAGATTCCGCCCGCGCAGCGGGCGGCGCTCGGAATCACAGCCGATGGTAGCGAGGCAGACGGCGGTGCCGGCGTGTGATGTGTGCCGCCCCTCGACTCAGCCTGAAAGGCTGACCGATAGTAGCCGTGGGCAAGTCCGCCGGCGGCGGACGCCGCCCGCGGTTGATCGCCCCAAGTCTCCCACCGACCCCGGAGGGGTCGCCCCGACTGCGTCACGCCCCGTGCCCGGGTTGCCCCATTGCGTTCGACCCCTTCAGGGTCGTGGCGTGTGCTAGCGTCGTGTTCCGTGGGTGTCCGCCTCCGGCGGAGACCCACGGCTACTATCGAGCAGGCCTTCAGCCTGCAGAAAGAGCACTGGTGCCGGGTGCCACTGGCGGCTTGTCCACCAGCGCTGCTCCGGAGCCGGCGGGAAGACACGGGCAAGCTGCTGCTTGCCCATGCCACCCGGCGCGCTGCCCTGAGCGCAAAGACGACCCCCGCCTCCGGACCCGATCCGAAGGCGGGGGCTCGGACCTACGGCTCCCCGCAATCGCCGTAGGCTAACCGTTCATCCTCGCCGCGCACCGCTAGCGCCGGCGAATCGTACGTTTTCTTCTGAGGTTGCTATGTTGGCCCTTGCTCCCCCGGTTTCCGGCGATGCGGATGCCCGGCCCGTCCGTCCACGTCAAGAACCGGCGTCATGGCGTTCCTATTCCCGGTCATTGAGAAGTTCCTTCGAGGCGCAGCCGCGTGGCGAGACGGCGCGGGTACGCCGCGAATTCGCGTGACTCAGGCGGTTACGCGGGCGGAGCGGCAAGTGTTCTTTTTACCTGACCCTGCGAGCAAGGTGTTCCGAGCCGCGACCGTGAGGGAGCGGTTTTTCCGTGGGCGGCACTGGGTCCGCTCCCTTACGGTCGCGGCTCGGCTTTATCACGTCGGGCATCTTGTTGCGCGGTGGCTGTCGTGCTTCGCCGGTCGTGTTAAGATCAGCGGGTCATGAGCGACTTCGAACGACAACTAGTGGCATGGCTGGCTGAGCGCAAGGGCGGTCATCGGAACCTCAGCCTGGGGATCGGTGACGACATGGCGGCGCTCGATGGGGTGCCGGGTACGGTGCTTGTGTCGTCCGACATGCTGCTGGATGGCGTACACTTTGACACGCAGCGCGACGACCTTCGTGCCATCGGGAGGAAAGCGATCGCGTGCAGCCTCAGCGATTGCGCCGCGATGGCGGTGAGGCCGATCGCGGTGACGGTTTCGATCGCTTGGCCGAAGGGACGCTCGATTGAGGAGGCCAGGCATCTGCTTAGCGGCATGTTCGAGATGGCCGACGAATTCGAGACGGCGGTGGCCGGTGGTGATACGACGAGTTGGGATCATCCGATGGCGATCGACGTGGCGATCACGGCGGTGCCGCATGCGGGCGTCGAGCCGGTCCGGCGCGACGGAGCCGTCGCGGGCGACTCGGTCTACGTGACAGGACCGTTGGGTGGCAGTCTGCTCGGGAAGCACCTGACGTTTCGGCCGAAAGTGGACGAAGCGGCAGGGTTAGCGAGGTCGTTGGGATCGCGCCTGCACGCGATGATGGATATCAGCGACGGCCTGTCGCTCGATCTGTGGCGGATGTGCGAGGCGTCGGGCGTCGGCGCGGTACTGGATGGACGAGCATCGGAGGCGGTCATCAGTGATGCGGCGCGGAAGCTCGCGACAGCGGACGGCGCCAGCGCGTTGGATCACGCCCTGAGCGACGGCGAGGACTTCGAACTGCTGCTCGCGGTGGAGGGTGACGCCGGCGAGGCACCGGTCGATCTGTATCCGGTGGGGCGCATTGCAGAGCGTGGCTTTGCGATCCAACGCGCCGACGGGAGGATCGATACCCTCGAACCGAAAGGGTACGTGCATTGACCGACGCGCGAGCGACCGCAATTTGGGATACGACCTCGCCCGAGGCAACGTTGGCACTGGGCGAGGCGCTTGGCTGCTCGCTCTGCGGTGGCGTGGTCGTTGCGTTGGTCGGGCCTCTCGGCGCGGGCAAGACGCAACTCGCCAAGGGCATCGCCGTGGGCAACGGGATCGACGACGTGCGCGACGTGACCAGCCCGACGTTTACGCTCGTCAACGAATACGAAGGACGGCTGAAGCTCTATCATCTCGATGCCTATCGCCTGTCGGGCAGTCGCGAACTCGACGCCCTCGGTTTCGAGGAGTTCGCACGATCCGATTCCGCCGTCGTCGTCGAGTGGGCGGACCGGGTCGAGTCGACCATGCCGCCGGATACGTTGTGGGTCGACTTGGCCTACACCGACCTCTCGTCACGTCATATCGAAGCGCGAGCGACCGGGCTGACGGCTAAGGCGTGTCTGGACGCCTGGCAAACCGCCGCCCGTTGACAGGGTTTTGAGGCGAATCTATCGTCCCGGCTGCGGTGCCGTACTCGTTTGCGTGCGGTGCGTCCGGCTACAAACGTCCCCGAAAGTGACCCGAAAGTGAGTTCAACCTTGGCTCGACACGACGGCAGGAAAGCGGCCGATCTTCGTCCGATCGAAATCACACGCGGCTACACCAACAACGCAGCCGGCTCTGTGCTCATCCGCACGGGCGGCACCGTGGTGCTGTGTACCGCGTGCTTCGAACCCAAAGTCCCGGGATGGAAGAAGGGGCAGGGTAGTGGTTGGGTCACCGCGGAGTACGACATGCTGCCCGGCGCGACGAACGAACGCCGCCGGCGCAACCGCGGCAAGATCGACGGCCGGACACAGGAGATTCAGCGACTCATCGGGCGTTCACTCCGGGCGGTGGTTGATCTGGATGCACTCGGCGAGAACTCCATCCTGCTGGACTGCGATGTGCTCCAGGCCGATGGCGGTACGCGCACCGCGAGCGTCACCGGCGCCTACGTAGCGCTGTGTGACTGCGTTCGCGTCGCGCGGAAGAACAAGTGGATCACCGAGACGCCGGTTGTGGACGCGGTGGCTGCGATCAGCGTCGGCCGCGTGAAGGGGCGGGCGCTGCTCGATCTCGACTATCCGGAGGACTCGACAGCCGAGGTCGACATGAACGTCGTGATGACCGGCTCGGGCAAGTTCGTCGAGGTGCAGGGTACGGGCGAAGGGGCTACGTTCGATCGGAAGGACCTGGATAAGCTGCTTCGTCTCGCGTCGCGCGGCATCAAGCAACTCGTCGAGATTCAAACCAAGGCACTGAGGAAGCGGATATGAACGCGAGGGTAAGCCTGTGCATTGCGGTCGGCGCGTGCCTGCCGGCATTCGGCGGGTGCGCCACGGTGGAGCGAAACGAGGCCGGCTTTGCGGTCAAACGCGGCGACTCGGCCTTCGCGCCGAAAGGCTCGCCGTGGACGATTCGGTGTGTCGAGGTTCGCGGCCCTGATCGGTTGAACCGTATCAATCAGGTGGCTGGCACCCTGCGGCGAACACCCGGCATTCGCCCGCGTGATGTCATCGTGACCGACGATGCGGACGGTGTGGCGCGGCTTTACTACGGCACATACTATCGCAAGACCGATCCCGAGACCGGAAAGCGCCTCGTGCCGAAGCAGCTCGCCAGGGATGTAGAGCTGATCAAGGAACTCGGGCCGCCGTCGGGCGAACGCTACTTCATCTTCGCTCGCACCGTGCGTGTCCCCACGCCGGATGTCGGCGACCCCGCGTGGATGCTCTCGAGCGTCGATGCCGCTTACTCGCTGCAGGTCGGCGTGTTCGAGCCGACCGACGAGTTTTGGGATTACAAGCAGGCGGCCGCCGACTTCTGCGCGGCGCTGAGGGACAAGGGCTACGAAGCCTACTATCACCACGGCGCCGGCGCGAGCATGGTCACCGTCGGTACGTTCGGCGAGGACGCGGTCGTGATCCCGCCAAGAGGGCTGCCGTACTATCGCCCCGAGATCATCGCACTCCAGGAGGATGCGGCGTTGAAGTACAATCTACTCAACGGCCGAATCTACCGTGCCAAGGCCGATGACGGTACGAAGGTGCCGGTCAAGTCACGCCTGGTGAAGGTGCCGGCACGCTCGGATGACACATGGTAACGCCGCGTTCGATCCTCATCGCCACCACGAATCAGGGCAAGCTGCGTGAGGCTCGGCAGATTCTCGCCGGTCTGCCGGTCGAGCTTACGGCGCTCGATGCCTATCCCGACGCGCCGGAAGCGGTTGAAGACGCCGATACGTTCGAGGGTAACGCTGAGAAGAAGGCGGTACACTACGCGGCGCTGTGCGGCGGATGGACGTTGGCTGACGATTCGGGTCTTGTCGTCGATGCGCTGGGCGGCGAGCCAGGCGTCTACTCCGCTCGCTATGCCGGACTCGATGCGGACGATGCCGCCAACAACGCGAAGCTCATCGCCGCACTCGCGAGTGTCGAGGCCGAGAAGCGTACCGCGCGGTTCTGCTGTGCCGTGGCCCTTGCGAGCCCGGACGGCGTACTCGCCTCCGTCTTCGGGACGGTCGAGGGGCTCATCGTGGACGAGCCGCGCGGCGACAACGGCTTCGGCTACGATCCGCACTTCTTTGTGCCCGAAAAAGGCATGACAACCGCCCAAATGCAGCCGGAGTTGAAGAACCGCATCAGCCATCGCGGGCAGGCGTTTCGGGCCATCAGATCCAAGATCGAGTTACTCCTCGACAGGGCTTAGCGGGCCGCCGCGAGCCGGGAGGCGGGGGCGGGATTCTCTGTTGTGCCGACCCTCGCGCTGGCTATAATCTCGCCGCTTGATTTGGACTATCTCTTACATGAGTTTTGCCTATGAGTGCTCGTGAATTGAATAAGACGATGGTGCCCAAGCAGATGTTCTTTACCAAGGGCGTCGGCCGGCACAAGAACAATCTCCAGTCTTTCGAGGAGGCGCTGCGGAATGCCGGTATCGCCGCCTTCAACCTCGTGCGCGTCAGCAGCATCTTTCCACCGGGCTGCAAGATCGTGTCGCGGGGAAGAGGGCTGGAGCAGATGATGCCGGGACAGATCGTGTTTTGCGTGCTGGCAGAGTCGCGCACGAACGAGCCGAACCGCCTGGCCTGCGCGGGGATCGGCCTGGCTGTGCCCGCTAAGAAGGACATCTACGGATACGTGTCCGAGCACCACGGGTTCGGCATGACGCAGAGAGCGTGTGCTGACTACGTCGAAGATATGGCTGCAGAGATGCTCGCCACGACGCTGGGCAAGAAGCTCGATCCGGACAAGGCCTACGACGAACAGCAAGAGATCTACAAGACAAAGGAACTGACGCTGCGGACGCGGGCCATTGTGCAGACCGCCGAGGGCGACAAGAACGGCCTGTGGACGACCGCCGTCGCGGCGGCAGTGTTTTTGTTGTAGCACGGTGGGTGCCACTGGTGGCTTGCCCACCAGTGCGGTTTGGGCGGTGGTATGTGGCCTAGTGCCAGAAGGCGGGCAGGGTTGCCGCCGCATAGCGAGTGTTTTCAGCATATGCCTTCCATGCCCACCAACTTCCTCGACCTGGACGGCAAGCACGCAGACTACAAGACCGCTCGTATTGCCGTGCTTCCGGTGCCGTACGACGCCACGACCTCTTTTCTGTCTGGCACAAGGCACGGGCCGGCTGCCATCATCGCGGCATCCGCACATGTCGAGGAATTCGATGAGGAACTCGGTGTCGAGAGCTATGACGCCGGCATCGCCACGCTCGATCCGGTCGAGCCCAATCCAGCCGGCCCGGCTGCGATGCACGACGATATCTTCGCGGCTGCTATGCGGGTCGTGAATGACGGCAAGTTCCTCTTCGGGCTCGGCGGCGACCATAGCATTACATCAGGCTTGGTGCGGGCCGTGATGGCCAAGCACGAGAAGCTCTCGGTCTTGCAGATCGACGCGCACCCCGACCTGCGTGACAGCTACGAGGGCACGCCGTTTTCCCATGCGTCCGTGATGCGCCGGGTTCACGACTTCGGCGCGACGATCGTACCGGTCGGTATCCGATCGATCGCCAAAGTGGACCACGAGTTCATGCTCGAGGCGGGCATCAAGCCGATCACCGCGCGTCAGTGTCGCACTGATGGCTCCTGGATCGACCGCGCACTCGACGCCCTCGGCGACGTGGTCTACGTCACCATCGACATCGACGGGTTCGATCCGTCGTTCGCCCCCGGCACCGGCACACCGGAGCCCGGCGGCGTCGACTGGTATCAGGTCACCAGCCTGTTGCGCCGTGTGGCCGCTGAAAAGACGATAGTCGCGGCCGACATCGTCGAAGTCATGCCCATTCCCGGCCAGGTGGTCACCGAATTCCTCGCCGCGCGACTAGTCTACAAGCTGATGAGCTACGTGCAGCACGGCGGTTGACGGTCCTTCGCGAGTCGGAAGGGGCGGGCCGATGGCCCACCCCAATCGACTTCGCCGGTTCTCCGCCATGCGTGCAGCGGTCCGCCGTGGGAACACGCCGTTCACTCGGCGGTTACTTGTGGCCTGACTCCGGCTTCGGTTTCGGATAGATCAATGCCGAGAACTTGTAGTCGGACTCGTCGATGTCCGTGCCGCCGGCGATCGGTTCACCGTCTTTGGTGACACTCCCCGGCACTTGATAGGCCATGATGGAGTTCGGATCCGCGTGAGGCGTACCCCAAATCGAGGCCTCTTCCAATGGCGTCAGGACCTGCCGAATGATCTGCTCGCGCGTCCAGCCCGTCCGTTCATGGTAATAGATGATCGCCTTTTCTCGATCGATTCTCTCCACCAGCTCCTTGCGCATGTGCTCATGCGGGAAGCCCAACGTGTGACCGGCCTCGTGGCGGACCACACGGTGGAACTCGGAATCACGCGTGCTCGTCGTGAACCCTTCCAGGTTCATGGTTTGATTGGCCGGACCCTGGGCGATGAGGATGTCCGTGCCCAGAAATGACCAATATCCGCGCCATTTCTTTTCCGCCATCCGTTCACGGTTGATGCGCACCTCGGCATCGTCGGCCGCATCGGTCTCGACGAACTCGACATTCGCAGTCTCGTTCCACGCGTTCAAATGAGAAAGCAGCTTCGTGCGAAGTTCCGTGGAGGGGCTATCCAGGAAGCCGACCGTGAATCTCTTCCCTTCCGCACCCCAGTACTTGCTCGTGGCGACCGCAAGCTCTTCGATGCTCGGCGCATGATCCGGGACGAGCACTTCTGCGCCTTCGCTGATGGGCTGGTTCAGCGGGTTGATCCCGATCGCGACGCGCGCCGCGTTGAGGGCGTCACCGGGCGGAAGTGTGCGTGGCGTGCACGTAATCAGTTCGGACATGGAATACCTCCCCTGCAACCTGATAGAGATGAGTAAGGCAGCAACAGCCCCACTTTGCACCCGTGCGAACGCCCGACCCAGGCGTCTCGCACCCGAACGGAGCACGACTTCGAGTTCCTCCGGACTTCCGAAGCCGAGCGTGAAGTCGATCTTCGCGACCCAATTCGGCCGGCAGTGGGCCTGGCACTCTCGCGGCGGCTACGGTGCAGCCCGCGTGGGACGACTGAACGACTGGAGAATCAGTATACCCTTGACGAACGGGCTCGCTATCGGGGTTTTCACCTATGCCGGATGGAACTGGATGTCGCAAACGGTGGCACGGAGGCCGAACCATGCGAGAGCGGGGGCGTTCGACGCTGTGCCCTTGTGCATCTTCCGCCTATCGGTACGCTGCCTCAGCGCGACCGGAAGGGTGTCGCGTAGGGTTCCGTATTTCATGAGGTGTGCATGTCGACGATCCTGGGCGTGGAGAAGGGCGGGAGCATTGTCCTTGTCTCCGATACGCTGAGCTGCTGTGGTTCGCTTAGAGACGTGAACGCCGTCGGCAGCAAGGTGGTCACGTTTGGCCGCTCGCTCGTGGGCGTGGCGGGGTTCACCGTCTATGGCAACATCCTGCGCCACTATGCGGCGACGAAGAAGCGGCTACCGCGTTTCGCGGATGAGGTCGCGATCTTCGATTTCTTTTTGAGGTTTTGGCGTGACATGCGTGAACGCTACAGCTTCGTGGACGACCAGAGCGACAACGACGACCGGACGCCGTTCGCCGATCTCGATTCGGATTTCCTCATTGTCAACAAGGACGGCCTCTTCAGGGTGCATGGGATCATGAGCGTGTCGAGATTCGAGCGGTTCTGTGCGATAGGGTCGGGCGCCGATCACACGGAAGGGGCTCTGGAAGCGCTCTACGAGGACAAACTCTCGGCACGCGAGATCGCCGTGCGAGCGGCAAGGGCGGCCCTGACGTTCGACGCCAACTCGGGCGGCGACCTGGAGGTTTTCGAACTCCGCAAGAACGGGACGTGGCGCGCGTCGATGCTGGAAGTGTAGCGAGTTGCGGCTGCGGCACGTGGCGCCGGTTCCGGGCAGGCGTAGGGTGCGGCTCGCCGCACCGATCTGATCTGTCGCTTTGGTGGTGCGTCCGCCTGAGGTTTCGCCGGGTGCCCCATCCTTCGGGTACGCCCCGAAGGGTGGGGGACGGACCCCATCGCGGGCGCAGTCCGAGGCGCGGACACAACCACATGGTGCTTCCGTCCCCCACCCTTGCTTCGCAAGGACGGGGCACCCACCGCTCCGGTCCGGGCCGCCGGCCGAAAAGCGTAGGGTGCGGCTCGCCGCACCGATCTGATCTTCCACATTGGCGGTGCGTCGAGCTGGGGTTGCGCGGATGGCTACGTTCATTTCTCTGCTTCGTGGGATCAATGTCGGCGGTCTCCGAAAGATCCGGATGGCCGACCTCCGGGCGGCCTACGAAGCCCTCGGTATGACGAGCGTCGCGACCTACCTGCAAAGCGGCAATGTCCTGTTCCACTCCAAGATGCGCGGTGCGGCCAAGGTAGCGCGGCTGATCGAAGAGCAGCTTGACGCGCGCTTCGGATTCGACGTGACGGTCCTGATCCGCACGCCCGTTGAGTTTGAGCGTATCATCGAGGCCAACCTCTTCGCGGACCAGGCGAAGAAGGACCCGACGAAGGTCCACGTCGCTTTTCTGGCGGCCCGCCCATCAGCCTCGGCCCTGCGCACGCTCGCCGATATCGACACGGGCGGCGATGAGTTCATTGTCGAGCGGGATAGTATCTACGTGTACTGCCCGAAGGGCGCTGCCAGGACGAAGCTAACTGGCGCACTCTTCGAGCGCAAGCTCGAGGTCGCCGCCACGGCACGCAATTGGAGGACGGTTGAGGCGCTGTGCGAGATGGGTATCCGTTCGAAGCGGCTCTAAGCCGTGTGGCATGCCTAAGCGAAGCGCAGGCATGCGGGCTCCGGCGACGGACTCGGCGCGGCGTCAAACATGCCCGCGCTTTCAGCTTGGGCATGCCACCCGCCGGGACGGAGGTTGCGGTCTTGACGGCGCTTTGAGCCGGGTCATGGACCGGGAATGAAGCCGGCTTGAAAGGCGGCGAAATCCATCAGATCCACGTGGTCATCGATATTCGAGTCGGCATAGTAGCAGTCCGGCGACACACTCCCCGCGGGCCCTGTGATGCACGCGTAGAAGAGCCGGTAGTCATTCAGGTCGACGTCGCCGTCGCCGTCCATGCTCCCCTCCCTGACGGTTTCGTGCACATAGGCGTAGCCGTCCACGTCGGACACATCAAACCAGATGGTCGAAGTGGCGGTGAACTTGCCGTCGTCGGCTGTAAACGCAAACCGATTCGACTCGAGGTGGTCGCCATGTCGATTCACTTGGAGTGAGTCGGGGCGGAATGTGAACCGCCCGGTGTCGGGATCGAATGTCGAGTTGTAGAGCGATGTCGCGCTCAACGCGACGAGGTCACCGTCGGGATCAGGTGCGCTGACCGTGGTCTCGAAGAACTCGCCCTCGGTGAGCTGAACGGTCGTCGAGCCACGGTCGAAAGAGATGACGGGAAGTCGATTGCCTTCCCGTGAATGATAGGTGGTCAGCACGAACGCATAGTCATCGAGAGTCCCTTGCCCGAAGGCGATATTGCACGCATCCGCCTCGATGAAGTGGTATTCAACGATGTCGTCGAATGTCAACTCCACGACGAGCGGCACGTTGCCGCCGCCCGCGGCCGGCGCGTCGTAGTTTGTGGCGCCGTCGGTCCATGACCATGGGTTGTTGACCGTTATGCCGCCATGCCAACCGGGCTCGGTGCTCTCCGGGAAGACCCAGTTGCCCTGCGTATCCGTCAGCCCGACGAACTTTGGAATATCGGGAACATCTTGCGAAAGCTCGCGCTGAAACACGCGTATGGCACAGCTTGGCACCGGTGTGCCGTCCTGATGTCGCACTACGATGCTGATCTCGCCCTGCTGAATCGCACCGAGGTAGTCACCGAAGAACCCTCGGCGCAGGCCGAGGTTGCGGTTCATGCCCACGGCGCTACCCGTACCGAGATGATGTCGCTGTGCGTCGGACATGAGCGCCCGGTTCGTGTAGTCCTTCAACGCCACGCCTGCGGCATGCATCACGTTGATATTCCCATAGAACACATTCCAGGGGCTGACCGGCGGCATCAAATCGGTCCCGGCCACTAGCGCACCGTCATGAGTGATCAGGCAGTTGCCCGTCGCGATGTCGTACTGGTAGACATCGATAAGGCCGATCTGGTGCCCCCATTCATGCGTCAGCGTGTTTTCAACTATCTTGGCGTACCTGTCGATCTTCGGTTCCAGCCATTCGCCGATTTGAAACCCCCAGCGGCCGTCGGCTTGGCGCGTTTCGGATCCGGTCGGCTCATGAGTTCCTCCGCCGGACAGATCGCCGTCAGGGTAGACGGCCAGCATGTCAAGCCGCAACTTCTGAGGACATCCGGAGACGCGGAGCCGACGCTCGAAACCGATCAACTGCATACGTCCCCAGTTCTCGGGCGAGTAACTCTCGAGGTGGTTCTTGCGTTTACTGAACAGGTCGTATGTGGTTTCGTCCATGAACAGCCAGAAGGTCAGAGCGTTGATGTAATCTTCGACCACATTGTTGAGTTCGCACCCTTCCGCAACCGTATCGAGAGGATCGACCTGGAAGCGGATTCTGTGGTCTCCAATCGCTCGCTCGAGTTGCCGGGGGTGCAGCGTCATTGCGCCGGGGGCGAGGTTTATCGTCTGCACGGTGTCGGCCGGCCAGGGGGCGGACCACGAAACGGTCGTCTGCTCGAGCGCTGCCAGCGATGCGATAGAACCTTCGTGCACGAGTCCGTCGTCGAAGAACCAGCGATACGCGATGTTCGTGACGTCCGCGTCGCCCCGATTGAAGACATGGGCCGTGTACGTCACCACTTCATCCGGGTCAGGCCATTTCTTCTCATCCTTATAGTCGGGATGGACGTGCTGATCGCCGTCGAATGAGACCTTGAACCGGTTGTACTCGGGCGTGCGATGGATGAACCCCACGTCAAGGTCCACGGGTCGAGCGAGCCGTACGGTGAGTGGCGCCTCACCGTGCACGACCCCGATGTCCGCATTGACGGTTGTGATTCCCGCACTGATGCCGGTGGCGAGACCGGCTGAATCGACCGCGGCGACGCCGGGCTCATCGACGTCCCAGGTGGCCTGATCGGTGACATCGTACCGGTCCGGGCCATAGCTAAGCGTGGCTTCCGCGGCGAATTGAAGAGTGCCGCCCTCGGCCACCTCGCCGTCGGCGGGGTCGAGCTCGATGACGTTGATCCGAACGGTGTTGCCGCCGACGTCGATCTCCTCGACGGGTTCGGGGCTCTGCAACTCGAGTTCACGGATGTGCACGTAGTTGTCACCGTAGACGCGATACACGGTGAAGCGGAAAACGAGGCGCGTCACAGGTGTGTCGTTCCATTCCATCCACTGAATGCCGGTGCCCTCCACACGCTCGGGCCCGAATATGCTCACGTACGTCCCCGTCTGAGCGTCGAGGTCAGCGACGGAGTCCGCGGCTTCGAGCGTCCAGTCGTGAGTGGTGGTGTTCGTGAACTTCCCGCGGGCTGCGCCAATCGTCTGCGGCGCCACGAATTCCACCGTGATGATGGCCGGGTTGATGGCAGCCGAGCGGTAGATGCTTATCCAGTTCTGATCGAACAACGCGTCCCTGTGTCCGGCGTCCCACGGTGAAGCCGTCACCGTGGCCTCGCCGTCGAGTTCCATCTGGCGGACGTTCAGGATGGCCGCCGAAGTCGCCGTGGTGCATGCCATCAGGGCGACCGAAGCCAGCGATATGTGCATGGGTCGAGTGATGCTCATCCGAGGTGCCTCCTGTGTGTTGGGCCGACGAGCCGGTTTACGTCTCGAAGCAAGATCTGGCGTTTCTCGAACCTGAAACGGGCCGTCAGTCTACCCGAAAGATGGTGTAGGAGGTGAATGAAAAAAAGGCGCCGCGCTCGACGGCCAAGCTCGGCGTGGTCCCGGGCGGCCCGGTTCCCCCCGCCGCGAGTTACACATCGGCGGTTTCAGGGGACGGCGGCACGTGCCACCCGATCCGCCAGAGGCGTGCGGATTGCCCAACGTAGAAATGCTGCCTGAGGACCGCTTCACGGACTAACGAGTTTGCCCATTCCACCCGTCGCAGCCCACAGGCACGGCGATACAGCACTGGTGGACTAGCCACCAGTGGCACCCAGGCCGGCCAGTGCGTGAGCACACGAGCGAGCGAATCGCCCGCCCAAGGCGCCCCGCTACGCCCCAGCACCAGCCGGGACGGAGGTCGCGGTCTTGACGGCGCCGAGGGCCTGGTCCAGGTCGGCGATTATGTCGTCGGGGTGCTCGGCTCCCACACATAGACGCACGAGGTTCGGGGGGATGTGGGCCAGTTTTCGGCCGGCCTCACCCTGTTGTTGGTGAGTGGATATCGCGGGGATCGTCGCGACGCTCTTGATCCGGCCCAGGTCCGTCGCACGCCAGATGCGCTGCAGGCCGTCGAACATCTCACGGGCAGCCACGGCGCCGCCCTTCACGCAGAACGACATGAGGTGCCCGTACCGATTGACCGGCTTACCGTACTGCTCGTCGCTCTCCGCGTCGACCAGCCACATGTACTTGGACGAAAGCTCGTGCAGCGGATGGTCGGGCAGACCCAGGTAGTTGACCTCCTCGACTTGCGGATGGCCCTGAAGGAACTGGGCCACCTTCATCGTGCTGCGGCTCATCTGGTCCATCTTGCCCCGCAGCGTGCGCATGTCGTTGAGCGTCATGATCGCCTGCATCGGGTGCAGGTTGGGGCCGCTGTCGCGGTTCGGCAGGTACTTCGTGTAAAGCGCGAAGTCCTTCTTCATGAAGTCGTTGTCGATGTTGCTGATAAGGTCGTTCCGAGCGATCAGCGCACCGCATAGGCCGAAGCCGCTGGAGGTCAGCGTCTTGGTCGCGGATTGCACGACGATGTCAGCCCCGTGGCAGATGGGCCGCAGCAGCGCGGGCGTCGCCACGGTGTTGTCACAGATCAGCGGGATGTCGTGGCTGTGCGCCAGGTCGGCGACAGCCTGTATATCGAAAAAGCCCATGCCCGGGTTGCTCGGTAGCTCGCCGTAGAGGAAGCGGGTGTTCTTGTCGATCTTGGAGGCCCACTCGTCGAGGTTGGTCGGGTCCTCGACCCAGCGACATTCGATGTCCCGCTCCTGCATCATGCGCACGTTGAAGAGTTGGAACGTGCCGCCGTAGCACTGGGCGGTGGCGACGAAGTTCCGCGGCTCGACGGTGTGGTGCTCGCGGTGGACGAGGAACGGGTTGATGGCGGCTGCGATGGCTGCCATGCCGGACGAGGTCGAGCAGGCGGACGTTTCGCCGTCAAAGCCGTAGCCCTCGAGCAGGGCGAGCGTCCACTCGTAGTAATAGGTCGAGGGGTTGGCGATCCGCGAGTAGCACCAGGTGGGGATGAGGTAGCCCAAGGCGCAGGCCATCTCGTCGGAGTCGCGGTAGGCCTGGGAGGAGCTCATGAAGACCGGCTCGATGATGGCCCCCTGGTAGTCTTCGATGGCGTCCTCGACGGAGTAGAGGCCGTGGACGGCGATGGTGTCGAATTTCCACTTTTTGACCACGTCGCGGATGTACCGGCTCCGCTTGGCCAGGTAGGCGTTGTTCTTGTCGATGTAGTGCTGCATGCCCGGTGTGATTTGGATTTCGTCGCCGCCGTACACGGTTAGTCTCCTGTTGCGCGGATGGCTGATACTCCGGGAGACCTACAGGCACGTCGCGTACCAATCACACCTGTCGGGAGGGGGACGCACGGCGGTGCGGGAAAACACGGGCAAATCCGGACTCGGCACGGGCATACGATTTTGCCCATGCCACCCATCAAAGAGGGGGCGAGACTCTCTGAAGGTGGAGGCTCGGACCCCGGAGCCGTGATCGTTGCGCCAAGTCCGGCCGACTTGGGCCACCCGCCGTGGGATGCTGCGCCTGTTTCAGCCCCGAAGGGGCGGGATAGGCCCAGCCCAGGGCATCGCCCT